>JBIIZI010000193.1:0-3817 GCA_044346375.1 Crocinitomicaceae bacterium | reverse complement strand
GATTAGGTGATTAATTGCGGGGGCAAAAATACTCCACAGAAAGTATATATGCGTAATTTTCGGACAAAATTTCTAAAATAAATTATGCAGGTACTCCGACAAGCACTTCAAGAATGGTACAATAGTCACCAAAGAGACCTGCCGTGGAGACACACCAACGACCCATATGCCATCTGGCTCAGTGAAATCATTTTACAGCAAACAAGAGTAGATCAAGGTCTGCCTTATTATCAAAGATTTCTCAGTAACTACCCTAGCGTTCTGCAACTTGCGGCTGCCACACAGCAAGAGGTGCTCAATTTGTGGCAAGGACTCGGGTACTACAGCCGCGGCCGGAATTTACATGCCACAGCGCAGCAAATTGCGCACGACTACAGTGGGGTATTTCCAGAAACCTACGAAGGTTTACTGAAACTCAAAGGAGTGGGGCCGTATACAGCAGCAGCCATCGCTTCTTTTGCCTACAATTTGCCACATGCGGTTATTGACGGCAATGTTTTTAGGGTTTTGAGTCGGTATTTTGGCATAGAAGTGCCGATCAATTCTACAGAAGGGAAGCCCATTTTTGAAGCGTTGGCAAAAGAATTGCTCGATCTTAGCAACCCTGCACTGCACAACCAAGCCATTATGGAATTCGGGGCCTTGCAATGCAAGCCGGTGTCGCCGAATTGCAGTACTTGCCCCGTAATAAGCACCTGCAGTGCCCACCGCGATAACCAAGTAGCTCTGCTTCCTATCAAACTCAAAAAAGTAAAAGTCAGAAAACGCTTTTTTGTCTACCATCTACAACAAAACGCACTCAAACAACTCGCTTTTCAAAAAAGAGGCCCTAAAGATATTTGGGAAGGGCTGTTTGAATTTCCGTTGACGGAATTCGCCGATGAAAACCAAATGAAGCGCTATCTTGCCGGACAAAAAATAATTGGTGATCGGTTTCAACATCTCCTGACCCATCAGCGAATTGAAGCTTATTTTGTAGTTGCTGCAAATCGGGATCAAATGCATTCAGATGTCATTTTTCTCGACCTAGCAGGCCTACAAGATCATCCGATTCCGCGTTTGATCGACAAATTTTTAATTGCGCACAGCAACGAATTATTTTAAGGGTAGCAGCTTCAATCTTTTTAACTTTGTACAAATTCATCAACATGTTAGTTCTGACTAAAAAATCTAAAAATTCAGCTCATTCAGTTGTTCGCTTTGTTGCAAAAACAGACAACTCCAAAGAATTTGAGTACTACAAAACCAAAGAAGGCTTTGAATTTGAAATCCAAGAAGGTCAAACACTTGAGCAAATTCGCATTCATGCACATACCATTGAAAAGCACTTACACGACACGCAAGTTTCGCTTTTATTAGAAAATGGCAATTCCGATGAAGCCTATGCTCTCCTCGAAGGTCTCTTGTTGTCTAGCTACCGCTTCACACAGCATTTTAGCAAGCCACAAACGGCAAAGTTTAACGAAGTTGTTGTCAAAGCAAATGTATCGCAAGCGCAAATCACCGAACTTGTGAACATGGCAAAAGCCGTTTTTAAAACCCGTGATTTAGTCAATACACCGGTGTCTCACCTCAATGCCGAGCAACTTGCACAAGCCGTTGTAGAAATGGGGAAAGAAGCCAATTTTGATGTAAAAGTGCTCGAAGAAACTCAAATTGAAACCCTCAAAATGGGTGGCTTATTGGCTGTCAATAAAGGCTCTATTGATCCACCTACATTTACAATTGCCGAATACAAACCCAAAAACGCCAAAAACAAACAACCAATTGTTTTGGTCGGAAAAGGCGTGGTTTACGATACAGGAGGCCTGAGCCTGAAGCCAACTCCAGGAAGTATGGACACCATGAAAGGCGATATGGCTGGTGCCGCTACCATGGCCGCTGTTGTATATCTTGCTGCTTTGCAAAAATTACCAGTTCATATTGTAGCATTGTTGCCAGCAACCGACAACCGCCCAGGTGGCAACGCTTATGCGCCGGGCGATGTCATTACCATGTTCGATGGAACTACCGTTGAGGTACTCAATACCGATGCTGAGGGCCGCATGATCCTCGCCGATGCCTTGGCTTACTCTAAAAAGTTTGATCCAGCGTTGGTTATTGACGCTGCCACCCTAACTGGTGCTGCTTTGCGCGCCATTGGCACAGAAGCAAGTGTAATTATGGGCAATGCCGCCGATCAACTATTCGAACAACTCGAACAAAGTGGCAACGCAGTGCATGAGCGCGTAGTCCGCTTCCCTTTCTGGGACGACTACAAAAAACACATGAAATCCAAAATTGCCGATCTTAAAAATATCGGCGGACCAAATGCAGGCATGATTTCAGCAGGCAAATTTCTAGAGCATTTCGTGAGCGCCCCTTATATCCACATGGATATCGCCGGGCCAGCTTGGCTAGACGCTGCTGAAAACTACAAAGGCGACGGCGGAACCGGAGCTGGCGTACGCTTGCTTTACCACTTTCTAAAAACCAACAACATTTAATGGAAAAAGAAACCAAAGATAAAGAGGTAAAAGACAAAGAACAGGTGAATAAGAACCTGATCAAAGTCGGTATCACCATTGGTGACCTCAACGGTGTTGGACCCGAAATTATCGTAAAAGCCCTCCACGACAACCGCATTCTAACGGATATCGTTCCGGTTGTCTACGGATCAAACAAAGTTATTTCACATTACAAGAAACAACTCAATTTGCAAGAATTCAATTACTTGTCTTGTAAGAGCGCTGCCGATATCAACCCTAAAAAAGTGAATATCATCAATGTTTGGCAAGAGGAAGTTACAATTGAACCAGGTGTCTCCAATGCCGATGGCGGCAAATATGCCCTGCTGTCTTTAGAGGCCGCCACCCGCGACCTCGCCGATGGTAAAATTGATGTGCTCGTTACGGCTCCTTTTTCAAAAGAAAACGTCGCCAAAGCAGGCTTCAACTTTCCTGGACATACCGAATACCTTGCCGAGATGTCCGGTGCCAAAGAAGCACTAATGGTGCTTGTTTCTGGCAACCTGCGCGTGGCTTTGGTCACGACACACATTCCAATTAAAGACATTTCAAGCAAGCTTCAAAAAGACCTCATTGTTTCTAAAATTGAAGCATTCGAACAAAGCTTGAAAAAAGATTTTGGGCTAATTAGACCAAGAATTGCTGTTTTTGGCCTCAATCCGCACGCCGGTGAAAACGGCAAAATTGGCGAAGAAGAACAACAAACGATCATTCCTGCCATCCAGGCTGCTAAAAACAAAGGCATCCTCGCTTTTGGGCCTTACCCCGCCGACGGCTTTTTTGGTTCGCCGCTTCGCCAACAATTTGACGGCGTTTTGGCTATGTACCACGACCAAGGCCTAACTGCCTTTAAGGCGCTTTGCTTCGACGATGGCGTCAATTTTACAGCTGGCTTGCCAATTGTACGCACCAGCCCTGATCACGGCACCGCTTTTGACATCGCTGGCAAAATGGAAGCCGACGAACAAAGCCTGCGCAGCGCTATATTTTTGGCCGTAGATATCTACCGCAAAAGAAAAGTTTTCAAGGAGATGCACGCCAATCCATTGGCTGTTTCACAGGATGAAAAAGGAAAGAAGGAACAAGATCGTTCCAACTGATTTTAAAAATCCAAAATAAATCCTTAATTTTGCCCTTTCGTTTTCGTCAGTGAAACATTCATTATGAAAAGTCCGTTCGCCATACCCTTCGTAGGATTAAAGATAGGGCTCCATGAGTTTGAATTCGACATTGACAAATCGTTCTTTGAATCATTGCCTTATTCGCTCATCGAAAATGGTCGGCTCATCGCCTACCTAGAGTTAGAAAAG
>JBIIZI010000192.1:0-3818 GCA_044346375.1 Crocinitomicaceae bacterium | reverse complement strand
ATGGCCTTCTGAATCAAATACTTCCATATACACTTCGGTTCGGCGGGCATCTAGAAGTGCTATTGTGTTTTGAGATTTTTCCAGACCGTTGGCTTTGGCGATTTGAAAAAGAATTTGGTGGGTAGGCAAGGCAATTAACGGGATTCCCAATGCAAAACAAAGTCCTTTAGCTGTTGAGAGCCCGATGCGCAAACCGGTGTAGGATCCGGGGCCTGAGCTATAACTAACGGCGTTGAGATCTTGAAGCGTTGTGTTGGAGTTGTGGAGCAAGGCTTCTATCATAAGCGTTAACGCTTCGCCATGGATGTAGCCATCTGCTGCCTGATCGCTGTGGGCCAATACAATACCGTTTTGAGATAGCGCAACACTGCATATTTTGGTGCTGGTTTCTAAGTGGAGAATAAGCGCACTCATTCTTGACACTCGAACTTAAAACCAACGCCGTGTACGTTGTTGATTTGGATGCTGGCGTCTTCCTTGAGGTATTTGCGCAGCTTGGTAATGAAGACATCTAGGCTGCGGCCAACAAAGTAGTCGTCCTGACCCCAAACAGAATTCAAAATGACGTCTCGAGGGATCAGCTGATTTTTGAATTTGTAAAGCGTGCGCAGAATCATGGCTTCCTTTTTGGTCAAGGTAAGCAACTGACTTGGCGATTGCAAGGTGAAATTTTCGGTATCGAAGGTGTAGAGGCCAATTTTGACCACTTTTTGTTCGGGGTTTTCGGGCTGAAGCTTGACGCGTTTGAGGAGAGCTTTGACACGCAGTTGTAGTTCTTCGGCACTAAACGGTTTGGTGAGGTAGTCGTCGGCACCTGCATTGAAACCTTCAATTTTGTCTTCGGTTTGGCTTCTGGCCGATAAAAATAGAATTGGGATTTCTGTATTTTGTTTTCGGATGTCTCGGGCAAGGGTAAAGCCGTCTTTGACAGGAAGCATGACATCAAAAATGCAAAGGTGGTAGGGCTCTTCTTGAAAGCGACGGAGTGCTTCGGCACCGTTTTCACAAAGGGTAACGGCGTAGCCATCGGCTCTAAGCTGATCTGAAACAACGATACCAAGGCTGATATCGTCTTCTACCATGAGGATTTTGATTTTCATGAGCGTCTATAAAAGCCAAGAGCCTTGGTAAACCAAAGCTCCTGACTATTAACCTAAACCTACTACTAGTCCTGCAAAGTTAAGCGGTTTTTTAATATAAGGTTACGTCGTTTTGTTAATTTTTTCATAAAAATAATTTAGGCTGACATATTGCCAATTTTAGAATGCCTAACTTTACTTTAATGAATCCAGCTCACATACTAATAGTCGACGACGAAGAAGACATTCGAACATTACTTCATTACAATCTACAAAAAGAGGGTTTTAAAGTCGATGTTGTTGCTGATGGACTTGCTTGTTTAGAGTTCATTCAAAAAGAAAAACCTACGCTCATTCTACTCGACGTCATGATGCCACAATTAGATGGTATTGAGGTTTGCGAGCGCATCAAAGCAGATCCAATTAATCAAGATATCCTCATTTGCTTTTTGACCGCCCGCAACGAAGACTACAGCCAAATTGCCGGGCTTGACGCCGGTGCCGACGACTATATTGCCAAGCCCATTAAAACCAAGGTTTTGCTATCGCGCATACACGCAATGCTCAGACGCAGCCAACACAACAAACCAGCAGAACCCATTAAGCCGCTATTTCACATCAATCGAGAAAAATATTTACTCGAAAAAGATGGTCAAGAAATTCAATTGCCGCGCAAAGAATTTGAACTCCTTGCACTATTAGCCTCAAGGCCAAACTTTGTTTTCAAACGCGAACAAATTTTAGAAAAAGTGTGGGGTACCGAAATCATCGTCGGCGACCGCACCATTGACGTCCATATCCGCAAAATCCGCGAAAAAATAGGCGAACAATACATTTCCACAATCAAAGGTATCGGCTATAAATTCAATGAATAATTTTGGCCCGAATCTTGTAACGTCAGCAGCAATAATTCAACATTTATGAAGAAATCAGTACTTTTTTTAGCCGGCTTTTGCCTACTTTTCAATAGCGCTTTTGGGCAAGCTCCAAGTGCGGCTTTTGCACCCATTAAAGACCACCTCGAGCGCTGGGACGACATCCGTGGCGCGTGGTTAGCAGCTGCTATTCAAGCCTTGGCAGCCAATAAACAAGTTCCAGACCGCACCTTTCCAGAAGATTTCACGCCCTACGAAATGCTGAGCATGATTCCTGCAAAAGAACGTCAAGACCTTCGCCAGATGGTGCTCGAGAATCAACGAGTCGCCACTGCGGGTAGCAGCTCAACCGATATCGGCCTTTTTACATCTATGCTCGAGCACAGCTTTTGTAGCCGCACCTACGGAAGATCCTACGGTGATCCGCATCTTAAATCCTATGACCGCGCCACCTATTCCTTTCAAACCGTTGGTGAATTTGTATTGTCCAAAAATTCAAATGGCCTTTTTGAGGTCCAGACGCGCCAGCGTGCCCAAGACGACAACTTTTCATTGAACGCCGCAGTGGCCATGAACGTAGCCGGAGACCGCCTTTGTTTTTATGCCGGCGATAAACCAGACGACATCCAACAAACGCCACTTAGGCTCAACGGCCAAGCCATTCAATTGCAAGGCCGCAGTTATTATCTGCCGCACGGGGGTGTGGTGCGTTTAGATGGCCGCAATTATACCATTGCTTGGCCAACAGGTGAAACCACCGTTGTAGATGTGCGCACTTCAGGTGTTCGTGGTTTTGTAAACGTAACCGTAGGCATCTTTGACTGTGACCGAAATATGTATGAAGGGTTGTTAGGTAACAATAACGGCTTTGCCGACGACGACTTCAATAGCCGCACCAACATGCCGCGCCCAAACAATATAGCTGCTTTATCCTTGGCATCTGCCTACGCTTTTGATTCCAGAGAGGCCTCACAAATCAATAGTATGGCAGAGCAAGAGTTTCAGGCCTACTTGGCCAAGAATTTTGCCGAAGATTGGCGCGTCACCGACCTCAATACGCTTTTTGACTACCGACCTGGTACCACCACAGCGTCATACACAGACAGAAGCTTCCCAAGAATCTACATGAATGTTTCTCAAATGAATGCGCAAAGCAGAGAACAAGCCCGTCAGCGCTGTTTGCAAATGGGCGTTCCTTCAGACGAAATGGGCGGGTGTATTTTTGACCAAGGGTATTTGAACATTCCACCAAATGTTCCCCCTACGCCAAATGTCCCTGCGCCCACAACAACAGTACTGAACAAAGTAGAGCGTCCGGCGCTCAACAACAATGCGCATACCTTTTCAGAAGGTAAGTATCCTAATGACCGTCCACAAACAATTGATACCAAACCGCAAGGCAACACTGAAAAACCAAGCAAAGAAGGCACAGAGCCAAACCAAACTACCTCCGGCCCAGATCGTGGCGCCAAAGAACCATTTGCTCCTGTTGAATCCAAACCTACCACACCGGCTTTTTCAAAACCAAGTAGTCCTGTTTCGCCGAAGCCTTCAGCGCCAATCAATACGCGCCCAAGCACGCCTTCAGCTCCTGTAGCGCCAAGACCATCTGTGCCGGCAACACCTAAGCCTTCTGTTCCAATCATCAAAGGAAAAGGTTAGTTTCTTGGTTTCAAGAAACCGATGAAAAATATCAAATAATAAAAAATAAAAAGGGCCCGCATGTGCGGGCCCTTTTTGTTGGAGAGCGTTTCTAGTTCTGTAACGCTTATTGTTGCATTTTAATAAACGGAAGTACCTGACCATCTAGGTGCAAGAAGTAAGTTCCGTTGGCTAGTTGGTGTACGTCGATTGCTTGGTTGTA
>JBIIZI010000042.1:0-13724 GCA_044346375.1 Crocinitomicaceae bacterium | reverse complement strand
ACATTTTGGACATTTTGTCCCAACGTTTTTCTTTTGCTGCTCTGCGGTATTCAAATGCTCTTCCCATAATGCGGATACTTTTGTGCAAAAGTAAGGAATTCGAAAGGAAAATTCAAGAGGCTGAAAACGCTTAAGCTAAAATTTGCTCGATGTAATTGAGTAAAGGTTCTTTTCCGAATGCAGACTCACTTGAGGTGGTGAAAACCGGTGGAAGTTCAGCCCATACCTTGAGCATTTCCTTTTTGTATTTGGCGAGGTTCTTTTGCAAGGCCGTACTGGACAATTTATCGATTTTGGTGAAAACCATAGAAAATGGTAAGCCTTTTTGGCCACACCAATTCATGAATTCCAGGTCGATTTTTTGGGGCTCTAGACGTGCATCTAGTAAAACAAAAATGTTGTAAAGGTTTTCTCTTTTGGTGAGGTAGTCGGCAATAAAGCGCTCAAAAGTGCTGCGTTGGGTACGGCTCACTTTTGCATAGCCGTAGCCAGGTAAATCAACTAAATACCAATGCTCGTTGATCAGAAAGTGATTGATGAGTTGGGTTTTGCCCGGTGTTCCGGAAGTTTTGGCAAGTCCTTTTTTAGAGGTTAACATATTGATTAACGAAGACTTACCGACATTGGACCTTCCGATAAAAGCGAACTCAGGCTTGCCGTCGGTTGGGCATTTGCTGACTTCTGTATTGGAGATCGTGAATTCGGCGCTTTTAATTTGCATGTTGCAAAGTTACTTTAAACTTTTATTTTTGCCGCGTCGTGAACAATCTATGTTCAAGGTTGTTAGGGTTTGACTACTCAGCTATGGCAGAATATAAAATAAAAGATATCGAAATCCTCACGGGCATCAAGGCGCACACCATTCGCATATGGGAAAAGCGCTATGGCATGCTCATCCCAGACCGTACCGACACCAAAATTCGGACCTACACCGATGCAGATCTTTCTTTTCTGCTCAACGTAAGCCTGCTCAATAAGAAAGGGGTCAAGATTTCCAAAATTGCCACCATGGGCACCACTGCCATCCATTCCATGGTTTCAGAAATCAGACTCAACTCTTCCATAGACAACGCCGAAGAAAAACTCATTTTAGCACTGCTAGAACTAGACGAACAACTCTTCCGGAACACCCTCAATGACCTTATCAAAAATAAAGGATTGGAAGTTACTTTTTCTGAGCACCTCATTCCTTTTTTAGACCGCATTGGTGTCATGTGGTTGGTCAATAGCATTACAGCTGCACAAGAACATTTTATCTCGAATTTGATCCGTCAAAAGGTCATAACGGAAATCGATAAGCTTCCTATTCCGCCAAAATCTTCGGAAAGTGTTTTGCTCTTTCTTCCAGAACACGACTGGCATGAAATCGGATTGTTGTTTTATCAGTATTTATTGAGGTCAAAAGGACACTACACCTATTACCTAGGCCAAAGCTTACCCTACGACTCCTTGGTCGATTGCATACAAAGACTTCAACCAACCGTTGTGTTGAGCAGTTGGCTTACCGCCGTTGATAAGCATTTTATTGTTGGGTATTTCAAGCAACTTCACAACGACGCACCAAACGTTCGATACATTGCCGGTGGTGCGCAAATACATACGCACTCAGCGGCACTCAAGGGGCTCCTTACCGAAGTTAAAAATTCGGCAAGTTTGCTATCTCATTTTGAATAAATATGTTCTGCAAAAGCAATAACGTGCCTAGAGTACGATATTGACAATTTTACCGTGAACTACAATTACTTTCTTGGGGTCTTTTCCTTCTAACCACTTTTGGGTTTCTGGCTTGGCCAAGACCACTTCTTTTACTTCATCAATGGACAACGCAAGTTCGAGCGTGGCCTTGAAACGCATTTTTCCGTTGAAAGAAACAGGGTAATCGAAACTAGATTCCGTTAAATAACTTGGGTCAAAAACTGGGTACTCCGAATTAAAAATGGTCGGGGAAGCTGGCTGTAATTGAGCCCAGATTTCTTCGCAGATATGCGGCGCATAAGGAGCCATGAGAATGGTGAGTTGCTCCAAAATATGTCGGTTATTGCACTTTTGCTCGGTAAGTTCATTGACGCAAATCATAAAGCTTGATACGCCAGTATTGAAAGAAAAACGCTCGAGGTCGTCGGTGAGTTTCTTGATGGTTTTGTGCAAGGTTTTGAGTGCTGCTGGACTTGGTTGTGCGTCGTTCACCTCAAACTGACCATTCAAGTAAAATAAGCGCCAATACTTCTTCAAAAAGCCGTGTACGCCAGTAATTCCTTTGGTGTCCCACGGTTTGCTTTGTTCGAGTGGCCCCAAGAACATCTCGTACATGCGCAGTGTGTCAGCACCATATTTTTCGCAGAGGTCGTCTGGTGTAACGACATTATACCAGCGTTTCGACATTTTGTCTACCTCTCGCTTGACCAAAACTTTACCGTCGGCATTACACACAAATTCCTGTGCTGCATATTGTGGTTGCCAGGCTTTGAGCGCATCTAATTGGATGCTCTCGTCGTCGTTGAGCAAATCGATCAAGATACGGACCTCTCTAAACCCTTCTTTGTTTTCAGGAAGCATGTCTAGCGAATACATTTTCTGATCAGGACCCATGTAAGCAATTGCCGACTTGCCGAGAATCATGCCTTGATTGATGAGTTTGGCAAAAGGTTCGTCAAAATGAATGAAACCTAAATCGTAAAGTGCTTTGGTCCAGAAGCGTGCGTAAAGCAAGTGGCCAGTGGCGTGCTCGGATCCGCCGATATATAAATCGACTTGGTTCCAATAAGCGAGTTTATCAGGGCTAGCAAATGCGTCCTGATTGTGCGGATCCATGTAACGTAGAAAGTACCAAGAGCTGCCTGCCCAGCCTGGCATGGTGTTGTATTCCATGCGCTCGCCCAACTGACAAGACCACGCTTCTTTGGCAGCTCTTGCCAATGGTGGTTCTCCGTCTTGGGTTGGCAAATAGGCATCTACGTCGGGTAGTGTAACAGGAAGTAAGGCGTCGTCGACCAAATGTGGCAAACCGTCTTGGTAATAAACCGGGAAGGGCTCTCCCCAGTAGCGCTGGCGCGAAAAAACGGCATCGCGCAAACGGTAATTGGTTTTGCCTTGACCAATGCCCTTAGCTTCAATAGCTGCAATTGCTTTTTCCATGGCAGATTTGGCATCTAAGCCATCTAAAAAGTCAGAATTGGCAATGACTGCATCTTTTTCGGCATAGGCGGCCTCAGAGATATCTTGGTCGGCGAAAATATTTGGAATAGGCAGTTTAAAATGCTTGGCAAAATCGTAATCGCGTTGGTCACCACAAGGCACCGCCATAACAGCACCAGTGCCGTAAGAAGCCAAAACGTAGTCGCCAATCCAGATCGGGATTTCTTGGCCCGTAAAAGGATGTATAGCATAGGCACCGGTAAAGGCGCCTGTTATGTTTTTGACATCGGCTTGGCGGTCTCTTTCGGTTTTGAGCGCAGCTTGCTGCTGATACGCCCGAACCTCCTCAGATTGTGCAGGTGTGCAAATTTGTTCAACAAACGGATGTTCGGGTGCCAAAACCATAAAGCTCACGCCAAAAATGGTATCGGGACGCGTTGTAAATACTTCTATATGAAGATCGGCGCCTTTGACCGCAAACTGCACACTAGAACCCTTAGACTTTCCTATCCAGTTGCGCTGTTGTTCTTTGAGGGCGTCGGTCCAGTCGATGCGATCTAAGCCTTCTAGCAGACGCTCTGCATAGGCTTTGATGCGCATAGACCACTGCATCATGCGTTTTTGCTCAACCGGATGCCCACCGCGCTCAGAAACCCCATTGACAATTTCGTCATTTGCTAATACGGTTCCTAAAGCAGGGCACCAATTGACCCAACTTTCGGCCAAATAAGCCATGCGATATTGTTGTAAAATAGCTTCTTTGGTTTCTGGTGAAAATGCAGCCCAAGCTGCGGCATCAAAGCGTTGTTCGCAATCGTGAACAGCGTTGGTATTGATATTTCCTTCTTGCTCAAAAGCACGAATGAGTGAAGCAATAGGTGTGGCTTTGTCGAGGGTGAGGTCGTAGTAAGCATCAAATAATTGCTTAAAGATCCATTGGGTCCATTTGTAATAAGAGGGGTCTGAGGTGCGCACTTCGCGGTCCCAATCGAAGCTGAAACCCATGAGGTCTAGTTGTTGGCGGTAGCGGGCGATATTTTCTTTGGTGGTAATGGCCGGATGCTGGCCCGTTTGAATGGCGTATTGTTCAGCAGGCAAACCAAAGGAGTCATAACCCATCGGGTGCAAGACATTAAATCCTTTCAAACGCTTGTAGCGCGCAAAAATATCCGAAGCGATGTAGCCGAGCGGATGCCCTACATGTAGCCCTGCCCCTGAAGGATACGGAAACATATCGAGTACGTAAAATTTAGGTTTGGAGTTGTCTTCGCTGACCTTATATGTGTTGCGTTCTTGCCAAATTTGACGCCATTTGGCTTCGATTGCGTTGAAAGTGTAGTCCATGTTTGCTTATAGAAAGCACAAAGATACAAAGCTTGAACTTAACGGAGCAAAAAGTAGAGGCCAAGAAGGAAGAGCAGCGCATCATAGCTGCGCTTTGGCAAAGGAAACTCACGTTGCAAAACAATTAATGCCAACATGATCCAAACCCAAGGCAATCCGATGAAAAAGGCAAAGCATGTCAATAGAAAAATAACCAAGTAACCTGCTGTTTCCTTACCTAAAAGACTCGCCAAAGTTTTGATTTTTCCTGCGTCTTCATCTATATCCTCGATGTCTACTTGAATGCTCAGGGCAAGATAAAAGATAAAAAATGGTATGAAAATCAAACTTGTATGGCCTGCTAAACCTGGAATTACATTTAGCTGAATGAACCACATTGCGGCGATTAATAAATTTTTAAGGACCGGTATTCTTCTCCATACAATCCACTCTTCATAAGTCACTATCAAAATAAATTGCAGCAATAACAACGACCAAAACCAAAGATAAGGTAGAGCAGCCTGGTAAGCCTCTAGATATAATGCAACTGGGGCAAAGAAATGTATTTTGTGTAACCAATTCGTATTCAGGTAAAATTTCGTTTGTAATCCTAAATAGACAAGAGCAATTAGCCATCCTTGGCCCAATGCTTTTTGGAGATATTCCCGTTCAAATTCAGCAGTAGAGCTACCCCAGCTAAATAATCCTGCACTCAAGCAGATCACATAAGCCGCCAAAAGCAAATAAGACCAAAAACTATTTTTCAATGACATCAATAATCTCTTGAATTTCGATTTTTTCGATGCAATTACACTTGCTACCTTGTGCACACAATTCGCAAAGCGTTGGTAAGGTAAGTGCGGTCGAATAAGCTCCTAAAGCCGCCCAGCGGCCCGGATGAATCG
This sequence comes from Crocinitomicaceae bacterium, assembly GCA_044346375.1. Lineage (GTDB taxonomy): Bacteria > Bacteroidota > Bacteroidia > Flavobacteriales_D > Crocinitomicaceae > UBA952. The sequence goes on along the minus strand of JBIIZI010000042.1, from coordinate 8,361 downwards.
GTTTGCGTTGTGCGAATAGACCAATTGCTTGTATGCCACACAATCCGGCAATATGATAAGGCCCTGTTGAACAAGCGACCAATGCTTTTGCTTTTGAAATGACCTGTATAAAGGTTGATAAGTCCCACTTGCCCGTGACATCAGTAATGGCTGCATGCACTGGAATTTGTGCGCGAAACTGAGCCCCTTCTTTTTCGGTTCCAGTAAAAAAGACCTGGTAATTCTTTTCAGCAAGCACCAATGCCAATGCAAAGTATTTCTCTAAGGGATACTCTACCCCGCTTCCATTAGACTTTGGATGCAAAAGCACTACCCTATTCCAATTTAAATCTTCAAAACCGTCATTAAAAACCGATGGTATAAATGCAAGCTTGTAATTGATTTGAGCCAAACTTGGTATGCTACTGATGCCTAGCGGTGCCAATAACTTAAAATTCAGCTGAGCCTCGTGTAAATCAGAGCGCTTGCGGGTAAAACGCGGTCTAAAATTACAAGTCAATAGATGAAAAAGGCGATGCGCAGTGCCGATGCGCATAGGTATCTTGGCTTGCTTGCACCATTGTGCGACTATTTTATTTGGAAACAAATGGATGACCACATCAAATTTACTGAGTAGCGCATCCCGATCCTTTTGGGAAGATTGCTCAAGTTGTTCTAATGTAAGCGTATCATCAATGGGTTCAAAACAAGCTACAACAGCTTGGGTGTATCCCTTACATAAATAAGTAAGCTTGCTATTTGGATACGCAGCTTGAATGGCTTGGCAAACAGGCAAAGTAAGGCATACATCGCCGATGGCATCTGTTCTTGAAATTAAAATATGGATTGGATTAACCATTATGCCATTGTTTTCGAAGCAATTGGTACTTCTGTTGTGTAGCATACGCACTTCTTACAGCGATATACCAACCTGCCGCTCCATCTAAAAAACCTAGCTTAATGAAGTAAGACTTGATAAATTGGGCAGCTACTTTCATGATTATGGTGGGTATAGAACTCTTTATCCCTCGCGCATGCAACTCTTTTGCTGCGATTTCAGAAAAATAGGCGATTTGCTTGAAGTGATCGGCTTTTGTATAGTACGAATAATGCAGTAAATCACCTTTTAAATGCTGTAGCGGCAGCTCCTTTGAAGGCAATAGTTGATCATGCGGGTTGATTCCTCCCCATTGTGCGTCGGCTTTTGTGACGAGTCTTAATTTGGTATCCGGATACCAGCCGCTATGGTGTATCCATTTGCCGCAATAGTTGGTGAGTCGGTTGAAGGTAAAACCTCCTTTTTGAGGTCCTTCTTTTTTGAGTGCGAGAATTGATGCGCGCAATTCAGGACTTAGCGCCTCGTCGGCATCTAAAGATAAAACCCAAGAATGGCTAGCGCGCTTTAGTGCTTCATTCTTTTGCTGAATGTGGCCTTCAAAAGTGTTTTGCTCAAAACGCACCCCAAAGGATTGACAAATTTGTGCGGTGCTATCTGTTGAAAAGGAGTCCAGGACTAAAATTTCATCGCAAACCACCTGAAGAGATTCTAAACATCGGGCTATGTTCCGGGCTTCGTTGTAGGTGATAATGACGCCAGAAATTTTCATCGCAAGTTACTTGATGCGGATACGCTGGCCAATATCAATACTGTTCACTTTCACCCCTGGATTGAGGCGTTGCAATTGGGCTTGTGTCAGGTTGTTTCGTTGGGCGATTTTCCCAAAAGTATCGCCAGCGCGAACTGTGTAGTATTTTCTGACAGGTGGGGGCGGCGCAGGTGTTGGAGCAGGCGTCACTTGCACCTGAGCTTGATTGGTATAAATGGTGAGTTTCTGACCGACATAAATATTGGTGGTTCGGAGTGCATTCCATTCCATCACTTGTTCTATGCTAACGCCATAACGCAAGGCAATTTGCCTCATGTTTTCACCACTCTTTACTTTGTGGTACATGAGGTTGGCGGTGGTAGGCGCATTGGTTTGTAGGGTGTCGGCAGTAGGTGATGTACTTGTTAGGGTGTCATTTTGGGTGGAATCCTTGATGACCACCGGAACAATGACAACTGGTTTTGGATGGTAGATGGCCTCTTCTAGTTTATAGAGAGAGTCTTCATAACTGACCAAAAGTCCTATTTTTTCTAATGGACCCGTAACGCAACGAGCGGGTGTCATTTTGGGGATATAGGTTGTTTTGTATACAGGATTGAGGCTTTGAATTTCGGTGAGTTCCCAATCGGTAAGTTTGGCAATAGTTTGCATGTGAACACCGCTCTTCACGCACATTGTGTCTAGTTGTGCGTTGTGAATTTTGGCATCCATTGGGATGATATTGTACTCAGCATGGTAGGTCATCATGTAAGCTGCTGCAATGAAATTAGGAACGTATCCTTGGGTTTCAGCAGGTAAAAACGGGCGTACTTCCCAGTAGGTGGTTTTACCTCCTGATTTGCGAATCGCATGGTTTACATTGCCCGGACCCGCATTATAGGCGGCAAGAGCTAAATTCCAATCGCCGTAGATGCCGTAGAGTTGCTTCAGATACCTACAGGCTGCATCTGTCGCTTTTTCTGGGTCCATGCGCTCATCTATGTAAGAATTCTCTTCTAGGCCAAAATAAAGGCCTGTTTTGTACATAAATTGCCATAAACCAAGTGCACCAGCTCTTGATTTAACTTGTGGACGCAAGCCACTTTCAATTACGGATAAGAAGCGTAGCTCTAAAGGCAAGCCATATTCAGTGAGTTTTTCTTCAAATAAATCAAAGTATAAAGCAGAACGCCCCAAAGCAACACGAATGAAGCCGCGACGCTGGGCAGCAAAAAATTTGATAGTGGAAAGAGTAGCTTGGTTGCAGTCGAGTTGAAAAGGAGTGAGCTCGTTCATTCTGGACAAGCGGGCACAAATTACAGAATCAGAAAAAGTAGGAATTTGCCCAGGTGCATAATTGAGCGCAGTAATGATGGAATCGTAAGAATTGGTATTCGCGTAATCGGCGTAAAATAATTTCAGACTTTGCTGTACAGTATTGACAAACGGGTCAGGATCGAGCGAATCTGAGGGACGTACAAGATGTGGTGGTTTTTGACCCTGCGCAATTACAGAAGTGAAAAATAACAACAATAAGCAAGCCCATTTAATCATAGTACTTTTTGAATTTGTTGAGCTGCATGAAAAAGTAAATCTTCTTCGAAGTCACGGGCCATTAATTGAATTCCGTAAGGCAATTCATTGCTATGTACACCAAATGGAAGGCTAATAGCGGGGTTGCCTGTTAGGTTTGCATGAACGGTAAAGATATCCTGCAAGTACATTTGAATTGGGTCTTTAACGGCGTTCATTTCGAATGCTGTAGTTGGCGTGGTTGGAGACAAGAGCACATCGCATTCTTGAAGGAGTGCGGTAGTGCGGTCTTTGAGTACACGGCGCACTTGTTGACCTTTGGTATAATATGCATCGTAGTAACCATGAGATAGTACAAAAGTGCCGGTCATGATGCGGCGCTGTACTTCTGGGCCAAAACCTTCGCTGCGCGACTTGACGTAGGTTTCTTCAACTCCTTTTGCATCGGGACTGCGGTATCCAAAGTGGACGCCATCAAAACGCGACAAATTAGAGGAAGCCTCGGCGGTGGTAAGTACGTAATAGGTAGGCACCATGTAATCGAGGTAAGGAAAGCTCACCTCAATTATTTCATGACCTTGGCCTTGTAAGTCTGTGAGCGTTTGATCGAGTTTTGCTTTGATTTCAGGATCTAAACCAGGATGATTGAGGCATTCTGCTAAAACACCAATCTTGAGTTTCTCCGGAAAATTCGTACGGGTTTCGTATGACTTGCTAGAGCTCGTGGCGTCATAGGGGTCTTCTCCGGCAGTAAGCGCAAGAAGCAATTGGGTGTCGGAAAGTGCGTTGGTAAAAAAACCAATTTGATCAAATGAAGAGGCGTATGCGATGAGGCCATAGCGGCTCAGGCGACCATACGTTGGTTTGATGCCAAAAGTGCCTGTCCAGGAAGCAGGTTGACGAACAGAACCTCCGGTATCAGAACCAAGAGAAACTGTACAAAGATGTGCGGAAACTGCTACGGCGCTACCTCCGGATGAACCACCAGGTACGTAGTTGGCTTTCCAATTGTTTTGGACAGGGCCAAATGCTGAATTTTCATTGGAGCTCCCCATGGCAAATTCATCGCAATTGAGCCGACCAATAATGATGGCATCTTGATCGATGAGGCGTTGTAGTACAGTTGAGGTATAAATGGATTCAAAGCCTGCTAATATTTTGGAAGAAGCAGAGACTTTGTGATCCTTGTAACAAATGTTGTCTTTGATACCGACAATGACGCCAGCAAGCTGACCCGCAGTGCCGGCCTTTAACTTTTGGTCTACTGCTTGAGCTTGGGCACGTGCAGAATCGGTAAAGACTTCTAAAAAGGCATTGAGATGCTTGTTAGCTTCGATGAGAGACAAGTGTTCCTCAACGAGGTCCAATGCCGTTTTGCCAGAATGCAAGGCCTTCTGAATCTCTGCGATAGATCGGTACATGCAGTTATTTTTCTTCTTTGGAAATTTCAGTAGAAGTTTCTGCAGTGGTGTTTTCGCCTTTAGAAGCATCTTTGAACTCCTTCACACCTTTGCCCAAACCTTTCATGAGTTCAGGAATTTTTTTACCACCAAAGAATAGTAAAACAATTGCAAGGATGAGGATGATTTCAGTTGGTCCGAATTTGCCCATAATTTCTATTTTTTTGTCTTACAAAACTAATTAAAATAAGCTTTGCACTTGGGGTTTATAATTTTCTTGCCACTTCAACTTCTTCGTAAGCTTCGATGATATCGCCAATTTTAATATCGTTGAATTTATCGATATTCAGACCACATTCGTAGTTGTTTTTGACTTCTTTCACGTCGTCTTTAAAGCGTTTCAATGAGCCTAGGCTACCTGAGTGTACAACAATTCCGTCGCGGATAAGGCGTATTTTGGAGCTGCGTTTGATGATGCCGTCGAGCACGTAACAACCTGCAATAGTACCAACTTTGGTGATATCGAAGGTTTCGCGCACTTCAGCTGAACCAAGTACTTTCTCTTCAATATCTGGTGAAAGCATTCCTTCCATAGCCGCTTTGATTTCTTCAATGGCCTTGTAGATAATCGAATACATTCTGATGTCGATTTGTTCGGTCTCGGCAAGTTTACGCGCTGGTAAAGTAGGACGAACTTGGAAACCAACGATAATGGCATCAGAGGCTGAGGCCAAGTTGACATCGGCTTCGGTGATGGCACCTACACCTTTGTGTACGATATTGATTTGGATTTCTTCAGTAGATAGGTTGAGTAAAGAATCGGAAAGTGCTTCGATAGAACCGTCGACGTCGCCTTTAACGATGATATTGAGTTCTTTGAAGTCTCCGATAGCCAAACGACGCCCGATTTCGTCGAGGGTAATGTGTTTGGTGGTACGCAAGCCTTGCTCGCGGTAAAGTTGCTCGCGTTTTTGCGCAATTGATTTGGCTTCTTTTTCGTCGTCTAGGACGTTGAATTTGTCTCCTGCACTTGGTGCACCGCCAATACCTAGAACGGATACAGGCTGGGCTGGGCCAGCTTCTTTGAGCGCTTGCCCATGTTCGTCTTGCATGGCGCGAACGCGTCCGTAGTAACGACCCACGAGAATGACATCGCCAATGCGCATAGTACCTGCTTCTACAAGCATGTTGGTAACGTATCCTTTTCCTTTATCAAGGGAAGATTCGATGACGGTTCCGACAGCGTTTTTAGCTGGGTTTGCTTTGAGGTCCAGGAGTTCAGCTTCTAATAAAACTTTGTCGAGGAGGGCATCGATATTTAAATTCTGTCTTGCAGAAATTTCTTGAACTTGGTATTTACCGCCCCAGTCTTCGACGAGGATGTTCATGGCTGATAGTTGTTCGCGGATGCGGTCTGGGTTAGCTCCTGGTTTGTCGATTTTATTGATCGCAAAGATCATTGGAACATTAGCCGCTTGCGCATGCGAAATGGCTTCTTTTGTTTGTGGCATGACGTCGTCGTCGGCAGCAACAATAATAATTGCAACGTCTGTGACCTGCGCACCACGTGCACGCATGGCCGTAAAGGCTTCGTGACCTGGTGTATCGAGGAAAGTCATTTTGCGGTTATCCTTGAGCGTAACGGAATATGCACCGATGTGCTGCGTGATTCCGCCGGCTTCGCCTTCTGTAACGTTGGCGTTGCGGATGCGGTCAAGTAAGGAAGTTTTACCGTGGTCAACGTGACCCATAACGGTAATAATTGGTGGGCGAGAAATGAGGTCTTCTGGCTGATCTTCGACTACTGTAATGGCATCTTGAAGTTCAGCACTGATAAATTCGGTTTCAAAACCAAATTCGTCGGCTACAATGTGAATGGTTTCTGCATCTAAACGTTGGTTGATAGAAGCAAAAATCCCTAAAGACATACAAACAGAAATAACTTGCGTTGGCTGTACGTTCATCATGGAGGCAAGCTCAGAAACGGTCACGAACTCGGTGAGTTTGAGCGTCTTTTCTTCGAGCTCAGCCATTGCCATTTCTTCTTGGCGACGTTGTGCGTAGTTATCGCGTTTTTGACGGCGATTTTTAGAAGCCTTAGACTTACCACCTTGGTTTGATAAGCGCGCAAGGGTGTCTTTGATCTCTTTTTGGATATCGTGTTCAGAGATTTCGGCCTTAGCGGCTTTTGGTTTGTTGGTATTGTTGTTATTTGGCGTATTGCTGACTTCTACCTTCTTGATGCGTTTGCGTTTGCGTTTGGAGTTGGCATCTTCAGATGAAGAAGCAACCGGAGTTCGCTGACGCTCGACTGGTAGTTCAATTTTACCCAATACCGTTGGACCCGCTAGCGTTTGGCGAGTGGCGCGAATCGTTTCGATTTCAGGAGCTTTAGCTACTGGTTCTTCTTTAGGCTCAGGGGCAGGGGCAGGAACCTCTTTTACAACCTCTGGCGTTGGAACAACTGGAGCAGGTACTGGTTGTTTTTCAACAACTTTTTCTTTTTTCTTGTCCGGACGCGTTCTTTGATTAATGGCGTCGAGGTCGATTTTGCCTATGACGTTTACTTTGTTCTCGCTTACTTCTGCGATAGGTTCAACAGGCGCTGTTTCTTCGATAACAGGGGCCGCTTCTTCTACCTTAGGCTCTGGCGCTTTTGGCGGCGCTTCACTGAGCACTTGGCGCTTGATTTCCTCTAGGTTGATGTCTCCTTCGTCTTCATCTTCGATGACAGGCGCTGGTTTTTGATCCTCTAATGGTTTGTCTTTTAAAGATAAAGACTCTCGCTTCTCGCGACGCAAAGCAGCTTTAGACTGCTCTTTCATGCTTTGGTCTGCAGCAAACTCTTGGCATAAAATCTCATAGTGCTCCTGCTCCAAACGAGATGTTGGAGTAGGGTCAATGACAATTCCTTTTGAACCCAGAAACTCGACGATTGTCGGTATTCCTACATTCAATTCTCCTGCTGCTTTTCCTAAACGAATCGGTTTTCCCGCCATAATCTACTGTTGCGCTCCTTATTGGTATTAAAGTTATTCAAATTCCGCTTTCAAAATACGGAATACTTCTTCGATAGTTTCTTTTTCGAGGTCGGTGCGCGACACGAGGTCGTCTACACTGATTTCAAGCACTGATTTTGCGGTATCGCAACCAATTGCTTTGAGTTCATCGATGATCCAGCTATCGATTTCATCTGCAAATTCTTCGAGGTCGACATCTTCGATATCTACTTCGCCATCTCTGTAGACGTCGATTTCAAAGCCGCATAATTTACCTGCGAGTTTGATATTGTTACCCCCTTTACCAATTGCCAAAGAAACTTGGTCTGGACGAAGGAAAACTTTGACGCGTTTGTCGTCTTCGAGGATTTCCATGGAGGTAATCTTGGCTGGCGACAGGGCGCGTTGAATGAGTAATTGTTGGTTAGACGTGTAGTTGATGACGTCGATGTTTTCGTTGCGCAACTCGCGAACGATTCCGTGAATTCTGGAGCCTTTCATACCGACACATGCCCCTACTGGGTCAATGCGGTCGTCGTAGGATTCTACGGCAACTTTAGCGCGCTCTCCTGGTTCACGGACAATTTTCTTGATGGTAATGAGGCCATCAAATACTTCTGGTACCTCGAGTTCAAACAAACGCTCTAGGAATTCTGGAGCGGTACGTGAAAGGATAATGACTGGTGTGCTATTGCGCATGTCGACTTTAGCAACAACTGCACGAACAGACTCGCCTTTTTTGAAGAAATCCGAAGGAATTTGTTCTGATTTTGGCAAAATGAGTTCGTTGTTGTCGTCGTCCATGATCAGGATTTCTTTCTTCCAAACTTGGTACACCTCACCAGTAACGATTTCGCCAATACG
>JBIIZI010000191.1:0-3838 GCA_044346375.1 Crocinitomicaceae bacterium | reverse complement strand
ATCGGAAACCGATGGTTATCGGGCAACGGATGCGCATAGATAGGATCGTAGGCGATTTGAATCACAAACCAACCCTTACTTCACCACCTTCACAAGCTCCACACCACTGGCGGTCTGTACTTCCAAAAAGTACACGCCGCTTTGCAAGGATGCAGTTGCTACTTCAAGCATGTTGCTGTTCGCTGCTTGTTGTAATACAACTTTACCTTGTGCATCGCGAAGGGTAAGTGCTTGTATCATTTGATCAGAGGAAACTGTAAACTGTTGTTCAAACGGATTTGGCGCAACTTTGAGTGCAGACTTGCTAATGCCAGTCAAACCTGCACCATTATTGTTGGGGTTGACGCGCGTTGGTGTCGCTTCAAAACAATCCGCAGAATGTCGCATCATGTCATAATAAAGCACTGAACCGTTCAAGGTAGGCACGATGCTTTCACTAACTACAGTGCCAGTGGTGACCGAAACACCAACAATTGCAACAACAGGACCTGGAAGGGAAGCCGCAAAATAATACACACCGTTGATAGGGTCTATTGTAGAGCTGCCATTAGCCGAATACATTGGATAAGGGAGCGGCTGCTGAGAAACGATCGAAACCACACCCGTTTGCGGATTAATTTTGCCAAGATGGAACGTAAGTGGCGGCGCGGTATTCATACGGACCAAACCATAAATGGTGGTGTCGGCGCAATTGTACGTATAATTATCGATGTACATGCCGCCTTGTGGAAAGGTAATTGTCTGATTGGAATAGATTTGTCCATTATATAAATCGAGCCCAACGATAGAAGTTTGGGTGGAATAATAATAGACCATTTCGTGTGGGTTGATCGCATTGCTTATCCCGGCGTAGATTTGACCAACAGACTGCGGAGAAATTTGGGTAATGACCGCCGTTGCCGGATCAATTTTAGCTAAATACAACTCGCCATTGGCTTGGCCGATACCCGTAGAGGTAGAGCGACGGGCCAAACCGTAAATAGTAGAGTCACTGGAATTGAAACGGAAATTATCAAAATAACTTGGTGCAATTGGGTTACTCATGGTATTTTGAGCCGTTGGCAAGCCGTCGAGCATATTCACAGAAAGAAAAGACGTAAAAGACTCAAAGAAATAATTCTGAGTGACCGGATCTAGCGCAGCACCAGTTAGGTTAAAAGCGGGTGCCAAAGAGGTCTGGCTCAGTTGCGTAAACACATCTGTATTGGGGTCAAGTTTGGTTAAAAAGATCTGCCCTGTATTGATATTGGTACCAACACTTGGCTTTCGTAGCAAACCATAAAGGAAATCGGTTTGTGCATAAGCTGCAAGATGCATCGAGCCAAAAAGCAGCGCAAGAAGTATTTTGTTGAGTTTCATGATGGATAGAATTATAGGTTTAACTTAAAGGTAACAAGCCAGATAATCAATTGTTTGGAAGATGTTCTTGAGAAGTCAAGAAATAGAACATGTTCTATATTATAAGAAGAAATTATTGGGGGTATTGGATGGCTCAAAAAGCACTTTTACCCTTACTTTGTGACAAAAATGGCTGAATTTTACCCTTATTCTGTGACATGATTTATATATTTTACCCTTATTCTGTTACAAAAATGAAGATATTTTACCCTTATTCTGTGACATAATTTATATATTTTACCCTTACTTTGTGACAAAAATAGGGATATTTTACCCTTATTTTGTTACATTTGACCTCAAATAAGTTCGCTATGAATATCGATAGACATGTTTTTAATGAGTTGCTGAGCTGGAAAAAAAGTACAGACCGAAAACCACTTATTGTAAGAGGCGCAAGGCAGGTTGGTAAAACAACACTCATTAGAAAACTAGCGCAAACTTATAAGCATGCCGTATTACTCAATCTTGAACTCAAAGAAGACCTCCGTTTCTTTACAGATTATGAGCAAATCAAAACCATGATTGAAGCCCTCCTGATTTCTCGAAATATTGCTAGTTCTGAAAAAGCCGAAACACTCATCTTTATCGATGAAATTCAAGAATCACCAGAAGCTATTGCAATGCTTCGCTATTTTTATGAATTAGAACCTGAGTTGCACGTTATTGCCGCCGGATCTTTACTTGAACATGCACTTAAAAAAGTAAAGAGTTTTCCGGTTGGTCGGGTCAATATGCTCTATCTCTACCCCATCAATTTTGCAGAATTCCTTAGTGCGTTGGACCAAGATGTTCCGCTAGCACAATTGAATTTAATCCCGGTTAACGACGCCGCACACAGCACTCTCCTTGATTTATTTCATCGCTATGCCATTATTGGCGGAATGCCCGAAATTGTAAGCAAGTATGCAAAAGGGCAAGATGTTGCTGGTCTCTCCAAAGTTTACGAGAGTATATGGGAGACCTACAAAGAAGATGTTGTAAAGTACGCTGCCAATAATTCAGAAGCGCGTGTGATCAGACACATCATGTCTACAGCCCACCTCGGCATAGACTCCAGGATCAAATTTCAAAATTTTGGCAACTCAAACTACCGCTCAAGAGAGGTAGGAGAAGCATTTCGCAATCTAGATGATGCCAAAGTGATACAACTCATTTACCCAACTACGCAAACCACACTACCCCTACTTCCCGACCTCAATAAAGCGCCAAGGCTACAGTTTCTAGATACAGGGCTCATCAATTACGAATTGAATATTCAAGCCGAAATGCTTTCCATGCAAGACCTCAATTCAGCCTACAAGGGAGCCATTATTCCGCATCTCATTGCCCAAGAACTGCTGTCACTCAATACCTCTAAACACATCAAACCTATTTTTTGGGTACGCGAGAAAAACCAATCTTCTGCAGAAGTAGACCTCTTGGTTCCATTTCAAAACATGGCTATTCCAATTGAAATCAAATCAGGAAAAGAAGGCAAACTCAAATCATTGCATCAATTTATTGACGAAGCCCCCCACCCCTACGCCGTACGTCTTTATGCCGGGAAATTCAGCATTGAACAACACCAAACACCCAAAAACAAACCCTACTTTTTGATGAATCTACCCTACTATCTAGCCACGAAACTAAATGCCTACATTGAATTTATGGTAGCAAATTACTCCCTTACGGAGCTATAGCAGCGTAATATTTCACTTATCTTTACTCCTATGAAACGCATCGAGGTCGTAGCTGCCGTTATCCAACACCAAAACAAAATCCTAGCCGTGCAACGCGGCCCCGCCAAATACACCTATATTTCTGAAAAATGGGAGTTTCCGGGTGGCAAAATGGAAGCCGGCGAAACCGAGGAGCAGACCATCATCCGCGAGATTCGCGAAGAACTCGACATGCAAATCAAGGTGCAATCCAAGCTCTTAACTGTCGAACACCCCTACCCCGATTTTCACCTCACAATGCATACATACTTGTGCGAAACGGAACAAAGCGAACCTAAGCTGACGGAGCATTTGGCGTTTAAGTGGTTATCGATGGATGAATTGGAAGAAATGGATTGGGCTGGGGCGGATGTGCCAATTGTCGAAGCATTAATTAATAAATGATGGATTTTCGTAAAGCTTTACTACCAAGTTTGGAAACGGGGTTTATCGATAAGGGAGTTCCATCTCAACAAGCTTATCGTCCACAGTTGCTTGTCAACGACGCAAGTAAACAAAAGAAAGTACTATCATCTATATTATCTGAACTTGAATCATTACAAAATCCAGAACAAGATGCGTTTTATTTTTCAGTAGCTTTCATAACTACCAGCGGAGTTCAATCTATCAAACAAGCATTAATTGATCTAGACAAAAGAGGAATAAAAGGCAAAATTCTGGCTTCTCAATATTTAAACTTTACGCATCCTGAAGCACTTAAACAACTTTTACAATTTGAGCAT
>JBIIZI010000189.1:0-3853 GCA_044346375.1 Crocinitomicaceae bacterium | reverse complement strand
CACTTCTTTGGCAAAGCGCGAAGCCAACCAAGGAGTTAGTGTAAAACATACAAAAAGGGACATCAGGGTAGACACCACTACTACAATTGAGAACTGATGTAAGATATCAGAAATGGTTCCTTCAATAAAAACCACCGGTGAAAAGACCACGACATCTACTAAGGTGATAGCCAAAGCCGTGAAACCGATTTCGTTTCGGCCATCTAGAGCTGCCTGGCGGCGTTTTTTCCCCATTTGAAGGTGGCGGTAGATGTTTTCCAAGACCACAATGGAGTCGTCGACGAGGATACCAATAACCAAAGACATGGCCAAAAGGGTCATGAGATTGAGCGTATAGCCCAATAGGTACATAGCAATAAAGGTAGAAATGAGGGAAGCAGGAATCGAAACCAAGACAATAAATGCATTGCGCATGGTGTGCAAGAACAAGAGCATCACGAGTGCCACCAAGAAAATGGCGAGTTCGAGGTCGTGGATCACGGCGTCTACTGATTCGATGGTTGGTAAGGAGGTGTCGGTAGCGACCGTAAATTCCAAGCCCTCTTTGTTGTATTTTTCTTCGAGTTCGCTGAATTTGGTTTTGGTCAGTTTGGCTACGTCTACCGCATTGGCATCGCTTTGTTTTTTGATGCGCAAACCTATGCCATTTACACCATTCAAACGCGAGATAGTGATTTGATCTTCGCTGGCGTCTATCACTTCAGCTACATCGCGCAAGCGAATGGCGCTGGTACCTTTGGACACCAAAACCAAATCTTGAAGGTCGTTGATATCCTTGTATTTACCCGTGAGGCGCACTGTGATTTGCTCGTTGCTGCTTTTGATTTTGCCTGTCGGAAAATCGAGGTTGGAGAGCGCAACGGCTTGGTTAATTTGCGCCATAGACAAGCCGAGTTTGCGCATTTTTTCTTTGTCGACATTGACTCTAAAAGAACGGCGCTCGCCTCCAATGACCTGAACCTCGGCAACCCCTTTTACTTGCTTGATGGCAGGCAAAAGCTGATCGTCCATGAGGCGCATGAGTTCGGCATCAGTTAAATTTTTAGCCACAGCACTCAATTGCAAAACAGGTGTAGCGTTCGGTTCAATTTTGGCAACAGTTGGGTTGAGTGCATCTTCTGGCAACCTACTGAGGTTGTTGTTGATTTTGCGCTGTGCATCTTCCAATGCGTCGTCGATGTTGGCCGAGGCCTTGAACTCTAGTAAAACAAACGATGCATTGTCAAAAGAGAAGGACGTAACTTCGTCTACGTTTTCCATGCCGCTCAGGACGTCTTCTAGCGGTTTGGACACCTGACTTTCAACGGTTGAAGGAGAAGCGCCAGGATAGGCAGTGGTAATTGTAAGAAGTGGTGCCGAGAAATCGGGCATGAGCTCATAGGAGAGCTGTTTGTAGCTAATGAGCCCGCCACCTACCAAAATGGTAAAGATGACAATGATAAATGATGGCCTTTTGATGGCCAATTCGGTGAGTGTCATAGGGCCTATTTATTGCGTTTGATATTCATTCCGTTTTCGAGATTCACTTGGCCTTTGACAACGATTTCGTCTGAAGCGCTAAGTCCAGAAACAACTTCTAAATAGTTGCCGTCTGCAGTACCTGGGCTGAATGGTGTCAGCATGGCTTTGCCGTTTTCGATGACGTAAATTTGCGGGTTTTTGGTAGAGCCAATAAGTGCTTTTCTTGGTACCGCAAGTGCGCTCACTTTTTCGTTGTTGTCTAGGGTAACAGTACCGTACATACCAGAGAGAATTTTGTTGGCGCTTGAATTGCTCACCAACACCAATACTTTGAAGTTGTGCAATGCGTCAGCCTGAACAGAAATGCTGTAGATACTGCCTGTAACGGTTGCATTTTGCGCATCGATATTGACATTCACCTTCTGACCCTTTTTAAATTTCAAGACATCGCGCTCTGGAACAGAGATAGCGAGTTTGAGTTGGCCGATATCTGTGAGTTCCACAATTGGTGTGCCGGGCATCACCATAGAGCCGAGATCAGCCATTTTTTTGGTAACTACACCAGAGAAAGGGGCCAATACTTTGGTGCCGCGCAATTGCTTTTGCAATTGCTTGAGTTGTACCTCGGCAGACTTGAGCGCCAACTCCATTTTTTCAGCTTCCATAGAAGACACCGCTTGTTCTTTGCGCAAGTTGGCAAAGCGCGCGTTGTCGTTTTTGAGTTGGGCAATATTGAGTTTGGCATTTTCAATCTGAAGTGAAATGAGTTCGTCGTCTAGTTTGGCAATGACTTGTCCTTTGCTGACCTGATCACCTTCTTTGACAAGGAGGTCGGTGAGCTTGCCCGAACCTTCTGCAGCCACGTTGTTCTGATGCATTGGTTCGAAAACTCCTAAATAGGAAAAAGCGCTTTCGAAAGTATGCATTTGTGGGTTTTCGGTATCGACCAAAACGGCCGCTTCCATATTGTGGATGTAAATTTTCTTTTTGGCTTCTTTTGAATTAGAAAGCAATTTAAAAACAGTTAGGCTTAATAGTGCCACAACTGCAATGGAGATAAAAATGATTCTTTTCATGACTTGTTATTTGATATTTCCGTTTGATTTGAGGTATTCGAGTTCTGCCTGTCGCAAGGCTACATAAGCTGCAACCACGCTAGTTTGTGCTTGTTCAAGACCTGTTTGGGCCTGAATTAAGTCATTGGTGCCAATGAGGCCTTCTGTAAATTTAAGGTTGGCATGTTGGTGCACTGCTTCAGCCAATTTGAGTTGTTCTTTGGCAAGCTCCAATGAATTGACCTTTACATCGATGAGGCGTTTGTTTTGATCGATTTGGAGCTGTAATTGTTGCTGTACAAGGGCTGTTTGCATTTCTAATTGTTCTTGCTTGAGCGCATTGACGGCTGCTTTGTGGTGCTTGTCAAAACCATCGAATAAGTTCCAGTCGACACGCAAACCAACAAAGGCGCCGTCTATTCCTGTTCGAAAATCGGTTTCGGGGTTCATGTTGTAGTTGTACTGGTAAATACCGTACAAATTGACATTGGGTAAATAGCCCATTTTGATGCCTTTGGCCTCTTCTTGCGCCATCAATTTTTGTTGTTCGAGCAATTGAACGGCAAACAAATTAGCGGCATTTTTATCGACCAACAAAGATTGCTGTACCATTTGGTCGTCTTGTAAAGAAATAGCTGTTTTTGGATCGACACCAATTAAAATTTTAAGCAGTTCTTCTAACTGGCTTTTGGTAGCCTCAAGGTTACTTGCGGTATTTTCTAAATTCAGTCTATTGATGCGGATTTTATCTGCTTCGGTCTGTACAAGCATGCCTTGCGCTACCATTAAATCCATATTCTTGAGAATTTGATCGGCGTATGTGATATTGTCAGCAATAAAACTGAGTTGCTGATACAAACCTTGAAGAATAAAGAAAGTGTTGGCGACTTGATACTTTACGTCTTGAATGGTCATGTCTCTTTGGATCTTGACAATTTCGCTATTGATGCGCAAAGCCGCCAAACCGTAATTGACCTGTGAATTAAAGAGAATTTGATTGAGCTGTACGGTGTTGCTCAGCACAAAAGGCACCCCGAATTTGACTTCGGCAAAAGAACCCGCAGGGCCACCAAAAAATTGCGCCGGCACAACTTGGCCGGGAATAATTGCATTGTATTTGTAGTCGCCCGAAAAGTTCAGTGAAGGCAAGCGCGAAGAGAGATATGCCGAACGCTGACTTTCATTAATAGCTACATTTAATTGGGCACTACGGATTTGCGCATTGGCGGAGTCGGCCATGCGCAAGCAGCTTGCTAAATCGTATTTTTGGGCAGTTGCAGCATGCCCAAAAAGCAGAAAAAACAAACCTGAGGAGAGATAAATTTTCATTTTCATGC
>JBIIZI010000188.1:0-3873 GCA_044346375.1 Crocinitomicaceae bacterium | reverse complement strand
TACCAGCTGTAGTTTTAGCAGTCATCATCATCCTTGGTCTTCAAACTTGGGGTCACCTTTCAGGCCCGTCAAAACCAGAAGCTGAGAAAATCGAATTGTTTTCAAAGCAATTTGACTGGACAGCACGTTATTCTGGCGCTGACAACACTTTGGGTCTTTACGACTACAAACTAACACTCGACAACAACGAATTGGCTTTATTGACATCGAATACCATCGATTCAGCCTTGAACAACATGTTCAATAGCACAACTGGTATCCGCAGTCTTCAGAAGTTGTTGAACAACCGCGATACCATTTTCAGCGACTCTACATTGAATGCATTGAAAATGGACCTTTCAAGAAAAGAAAGACTCTATCGTTTTCTTACCCAAATGAAGCAAAACCACAATCCAAAATTGGATGCAAGTGCTTGGGACGACATCATTCAAAAAGACACCCTTTATTTGTGTAAAGGTCAAGAGTATGAAATCGCTTTGCGTGCAAAAGATGTCATTCACTCTGCTTACTTTCCTCACTTCCGTGCACAAATGAACACGGTGCCTGGTATGGCAACCCGTATGAAATTTACACCGAACATGACTACCAAAGAAATGCGTCGTGAGAAAAACGATGAAAATTTCAATTATATCTTGATGTGTAACAAAATTTGTGGTGGCGCACACTACAAAATGAAAATGATTGTTGTAGTTCTTGATAAGTCGGCATACAAAAAATGGATGGACGGCAAAAAGAAAGCTACTTTCAAAGATCAATACTTTCCTGTAGCGGCAGCCCCAGCACCAGCGACGCCGGCTGATACCACAGCAGTAACAATGAATTAATTTTTAGAAACGATAAAAATATAAGTAATGGCTTCACACGACGCACACGCACACGGACATCATGAGGATCACCACCATCATGAGGAGCATTTTATCTCTAAATACATCTTTTCGCAAGATCACAAAATGATCGGAAAGCAGTTCTTAATGACTGCTGTCTTCATGGGTCTTGTTGCAATGATGTTGTCTATTCTTTTTAGAATTCAATTGGCATGGCCAGGTGAAAGTTCTGATTTCCTTTCCTTCTTTTTAGGTGAGAAATGGGCACCAAACGGTGTTTTAAAAGAAGACATGTATCTTGGACTCGTTACCATTCACGGAACCATAATGGTATTCTTCTTGTTAACAGGTGGTTTGTCAGGTACATTCTCTAACATTTTAATTCCATTACAATTAGGAGCTCGCGACATGGCTTCAGGCTTCCTCAATATGCTTTCATATTGGATGTTTGCGCTGTCATCAATCATTATGTTGATCTCCTTATTTGTTGAGTCGGGTCCTGCAATGGCTGGCTGGACAGTCTACCCACCACTTTCTGCCTTACCACAAGCTGTTTCAGGTTCTGGTTTAGGCATGACACTTTGGTTGGTATCCATGACCATCTTTATCGCTTCTTCCTTGATTGGTTCCTTGAACTACATTGTAACAATCATCAACTTGCGTACACAAGGCATGACCATGACACGCATGCCACTAACAATCTGGGCTTTCTTTGTAACTGCTATCTTAGGTGTGCTTTCTTTCCCAGTTCTTTTGTCAGCCGCTTTGCTTTTGACAATGGACCGTCTAATGGGTACATCTTTCTATCTATCTGATATTATTGTCGGAGGCGAAATGCTTACAAACCACGGAGGTTCACCAATCCTCTACCAACACTTATTCTGGTTCTTGGGTCACCCTGAGGTTTACATTGTATTGTTGCCAGCGCTTGGTTTGTCTTCAGAAATTATTGCTACTAATTCACGCAAACCAATCTTTGGTTACAAAGCCATGATCGGATCTATCCTTGCAATTGGTTTCTTGTCTTTCATTGTATGGGGTCACCACATGTTTGTTACAGGTATGAATCCATTCTTAGGAAGTGTATTCGTATTTACAACGCTCTTAATTGCCATTCCATCAGCTGTAAAAGTATTCAACTACATCACAACACTCTGGAAAGGTTCACTCGTCTTGACGCCAGCTATGCTTTTTGCAATTGGTTTGGTATCTACGTTTATTACAGGTGGGGTTACCGGAATTATCTTAGCTGACTCAGCCTTAGATATCATGTTACACGATACCTACTTTGTTGTGGCTCACTTCCATATTGTAATGGGTATGTCTGCAGTATTCGGCATGTTTGCGGGTGTTTACCATTGGTTCCCTAAAATGTTCGGCCGCATGATGAATACCCGTTTAGGCTATGCGCATTTCTGGGTAACTCTAATTGGCGCTTACGGCGTATTCTTCCCAATGCACTTTGTTGGTTTGGCAGGCGCGCCACGTCGTTACTATGATTACTCATCTTACAGCGAGTTCGACAACAATTCGTTTGAATTAATGATGGACCTCAACCAAATCATTACTGTGTTTGCTATTCTTGCTGCACTTGGTCAAGTGATCTTCCTCTTTAATTTCTTCTACAGCATTTTCAGAGGCCCTAAAGCACCACAGAACCCTTGGAATTCAACTACACTCGAGTGGACAACTCCTGTAGAAGCAATCCATGGCAACTGGCCTGGCGAACTACCAACTGTTCACCGTTGGCCTTATGACTACTCTAAGCCGGGTGCGTCACAAGATTACATCACGCAAATTACGCCACTAGAAGAAGGCGAAGAAGAACATTAGTCTTCAAATGAAACTATAAAATAAAGGCCCGAATTTTCGGGCCTTTTTTGTTGGATTACCTTTCGGAAGGAAGGCCAAAAAAACTAGATATGTTCCCGCTATGATTTCATAACGAGAAGCCTAACCACTTGAATTGGTCATTGTGTGAATAAAGCAATAAAAGTTTGTTATTCCGTATCTAATTCTCTCGATACAATTTCCAACTCTTTGTAAAATTCAGGTCCAAAAGCTCTTATAAGTGGTTCTTTCAAGAATTTGTACACCGGAACGTCTAACTTTTCACCGCAAGCACAAGCGGGCTCACAGATGTCCCATTTTTCATAATTGAGAGCAGTATATTCGTTGAATTGTTTTGTGCGGATAGGGTAAAGGTGACAAGAGATGGGTTTGATAAAATCAATTTGGCCTTCTCTATGCGCTTTTTCGATAGCACATTTTGCGGTGTTGGTTTGGTCGAAATAGACAAAGGCACATTCTTTACCATTTACCAGGGTTGTAGCGGGTTCAAAATCTTCATCTTCGTAAACGACGCCCTGCGCTTCAATAGCTGCAATACCTTCTGGCCGCATATACGGCAGCACTTTGTCTAGATTGGCTTCAATAATAGCGATTTCTTCTTTTGTAACCGGAGCGCCCCCGTTTCCTTCAATGCAGCAAGCTCCTTTACACGCGTTTAAGTCGCAAACAAATTGTCGTTCAAAGATTTGGGTAGAGACGATTTTATCTTGTATTTCTACTAACATTCCACAAAGATACACGATGATTTTGTGGATTAATTTAAAATCTGTATATTTGCATCACATTTGTAGATGATAGGAACGAGGGGACGCAAGTCCCCTCTTTTTTTCAACTATCTCTGCAAACACCAGAACAACACCATATGTTAGAACAAAAGCTGATACAAGCACTTATAGACGAACGCATCGCAGAACTAGACAACGGCCTTTATGTTGTCGATCTGCGCATTTCGCCTACCAACGTCATACATGTCGAATTAGACAAGTTAAAAGGCGGTGTAAGTGTGAGTGATTGCATGTCTGTTTCTCGCAATATCGAACACAACCTAGATCGAGAGCAAGCCGATTTCGAATTGCACGTTTCATCAGCTGGTTTGGACAAACCTATTCGTCATATCAACCAATTTGCTAAAAATGTTGGCCGCAGTTTCAAAGTTTTACCCGAAGGTGGAGAGCAGTTTGAAGCTGAACTCATTAAA
>JBIIZI010000045.1:0-13096 GCA_044346375.1 Crocinitomicaceae bacterium | reverse complement strand
TTTTTCGATAAACGTACCTGTAGAAGGAATGTAGGCCTCGGGTTGGTAGTAGTCGTAGTAGGAAACAAAATACTCTACTGCGTTATTCGGAAAAAACTGCTTGAATTCGCCGTAAAGCTGGGCTGCAAGGGTTTTGTTGTGCGATAAAATCAGCGTAGGGCGCTGCACTTCTTGAATGACGTTGGCCACGGTAAAGGTTTTGCCGCTGCCGGTAACACCCAAAAGTGTTTGTTGTTCAATGCCGTTGTTGAGGCCATTGACCAATTGGCGAATGGCTTCGGGTTGGTCTCCCGTTGGTTTGTAGTCAGAAACCAGTTCAAATTGCATGGCTTAAAATTACCAAATAAAAGCGTCCTTTGGCTATATTTGTCTCATGGAAAATCGCGAATTTTTAGAAGTAAGCGCTCAGATTTCAGCCCCTTTGGCTGAGGTTTGGACCAAATGGACACAAGCGGCACACGTTGTAAATTGGAATTTTGCACATGAATCTTGGTGCTGCCCAAAAGCTGAAGTCGATTTTGGAGTAGGGGGCTCGACTAATTACCGCATGGAGGCCAAAGATGGCAGTTTTGGTTTTGATCTCAAAGCAACCTTCTTAGAAATTGAAGCCAATACATTCATTGCCACCGAACTCGAAGATGGCAGAAAGGTTCAAGTGAAATTCATTAGTGGCGATAATTTTGTGGTTTTACAACAGCGTTTTGAGCCAGAAACCGAAAATACGCTGGAGCTGCAGCAACAAGGATGGCAGGCCATTCTCAATCAATTCAAAACCTACTGCGAACAATAATGCATCCGGATATCCAAGCACATATAGCCCAATTTCCTACGCATGCGCAAGCTCAACTCAAGGAACTTCACCATTTTATCGATTCGAAAGTTCCTAATTTGACCCAAAAGATCGGTTATGGTATTCCGACTTTTCAATTGAACGGAAAAAATTTCATTCATTATGCGGGCTATTCCAAGCATATTGGCTTGTATCCAGGAGCCAAAGCAATTGCTCATTTTGCAGGTGACTTTGAAACGTGTGGCTACAAGTATTCAAAAGGGGCCGTGCAATTCCCTATCAAACAAGAATTACCTCAGGACCTCATTTTAGAAATCCTCACTTTTTTACTAAACCGAAGGGCATAAAAAAAGCGCCCGAAGGCGCTCTGTTAATTTTTTCCTACTAAGATCGAAGCGGATTTTCCTTTGATCACTTCTAAGGATTGACTATACATTTTCAGGAACTGCAGAATGCTAGGGTCGGGCAGAAGTGTGGTGCTTGAGGTAGGTTGTGCTGAGTAAGGGTTTTTAATCATAGGCAGTTTTAAAGTTTGTTCTATAACGTTCAAAACCTGAAATTATTATATCGCAGATAATTTCTAATTTTGTGGCATCAATCAACAACAAAAAAGTATACCAATGATCAAGCCCGGAGTCGCCACTGGCGAACAAGTTCAAGCTATTTTTCAGCTCGCCAAACAAAAAGGTTTTGCACTGCCTGCAGTCAATGTAACTAGCACCAGCACTGTAAATGCCGTTATGGAGGCGGCAGCCAAACTCAACGCACCTGTTATCATTCAATTTTCGAACGGCGGCGGACAATATTTTGCTGGTAAAGGACTTTCAAATGCTTCTGAAAAAGCCGCAATTTTAGGTTCTATTTCTGGCGCGCGCCACGTACACGCACTCGCTGAGGCCTACGGTGCAACGGTTATTTTACACACCGACCACTGTGCCAAAAATCTATTGCCTTGGATAGACGGCTTGCTCGACGCAGGCGAAGCCTTTTACAAAGAAACAGGCAAGCCCCTCTTTAGCTCGCACATGATCGATTTGAGCGAAGAGCCACTCGCTGAAAACCTCGAGATTTGTCAGCACTATTTGCGCCGGATGTCCAAAATTGGCATGACCCTCGAAATCGAATTGGGCATTACAGGCGGTGAAGAAGACGGCGTAGACAACACCGACGTAGACAACGCCAAACTCTATACCCAACCCGAAGAAGTTGCCGAAGCCTACGAGGCGCTCTTGCAAATTTCGCCTTGTTTTACAATTGCCGCTTCGTTTGGCAATGTGCATGGGGTATACAAGCCAGGTAACGTGCAGCTTACGCCTGTAATTTTGAAAAATTCACAAACCTATATCCAAGAAAAATACAACACCGGACCCAATCCTGTAGATTTTGTTTTTCACGGCGGTTCGGGGTCCACACTTGCAGAAATTAGAGAAGCAATAGGCTATGGTGTGGTCAAAATGAACATCGATACCGACTTGCAATTTGCATTTACAGAAGGTGTCCGCGACTACATTGCAGCAAAAATGGATTACCTTCGCACTCAAATTGGCAATCCAACTGGGGCAGACGAGCCCAATAAAAAATACTATGATCCACGCAAATGGTTGCGCGACGGCGAACTCACTTTTATCAAGCGCCTCGAACAATCCTTTGCCGATTTAAATAATATCAACACGCTGAACTGAAAATATGGCATGGTTTAAAAGAAATAAAGAGGGCATCACCACTTCCACGAGCGACAAAATGGAAGTTCCTGAGGGCCTATGGGTACGCTGCTCTAATTGCAAAACGCTCTACACCAGCGAAGACCTCATGCGCAACAATTACGTCTGTGACCGCTGTTCGCATCACGAGCGCATTGGTGCGGCTGAATACTTTGCACTTTTATTTGATGAGCAAAAATTTGAAGAACTCAATGCAGGTCTTCAATCCGGCGACCCTTTAGGTTTTGTAGATACCAAAAAATATACTGACCGTGTAGTGGCTACCCAAAAAGCAACTGGCTTAAAAGACGCCATTCGCACCGCCAAAGGTAAACTCGAGGGCATGCCTTTAGTGGTTGCTGCCATGGATTTCAATTTCATTGGGGGCTCTATGGGCTCTGTAATGGGCGAGAAAATTGCAAGAGCTATAGACGTTGCTATTGCCGAAAAAGCTGCATTCATGATCATTTCAAAGTCTGGCGGCGCACGCATGATGGAAGCCGGTTATTCCCTGATGCAAATGGCGAAAGTTTCCGGCAAACTAGGTCAGCTTTCCGAGGCTAAATTACCGTATATCTCTTTTCTAACTGACCCCACAACAGGTGGTGTTACAGCCTCTTTCGCCATGTTAGGTGACATCAATATCGCCGAACCCGGTGCACTTATCGCATTTGCAGGGCCGCGTGTTGTGAAAGAAACCATCGGTAGAGACCTCCCCGAAGGATTTCAAACTTCCGAATTTCTTCTTGAACACGGGTTTTTAGACTACATCATTGAACGCACCGAATTGCGTCAAACCTTAGGTCTTTCGCTCAAATTGTTTTTCAATTAAGCACAAATAGTTGTATTTTAGAGGGCTACTAATGCCCTTGCTATGAAATACCTACTTTTTGCGCTGTTATTCGTCTCGAATTGCGCTGTTTTCGCCCAAGACACCACTTGGGTACAGACCTTTACCTTCGATTCTATCACGACGCGTCGTGCCAATTTTCAATTTCCAGCTACTCTAGATACCGAGCGCTTCGAGAAAGTACAAATGTACTACAAGCTCAAGTGTTCACCCCTCACCACCTGGGATCAATACGATTGCGGCGAGTGGGATTACCTCACGTATACCCGTGTTTTTGACCACACTGGCCAGTTCGATTCTACCCAGCTCAATGGCATGCAATTTTTGTCTAATTGGGCAAGTCCGGCACAAATCAATTTCAAGCCATTGCCTTATCAAGAAGCAGATCAGTATCAGACCGAAGAGTTCATCAGAAACGGTTCAGGTCTCAATTATATCCCAGTGAATAACCCAGGAGCTCTTTCTAACTTTCCCTTCCCCACTCATCAACAGGGTAGTAAATACCAATTTATTATACGAGGTGCCGAATTATTGGCTTCAGGTGTTCAGCCAGGCCCACTGAATTCATTGCGCTTGAATACGCCTATGGGTGGTATGCTTTGGCACCCTGTTATTCGGATTGCAAATACACAAGAACAACAAGTTACTCAATTCTTAAATCCATCCTTTACAGAAGTTTATCGTGCTTCTCATGCGCCAGGAATGTCTTTTCCACCATTAACGCCTGGTTGGAACAATTTTGTTTTTTACCAAGATTTTATCTGGGATGGCGTTAGTAATCTCCTCATAGAATTTACATTTAGCAATGATTTGCCTACAGCACCCTTAGATTTCGTAATGGATGCCAATGCTACCCCTATGGCCGTGAGTTATGCCATGCGCAATGGACAACTCGAACTCAGCGGAACAAATCATACGCTATCCTCTTTTGCCAATGAAGAAATTGGCAATCAATTCACGATTGAATTTTGGTCCAAAGGAAATGGCAATGCGGGTCAGAATACCACCTTTATGGAAGCCCTCGATACCGCAGGCCGTCGCATTTTCAACATTCACATGCCTTGGAGCAATAACAACATCTATTTTGATGCCGGCGACGAAACTGGCTATGACCGCATCAATCAGGCAGCTAGCGCTACAGAAATAGACGCAGAATGGAACCATTGGGCTTTTGTCAAGGACCAAACTACAGGTCAGATGTTCATCTACAAAAACGGTCAACTTTGGTTGTCAGGCAATAACAAAAACCGCGAAATGGGTTATTTCCACCGTTTGGTAATCGGTGCCAATGGTAGTGACCAAAGCCTTTCTTGGAAAGGTAGCCTCGACGAACTACGCATTTACAAAACTGCACTCAGCGCCTCTACAATTGCAGCATACTACGCGCAAAAAATAGATGCCTCGCATCCGAATTGGTCAAGTCTTGTGCTATATCACGACTTTGACAACGTCAAATATGCCCGTGACCTCGGACCAAACAACCATGTCTTAATGCCTTCGGAGGTCGGAATGATCAAGCCGAACAACACCAAATTTGTAGGCCAAGTTGTTCAGAATCAACGACCGCTCATTCAATTTGGTCAAGGCAATATCAATCCGAATCCGACGTCTGTGGTAGTTAACCAGCTTCGTTTGAAAGAGCCTGTGGTTATTTTTGAGCAAGCACCTTTGCACCGTCATTTTGAATTGGTTCAGACCTACATCGGCGTACCTGAAGGCAGCACCTATACCTATGACTTAAATGGCCAAATGATGGGCAGCGCTCCAATTGCAACTACCCAAACATTTCAAAACCAAGCCATCACAGTGTACAACCCACCTTATGAAATCATTCACGACGTAGAAGTAGCGCGCTACATTACCCCATATGGCATCCAATTCGACCTCGGGCCCAACGGTTTTACCTGGATTTACGATGTTACAGACTACCAACAATATTTGCATGGTTTGGTAGACCTCGCTGCACACAACACCCAAGAGCTCATCGATTTGAAATTCGCTTTTATCAAAGGTATACCACCGCGCGATGTCCTCAAACGCGAGCCAATTTGGTCTGAATTCAAATCTTATAACTTTGGTCAAATGGCTGCCGACGCAGTTTTGCAAGCCAAGCCTATGGTGCTCAGCGATACCGCAGACATGTTTAAAATCAAGACCCGAATGTCGGGCCATGGTCAGGTCGGAGACTACGCATGTTGTGAGTGGGTCAACAACAGCCATCAAATCAAGGTTGACGGCGTACCGCGTTTCAACTGGAGCATTTGGGATGCAATGGTATGTGGCGATAACCCCAACATCGGACAAGGTGGCACCTGGCCTTACGCCCGCGAGGGTTGGTGCCCCGGAGACATGGTCAAAGAATTTGAATTCGAACTCACGCCTTACGTTACACCCGGTGACACCGTTTCGCTCGACTACGCGATCAACGCTGTGCCAACAACAGATCCAGGCCAAGCCGGAGGCAACTACATTGCTGCCTACGACCTCATTTCCTATTCAGCCCCTAATTTTCAAAATGACGCAGCCATCGTCGACATCCTGAACCCCAATAACTACGAGTACTATTCCAAATGGAACCCAACTTGTCAAAACCCGCGCATTGTTATCAAAAATACCGGTGCACAGCCTTTAACATCTTGTCGCATTTTCTGTTGGCTAGACTACGGTTCCAATTTGGTCTTTGACTGGACGGGCAACCTTGGTTTCTTAGAGCAAGCCGTGGTCGAAATTCCTGTAACGGATATGAACTGGTGGTATGAGCAAGACAGTTCTTACACTTTCACCGCTTGGCTTGCCGACATCAATGGCATAGTTGGTCCGGATGACTACAACTTTAATAGCCTCAAAACCGTCAAATACGATGCGCCAGAGCGCATCGATGGCCCTTTCTTTATTTGGCTTACCACCAATAATAAAGCGAGTGAAAATAGCTACCAATTACTCGACCACGCCGGAACCGTTCTTTTTGAGCGTTCCAATTTGCAAAATACCACCCAGTACAAAGACACCTTTGACCTCGCGCCGGGTTGTTATTCGATCATTATAGAAGACACCGACCACGACGGCTTGGCATTTTGGTATTCTGCACAAGTAGAAGGCGAAACCTCCGGGCAAATGCGTTTGCGCAAAGTAGGAGGGAGCTACATCGAGTTCTTCCCAGGCGATTTCGGTCATTACCACCGCTATGATTTCACGGTAGGATTCACCTTAGATGTGCCAGAGGTTAGGCAGCAACAAAAGATTTCCGTGTTCCCTAATCCTGGTGCTGGAATGGTAACTATAGAAATGAAAGGAGCAATCCAAGGAGCTGCTCAATTGCATATCCGCGACCTCACAGGAAGGGAATTATACCGAGAAAAAATGAACGCAACTGCCGATTTTGCCGAAAGTTTCATTGATTTTAGTGCTTACCCTGCCGGAACCTACCTGATCGAAATTGAAACTGCGAACGGTACCTATGCTCAAAAATTCATTCGCCAATAAGCAATTGTTTAAGCGCCACGATTTATGAAACAACTCTTCCTTTTACTTTTTACAATCGTTGGCAGTGCTGCCTTTGCTCAATTTTCTATCGATTCGCTCTCGCACATCGATTACCAAGCACTACACGGTGCCAACCTCAACGATGTTTGGGGTTATACCGACGAACTCGGCAACGAGTACGCAATTGTCGGTACTTCAAAAGGGACTTCCATCGTGGATATCACCAATGGTGCGCAACCACAAGAAGTCTTTTGGTTGGCCGGCTCTGAATCCATATGGCGCGACCCGTGTGTGTTTGGCAACTACGCTTACGTCACCACCGAGGCCGAAGACGGCTTGCTGATCATCGACCTCAGCCCATTGCCGCAATCTACGAATTTACCAACCACGCTTTACACTGGCCCAGCAGCCAATCCATGGCAAAGTGCCCATACTTGTTTTACGTCTGAGAGCGGTTATGCCTACATTTTTGGAGCGAACCGAGGCGAGGGGGGCGTCATTATCCTCGATCTGAATACCAACCCGATGCAGCCCATCGAGGTTGGTGTCTACGATGTTTCCTACGTCCACGACGGCTTTGAGCGCAACGACACGCTATACACCGGCCATATTTACGATGGTTATTTTAGCATTCTTGACGTCTCTGATCACAGCAATCCTGTATTGCTAGCCACCCAATCTACGCCCAACTTTTTTACCCACAACATTTGGCCTAGCGCCGATGGTCAAACTGTTTATACCACCGACGAAATTTCAGGTGCATTTATAGCCGCCTACGACATCAGCAATTTACAGCAAATCCAGGAAATCGATCGGGTTCAGAGTCAGCAAGGCACCTCGGTAATTCCGCACAACGTGCACGTAAAAGGCCCTTATTTGATCACAAGTTACTACAGCGACGGTATAGTAGTCCACGACGCCCATGATCCTTCCAACCTGATCAAACTCGGTAGCTACGACACCTATGTCGGGCAAACACCAGGCTTCGACGGCTGTTGGGGCGTTTATCCGTTTTTTCCTTCGAACAAAGCGGTGGCAGCCGATATCACCGAAGGACTTTTTATCTTGCAAATCAATTATGCACCTGCAGCCAGTTTGGTAGGTGTGGTCAAAGATTTAGTGAGTGGTCAGGTCTTGGATCAGGTCACCGTCCAACTCCTCGGTGCAGCCATGATTGAAAAAACAAATGCACAAGGCGTTTACAAAACAGGTATAGCTAGTTCTGGCACATACGTTGTGGAAGTCAATAAGCCGGGCTATTATCCGCAAACGGTGCAAGTTGCACTCACCGAAGGACAGATCACCACGCTCAATTTCAATTTATTACCCATACCACCTTTTCAACTGCTAATCAATGTAAAAGAAGAAGGAACCAACTTACCCATCTCCAATGCGCAAATTAGATTGACGCACCCTCAAATTGCTCATGAAGGCCTGACCAACGGTCTTGGGCAAGAAGACCTTACCCTTTTTTATCAAGATACTTATGAGGTGGTCGTCGGTAAATGGGGCTATCAAACGCACTGTTCTACACCGCTCATTGACGCCAGCACCCAAGAGCTCGTCATTTATCTTAAAAAAGGTTTTTACGATGACTTTACTTTTGATTTTGGTTGGTCAGTAATTGGTACAGCAGAAACGGGTTCTTGGGAAAGAGCCAATCCGAACCCCACCACCGCAACTGTTTTTGACGACGACAGCCAACTAGATTGCGGACTACTCGCAATGGTGACCGGCAATGGCACCACGCCAAATACCGATCAAAACGACGTTGATAACGGGTTCACAACCTTGATATCACCTATTTTCGATTTGACGGGTTTGGCAACACCACACCTCAATTATGCCCGTTCTTTTTATTGTTATCACGGGCCGGGTAATTTTGACGACACCCTTTCAATTGTGCTCAGTAACGGCCTTGACCAAGTAATTCTCGAAGAAATTATAGCCCCGCAAGGGCAAGCCATGACCTGGGAATACAAAAGTTTTGCTCTCTCCGGCTTGCTGCCATTCACCAACGCTATGCAGTTATTCATACGCACTGCCGATTACGCACCCAATTTCAATATCACCGAAGCCGCTTTTGATCATTTCAGTCTAAGCAATGCACCAGTACTTGAAGTGACCAACTCTTGGGTTACACCTTCTTTTGTGCTGTATCCAAATCCTGGGCAAGACCAACTATTGCTTGGAGGAATCACAAAGGAAACAAATGTGCAAGTTTATCAAATAGATGGAAAGCCATGCCTGACAACCCGAATTGCGCCAACGCAGTCTGTTATTGACACCAGCGCCTTGCCAAATGGTGCCTATATCGTCGAAATTGAAGGGCAGCGTTTTTCTTGGGTCAAATTAGGGCAATAAAAATGTATCTTTGATTTTCAGAATTCGCCAATGCAACTTTCGATCGTCATACCACTCTACAACGAAGCAGAATCATTGCCTGAGCTCCACAACTGGATAGTTAGGGTCATGGAAGCAGAGCAATTTAGCTACGAAATCCTCTTTATCGACGACGGAAGCAAAGACAATTCATGGGCGGTCATTACCGAGTTGCAACAACAAAACAAAGCAGTTAAAGGCCTGCGTTTTCAGCGCAATTATGGCAAATCTGCAGCCCTGCAAGTAGGATTTGAAGCAGCAAATGGTACAGTAGTGCTTACCATGGATGCCGATTTACAAGATTCACCCGACGAAATCCCCGAATTATACCGCATGATCACCGAAGACGACCTCGATGTTGTTTCTGGCTGGAAAAAAGTGCGACATGACCCCATTTCCAAAACGATTCCAACCAAGCTCTACAATTGGGCTGCACGCCGCATCACAGGTATTTATCTACACGATTTCAATTGCGGATTAAAAGCCTACAAACTTGAAGTCGTTAAGAGTATTGAACTCTACGGAGACATGCACCGCTACATACCAGCACTGGCTAAGTACGCAGGCTATCAGAAAATTGGGGAGAAAGTTGTAGTGCACCGTGCCAGACAATACGGCGTCACCAAATTTGGCCTGAACCGCTTTGTCAACGGCCCCCTCGACCTCATGACCGTAGCCTTCATGGGTAAATTCGGCAAAAAACCAATGCACTTCTTTGGCGCTATTGGCGTTTTTATGTTTTTATTGGGTTTTGGACTTTTCGCTTATATGGGCATAGACAAACTCCTGATTCACCGCACTGCCGAGCGCTTGGCTACCCGTTCAGATTTTTATGTGGCGCTAGTCGCCATGATCATTGGTGTTCAGTTCTTCATGGCTGGTTTCATTGCCGAGCTGATTGGCCGTAATTCCAGTACGCGCAACCACTATTTAATCTCGAGCCGCCTCGGCGCATGACAAACTTTCCACAAATAGGACCCGGCTGGACGCTTTTTTTGGACCGCGACGGCGTCATCAACGAACGCATTTTTGACAATTATGTGCTAGAATGGTCGGCCTTTCGTTTTACCGAAGGCTTATTGGAGCATGCTCAAAAAATCGGGTCGGCCTTTGAGCGGATCATTGTCGTGACCAACCAACAATGCATTGCCAAAGGTTTGTTGCGTCAATCGGAGCTAGATGCCATTCATCGACGTATGTGTGACGAATTGCAAAAAGTAGGTTTGTACATCGATCATGTCTTTGCCGCCACCGAATTCAAAAATGGCCTGCCTCCACGCAGAAAACCGCAGCCCCAAATGGCGCTTGAAGCTCAAGAAATGTTCCCTTCCATTGACTTTTCGAAGTCGGTTATGGTCGGAGATACCAATACCGATATTCAATTTGGACAGCGTTTAGGCATGTATACGGTCTTGGTTGAGTCCAAAGAACTTGTTAAAGAAAGCCCCGATTTGCGCATCGCGCAATTAGCACATTTAAGTCAGTACCTATGAAAATCATCTCGCTGGTTTTAGCCACTTTGTTTTGTATTTCACAATTGAGCGCACAAGTCAATAAAACCGATGCGCAAGGAAGAAAGCAGGGGCCTTGGCAGAAAAATTACCCAGGCACCACCGTATTGCAATATAAAGGCACTTTTCTCAATGACAAACCTGTTGGTAAATTCATATATAATTTTGAAAGTGGTCAAAAGAAGGCCGAGCTCGTTCATGGTTTACCTGGTGGGAACACATCGGTGTTGCTCTTTTTTGAGAATGGTCAGCTTTTATCGGACGGCTTTTACAAAGGAGAGAAAAAAGATTCACTTTGGTACAACTATGCAGCAACAGGCGAGCTCGTGAGTGCAGAAAACTACAAATTGGATCAGCTTCACGGCAAAAGTGTCTATTACTTTAAAGAAGGGCAGTTCAACGAGCAAAAATTACAAATGCAAAAGGTGGTTTACTTTGTTAATGGCAAACGCGACGGCACTTTTCAAGAATATTTTTACAACGGCAAAACCAAACAAACCGGTACCTACAAGCAAGGAGAACGCATTGGTTTGTGGACCGAATATTACAATACGGGTCAGGTCATGACCAAAGTTCATTACCAACGCGATTTACCCCACGGCTGGATGACCTACTACGATAAAGCAGGCAGTATCAAATCTAAAGTGATGTACCGAGACGGTTATGCGCTCAACGAGAAAGAGCTCAAAGCGTTTTTGGAGCGTTGCAAAGCTCAAAATCTAGACCCAAATCAATGAGTAAAGCTGCCGATAAATGGGTGTTTTTTTCAGCCTTGCCACCATTTCGAGGCGGAATTTCAAAGTTCAGTGCGCATACACTTCGCGCTTTGTCAAAATCAAAGAAAGTGAAGTCGTTTACATTTCGCAAACAGTATCCCAATTTCTTATTTCCCGGAACTAGCCAATTTGAACAAAATGCAACTGACGAAACCTTTGAAAGAATTGTCTCCACCTTCAATCCTTTTTCCTATCTGGGTTCAGCTTGGCGTTTGCGCAAAGAAAAACCAACAGTTTTTATCACGAGCTACTGGATGACCTTCATGGCGCCAATGATGGCTTTTTGGACGCTCATTTTGCCGCGCCACACTAAAAAAGTAGCCATCATTCACAATTTAATTCCGCACGAAAAACGTTTCTTTGATACTGCTTTCAACAAGATCTTCTTGCGCTCCTACGATGCTTTTGTAGTTCTGTCAGAAGCAGTTCGAAAGGATGTCTTGCAACTCAAACCCGATGCAAAAGTGGCCTTATTAGGTCATCCACCATACGAAGGTGAAGCGGGCTCAGTGTCAACAGAGGAGGCTAGAGGTGCGCTCGGCTTGGATCCGCAGAAAAAAACGATCCTCTTTTTTGGCCTGATCAGACCCTATAAAGGACTTTCTGAACTTATTGCCGCTTTTAGTTTACTCGACGACAACTATCAATTACTGATCGCAGGCGAGGTCTATGGAACAGCTGAATTTTATATAGAAGCCTTAAATGCTTTGCCCAATCAAAATTGGAAATTCGTGAATCGCTATCTTGCCGACGCTGAAGTGGCTACCTATTTTGCAGCCGCAGATATCGTTGTTTTGCCGTACCTGAGTGCCACCCAATCGGGTATTCGTGCCATGGCTTTGAGTCAAAAACGCGCTGTTTTGTGTACAAATGTAGGTGGCTTGGCCGAAGGCTTGGAACAGGAGGGGCATGGCTTTGAATTGGACAACACTGCGCCTGAATACTTTGCTGAACGCATGCAAAGTCTTTTTAATCAGGGAGATATATCGAAGTGTAACGCGCATTTGGCTGCGCAAAATCTCGATCTCGACGAAGCTTGGCTTTCTTTTGCTAAAGGCCTGATACACTTAGTAGAAGAAGCCTAGATTTTTTATTTGAATTTAAGGATCCAAAATCCTATATTTGCAACCTTAATTCAAATTCAAATATTCAAGAAATGCGTTTAAAAGGATTTTTTTGGTTCTTGTCCATTCTTCTTACTGCGGTTTGCGTCTATCAGCTCTCTTTTACCTGGGTAGCAAGCAACGTTGAAAACAAAGCAGCAAAAGAAGCAGATCTTAAAGTGAAAATGCTTCGCGATGAAGCCAAGAACAACGGTGGGATAGCACCACTTCCCAACGGTACTGAGGTCAACTTCAATGACCCAGAAGCAGTAGAACTTGCCAAAGCAGCGTTCATTAACGAAATCCTCCGCGAGAAAGGCGAGAAGCCAGTATATCCTGTGCTCGGTTCTACTTTTGCGCAAGTGAAAAAAATGTCATTGGCGTTTGGTCTTGACCTTGTTGGTGGGATGAGCGTAACGGTAGAAATCTCCTACCCAGACCTCATTCGTGGCCACGTCAAAAGCGTCACAGATCCAAAATTTACAAAGCCATTCAACCGCG
>JBIIZI010000187.1:0-3954 GCA_044346375.1 Crocinitomicaceae bacterium | reverse complement strand
CTCACTGCAATATTGATCAACAAAATGCGCAAGGTGGTTTGGCGGTGGCTGAGTTCAAAACGATCCATTAAAATATGATGGATATGATTGCGGTCTGGCGAAAAAGGCGAGCGTCCTTCGGCTGCGCGGGCCACAAAAACCCGAATGGAGTCGAGTACCGGAACAAATAGCAGTGCAATTAAAAAGACCCCAAAATTGGCATTTTTGAGATACAATTGGTCGTTGAAATCGGAAGCCATTAGATGAATAACGAAGGCCACCAAAATAAAGCCAATGAACAGGCTGCCGGTGTCGCCCATAAAGATTTTCTTGTCGGTGGACAGGTTGTAGCGCAAAAAGGCGATGAACATACCCACCATACAAATGCTGACACTCAAAAAGGCCCAGTCGTTGAGGTAATAGAAGATGAAACCAAAAACGGTAAAGTAAAAGGCGCCTAAAGAAGAGGCCAAGCCGTCGATGCCGTCGATGAGGTTAAAAGCATTGATAAAGAAAATCACTACCGCGTAGGAAAGCGGCAAAATTAAAAATGGCGACGCGTTGTAAAGCCCAACAAAACCATGGAGGTTGGTGATCTGAAAATCGGTGGAGAGGAACAAAAGAGTGGTGGCAATGATTTGTGCGATGATTTTGTTCAAAGGTGATATACCGGTGAGGTCGTCTTTGAGCCCAATGACAAACATAATGGTAGCTGCTGGTGCAAGATAAATAGCGCGGCCGGCCATAAAAAACTGTTCGGCTATGCTAATGGCGAGTACAAACACGACAAAGAAGGTGACACCTCCAAAACTAGGTACGTGTACAGAATGCGAACTGCGCTCTGAAAGTTTTTCGAAAAGGCGCTTGACCTTCACGACTTGTATAACTACCGGAGTAAGGTAGTAGGTCAAGACAAACCCTCCCCAGAAGAAAATTGTGAAAACTAAAATTTTATAGAGGTCTACCACTCCCACTGTTATTAAAACCTTACAAAGGTCGGAATTGTTGTTTTGTTATTGTCATTTGGAGTCATGTTATTTTAAGAAATCCTATTTTACCCTATTCCTCTTTATTGATTTCTAGGTCGTTACTCCAGCGAATGATTTTCATTCTTTTGTCCAAAGGATGCTTGCTTTCTTGCAATAATTGCTCTACATCGCGGCGTGTGATCAAGGCCAACTTGATGCGCAAGGCCCGAACAAAGCTTTCCCGACGCTTCTTGAGGGTCTCGTAAGAGAGGCCTGGCTCGTCGAATAAATAGTTCAGCGCCGATAATTCTAACTCATCGTTTTTCTTGATGAGCAACAAGGCCTCCCACTCTACTTCAGAAAAGTCCTTGCGGTAAAGAATGGGGTGTTTGGGTCTGTACCAAGCAGTTTTGGTGATGCGGTGACTATAAAACAAGATAAAAAACAAACCAACATTGAGCAAGGCCGATAACCAAAGGTAGGATGCGATAGGAAATTGCTTGAACCACGAAAGTGGCTTGTAGAGGTAATATTCAGTTGGCAAGCCATGCAGTATCTCTTTGAACTTCCTTACCTTTAAGAAGAAGACATCGGTGTCATTTGAATTCTGTCTGACGTCCAAAACCCAATTCATTTGTTCGTCGGGAATCAACCTTGCCAAAGACAAATAGTGCGAAGATTTATAGCTGTAATATTTGTTGCGGTAGATATCTACCACCGTGAGTTGATTATTGGCATGAAAAAGGCGGTAGTCTTTGTTCTGAACAAAACCGCGCACTTTGGTGCGGTAAACAAAATCCGGATTGAGTTCGCCCAGCAGCTCCCAATGCTTTTTCTGGAGGTCGAAGCGCCAGATATCTTGAAGTATCTTGTTGTAGGTCATGTATTTCTTCACGCCGCCCAAGACAAAGAGGTCTTTGGCCGTTTGGATGAAATAAGGCGTTGTACGAGCGTCCGGATACCCTTCTGATCTTTTTTCACCGACCTCAAACCACTCCTTGGCTGCAAAATCAAAATAGGTGTGTGTGTTTTTGACTTCAAACAAACCATAGCCTCCAAACATATAAGGTTCACCTCTATAAGCGTAAAGCGCAGAGCCAAACTGATTTTTTTGGTCGTAGCTGTTGTCTATTCTTCGGAGGGTGTCATGTTTAAGCTCATACACCATTCCGCAGCCATCCATGACAAACAAAAAGTGTTTTTTACCAATGGCCAAGGGATAAAAGCGCTGCTTAAAGGTGAGGAGGTCCCAACCTGGTTCGAGCACCATGTGCATGCTGTGCATGCGCCAGGCCCCTGCTTTTGGGTTGTAGGTATAATAATGCGTGGAGTCATCGAACACCATGTAGCAATGGTCGTATTTTGAATATACCATTTGCGCTTTCCTACTTACTTTGAGCACTTTTTGCGCGCCCGTGAAGAACGGCACAAAGAAGAGTAGACAAACAAAAAGTTGAGGCCTGAACTTAGACCTTGTTCCAGTAATTAGGTTGCGTTTTTTCATGTTTTCCAAGGGACTAACCTAGATACTTATTCAGTAAAAAAGTAGTTGAGGCGTCGTGGGCGCCGGGGTTTTGCTGATCAATATCGGAGAGAATGCTATTGGCGAGTACCTTGCCGAGCTCCACGCCGGGTTGGTCATAGCTGAAAATATTCCAAATCACGCCCTGCACAAATAATTTGTGTTCGTAGAGGGCAATGAGGCTGCCCAAACTCTTGGGTGTGAGTTGCTCAATAAGCAACGTATTGGTAGGTTTGTTGCCCTCAAATACCTTGAAAGGGTTAGGGTCTGTTTTACCAACCAATAGTGCTTCGGTTTGGGCAAAAAAGTTGGCCATGAGTTTGTTGTGGTGGTCGGTATTGCCGTGCAAAGACTTTTTAAAACCAATGAAGTCAGTAGGGATCAGTTTGGTGCCCTGGTGAATGAGCTGAAAAAAAGCATGCTGAGAGTTGGTGCCTGGCTCGCCCCAAATGATCGTGCCCGTTTGGTAAGTAACCCGCTGGCCGTCGCGGCCCACGCTTTTGCCGTTGCTCTCCATAATGCCTTGCTGCAAGTACGGCGCAAACTTTTGTAGATATTGCGTGTAGGGGATCAGCGCCTCGCTTTCGGCGTCGTAAAAATTGTTGTACCACACGCTCAAAAGCGCCATTACAACAGGCATGTTTTGTTCAAAAGGCG
Source organism: Crocinitomicaceae bacterium (assembly GCA_044346375.1). GTDB lineage: Bacteria > Bacteroidota > Bacteroidia > Flavobacteriales_D > Crocinitomicaceae > UBA952. The sequence goes on along the minus strand of JBIIZI010000187.1, from coordinate 828 downwards.
CTGTTCTAAAATGCGCATCCATGTCGGCTGCACCGTCGAGGAGCGCTTCAAAATGATCGTAACCCATCACTAGCGCAATAGACAAGCCCACAGCACTCCACAACGAGAAGCGGCCGCCTACCCAGTCCCACATCGGGAAAATATTGTCGGGGGCAATGCCAAATTCCTGTACTTTTTGCAGGTTGGTAGACACCGCCACAAAGTGCGCTGCAATATCTTTCTCAGTACCAGCTTTCAAGAACCAACTGCGAATGGTTTGCGCATTGCTGAGCGTTTCTTGGGTGGTAAAGGTCTTGGAAACAATCACAAAAAGCGTGGTTTCGGGGTTCACCTTTTTGAGAACCTCTTGTACGTGGTCGCCGTCTACGTTCGATACAAAATGAACGTTCAGGTGGTTTTGATAAAAAGCCAAAGCGTCAGCGAGCATAGCGGGGCCTAAATCAGAGCCTCCAATACCAATATTGACTACATCGGTAATGGCCTTACCGGTAAAACCTTTGTGTGTACCCGAAATAATGCGTTGAGAAAAACTTTTGATTTTTGCTTTCACCGCCGCAATTTCTGGTCGGACATCCACACCATCCACCATAAGTGGTGTGGTTTCTTTGGAGCGTAAAGCGGTATGCAAAACAGCTCTGTTTTCGGTTTGGTTAATGAGTGCCCCCTCGAAGTATTGCTCGATAGCCGCTTGAAGACCTGTTTCTTGAGCAAGTTCTTGCAACAAAGCCATGGTATCGGCAGTGATTCTATTCTTGGAGTAGTCCAATAAGAAGTCGTTCCATTGGATATGAAAACGTGCTGCACGCTGGGTGTCTTGCGCAAATAAAT
>JBIIZI010000041.1:0-14164 GCA_044346375.1 Crocinitomicaceae bacterium | reverse complement strand
GTTTTTGATTTTCGCGATCTCAAAGATCCAAAAAATGAGTCCAAAGAAGCCAACGCCTGGGCCGGTTTTGTTTTCGGCGCCTTTATTTTGTTTTTTGTAGGGCTCTACGGCATGACCATCTTCAGGGCTACCGTCCGTGAAAAAAGCAACCGCATTGTTGAAGTACTACTTGCAAGTGTGCGCCCAGAGCAACTGATGCTCAGTAAAATAACAGGAATCGGCCTTGTAGCGCTCTTGCAATTGCTGGGTTGGGCTGTGGTTTTGAGTATAGGGCTTTTCTTTTTACAGCAAACCGTTTTCCTCGATGTTTTCGACCCGAGCAATTGGACAGAGGCCGGCCCTCAAAGACTCAATCCGCTGTCTTCGTTGGTTTTTGAACAGTTGAACCTGCCTTTTTTACTGCTGCATTTTATCTTGTTTTTTGCCGCAAGTTTCTTGTTTTATGGTTCGCTATTCGCGGTCTTAGGTGCCCGTAGCAGCGCCGATGCCGATGGCCAGCAGTTCTTACTCCCCTTAATTTTTATGGTCGCTTTTGGCATTTTTGCAGGTATTTACGCCATCTATTACCCAAATACAGCCCTTACTGAAGTTCTTATTTATTTACCTTTTAGTTCACCTGTTTTGGCTTTTATCACCTTAGCAAAAGGAGCAAGTGTAGTGGCTTATACCACCACAATGCTTAGCCTTTTGATCTTATTGGGCGCCGCAATTTTACTGCTCAAATTAGCGGGCAGGTGGTACAAACAACACATTCTTAAATTTTAAGCATGCGCAGGGCTGTCATCGATCTCGGAACCAATACCTTTAATCTGCTGATCGCCGACACCCTCACACGCAAAATACTTTTTCAGACCAAAGATGGCGTTGCCTTAGGAATGGGAGGGATCAACGAAGGCCGAATCAGTGAAGCCGCAATGGTGCGCGCTTTTGATACGCTACATCGCTTTAAAGCGCTTTGCCAAACATGGCAAGTTCAGGAAATTCAAGCCATCGGAACATCTGCTTTGCGCGATGCCACCAATGCACAAGAGTTGTTGTCTAAAGTACAAAATGAACTCCATTTTACAATAGAAATCATTACCGGCCAACGCGAAGCAGAATTGATATATAAAGGCGTGCGCCTGACCCATGCTTTTGAAAATCCAGCACTCATCATGGACATTGGCGGAGGCTCTACCGAATTCATCGCAGCCAACCCCGAGGGCCCTTATTTAGCCCAGTCCTTCGATATTGGAGTTTCTCGCTTGTATCAATACTTCGCGCTCCAAGACCCCTACACACCAGCAGATATCGCAAAGGTCGAAGCCTATTTAGAACAGCGCTGCGGTGCTTTTTTTCAGCAAGAATTACCCAGCATTCTTATTGGTTCTTCCGGGAGTTTTGAAACATTTTATGAGTTAATGGAAGAAAGTATTTTTGATTCGAAAAACCATGCTATTGAGGTAGATAAATATCGATTCATACAGATGCTCGAACAAATCATTGCTTCCACCCAGGCTGAGCGCGACCAAAACCCGCACATTATTGCCATTCGCAAACGGATGGCGCCACTTGCTGCTATCAAAACCCGTTGGGTCTTGCAGGCAGCTCAAATTCAACACATCTTTATTTCGCCTTATTCCCTCAAAGAAGGCGTATTATTTGGCTTATGAAAACGTATAGCAACATCCTCTTCCTTTTTTGGTCTTTTTTAGCCTTTGGGCAGTCTGGCTATGATGTGCTCAACTATGATTTAAATATCATTCTGAGCAAAGATTCCAAACAAATTCAACTGAACGAAGCGCTGCAAATTAGGCTTCCAGCGCCAACTAGTCAATTGATTTTAGATTTAATGGCTCCTTACAACCAAAAGCCTGGCATGAAGGTGAGTAGCGTTACGGCGCCTTATCAAAATGTCAAATGGAAGCAAACTGAAGAGCAACTTTTGATCGAGCTGCCTGCACAATTGCAAAATGGAGACATCCAACTCTTCATTCAAATGAGTGGCGAGCCTAGCGATGGCCTGATCATGACCAACAATAAATTTGGAGACCCTACTTTTTTCGCCGACAACTGGCCCAACCGCGCACGCTATTGGTATGCCTGCCACGACCACCCTTCAGACAAAGCCACCTACACCTTTATGGTAGAAGCACCACAAGCTTATGAAGTGGTTGCCAATGGCAGTTTATTGTCTAAAACACCAAAAGCCGAACGCAATTCCGTGGTTTGGAAGTACGCCATCGACGAACCAATTCCTACCAAAGTAGCTGTTGTTGGTATAGCCGATTTTGCAAGTCGCCACTATTCATCCAGCTCCGATATTTCCATCAATGGTTTTGTGTACCCTCAAGACAGTATTCTGGCTCTAGCATCTTTTGAAGTAGCGCCAACTATTCTGGAATTCTATCAAACTTTAGTAGGTCCGTACCCATTTAAAGAACTCAACAATGTGCAATCTACTACGCGCTATGGCGGCATGGAAAACGCAGGTTGTATTTTCTACGACGAAAATTCACTGTTGGCAGATATTCGCTCAGCGCATCTCATTGCCCATGAGGTAGCGCATCAGTGGTTTGGCAATGCGGTCAGTGAGGCAGATTGGCAACACCTTTGGCTCAGCGAGGGCTTCGCTACTTACCTGACCAATATGTACATCGAAACCTATGAAGGTCAAAAAGCTTTTTATAAACAGCTGCAAAGTGACCGCATCCGGGTTGCTAATTTATACAACAACGGATTTCATCAGGCGCTTGTCGATTCCCTCACGCCAAGCTTATTGGATCGCCTCAATGCCAATGCGTATCAAAAAGGAGCTTGGGTTTTGCATATGCTTCGCCATGAAATGGGCGATTCCTTATTCAAATTTGGCCTACAACAATTCTACACGACCTACCAATACCGAAACGCCACTTCTCAAGATTTTGCGCGCCTCATGGACAGCCTCAGCCCTAAAGATTTGGCCCCATTTTTCCAGCAATGGTTGTATCAAGTCGGGCATCCGCAATTGAAAACACGCTATTTCATGAAGAAGGGTATTTGGTATTTTGAAGTCATACAATTGCAAAAAGCACTCTTTTCATTTAGCATTCAATTGAGCTTGAGTTCAGACGGTAGGTCACCTGACTTGATTGAATTTCAGGTCAGTGAGCGCAAGCAGCAATTTGAAATTCCAAGAGAACTCACCGGACATGAAGTTCAAATCACGATAGATCCGCATATGCATTTGTTATTCGAGCCGGTAAAGTAGTAGTAAAATCTATTGGTAATCAGCGTCGTCAAAAGACTTTGAGCTGTCTGCTACCATAGATTGGATCACCAAGATTTCATCTTCCTTGAGGTAGCGCCATTGGCCCACCGGGAGGTCTAGTTTGATGTTCATGATGCGCACGCGTTTGAGTTTGCTCACGCGGTAGTCTAAAAACTCACACATGCGGCGAATTTGGCGGTTGAGGCCTTGGGTCAGGATGATCGTAAAAGTATGGCTGCCTGTTTGCTTCACGACACATTTGCGTGTGCGTGTGCCTAAAATAGGTATGCCGTTGCTCATTTTTTGAATGAACTCTTTGGTGATTGGCTTATTGACCGTTACAGAATATTCTTTTTCGTGGTTGTTGCGCGCACGCAATATTTTGTTGACAATATCGCCGTCGTTGGTCAAGAAGATGAGCCCTTCACTGGGTTTGTCTAGACGTCCAATCGGAAAAATACGTTTTGGATGATTAATGTAATCAATGATGTTGTCTTTTTCGCGGACGTGATCAGTGGTGCAGACAATTCCGACAGGTTTGTTGAAAGCAATATAGATGAAATCTTCTTGCGGTGCGCCAACAGGTTCGTCGTCTACGGTGACGACATCTCCGGGCATAACTTTAGTGCCCATCTCAGGAACTTGCCCATTGATCTTGACCCTTCCGCGTTCAATAAGTTGGTCAGCTGCTCGGCGAGAGCAAAAGCCTACTTCACTGAGGTATTTGTTGATCCGGATGCCTTCTGTTTGGTCCATTCCTTTTTGATTCGGTGGTAAAGGTACTTAGAAAAAAATTGTAATTTAACGCCATGCTCAGTCAAAGGTTCGTATACCTCTTTGTTTTGGTCTATTTGTTGCCACTGCGGCCGCTTTCTCAAGAGCTGCCATTGCACAATCGGCCCCAAGAAGTCACTGAAGTAGTTGTCAATAACGGCAATCAAGCAGCTTTAGCACAACTCTTGTTGCGCACCATGGAAGTACAAAGCCCAACTAGTGATAGCGCTCAAGCTTATTTCGAATTGCGGAGTTTTTTAGAAACCCAACAAATCGAGCTCGTGGAAGCCTATTTTCATCTGAAGCAAGGCGCCTTCGGACCACTTCAGTCTACGCTCAAAACAGGTCGCTTCGCGTTGTTTCCCTACGAAAACAGGTATTTCACCTCACATGCCACGGCCAATGCACTGCTTGAATTTAATTTGAGTGAGTCCAACCCTTTATTTCCTTATTCTCCCTTCAATGTTGGCAAAAGGCCGCAAAAATTCTTTCGTTTTGTGGTGGCCGACTCCGTACTTACAAGCAGCGCTGATACCTTATTAGAAATCAAGTTTTTTCCTAAAAAGACCGATGGCACCTCCTTTAGCGGAACGGCTTGGCTCGATCCGCATACACAAGAGCTGGTGCAGGTATTTTTGAATTGTCAGCACTGCGCCCAACAGCCTTTTGTCGCGCTTTTTGAATCGGATAGCCTGCAACGGATAGATTTTCAAATGCAATGTGCTTTTGATTCCAAAAAAGATGGTGCGGCACTCGCACACTTAAAAGCAAATTATGACATCACGTATTTAAGTAGGGTTCGGCAAGAGAACAGCAGTTTAAAGCATTATCATGGCCAGGCGAGTATCCAGGTTTACAAAGACCAAGCCAACACAATGCAGCCTCATTTTGATTTTTTACCAGGAGTCGATGTCTATCGGAAAATCATGGCTTTTCCTTACGCTGCAGCATTTTGGGCGAACAATCCAGCGCCTTTCCCCGCTGAGCAACAGGCGCTGAGAAATCAAGTTTTTTATCAAAAAGCGACCATTTCCAATCAATTGATTGCCGAGCGCAGCATTCGCCACAACAGAATTTTTGAACATCCTTTTATTCCGTGGTCAACACAACGGGTGCTCTTGCGCGAAGAGTTACCAGAAAACTTGGGGCAGGCCAATAAGCAAAGCGCAGATATTTCGCCGCTCTATCGCTTAGAGGTACAATTGTTCTATGATTTACTCCAAACCAAAGACAGTACCATTTTACTTACAAGTTGCGTCATTGACCCGTATCAAACCTATTACAAACTGAGCGTCGATGCCACAGTAAATTGCTTTATCAATATGTATTTTGACTTATGCGAAATTGAACGCCGTGCGTTTGATGCGAAGTGCAGAAAAGAAGCATTGGATCAGGTGCATATTGAAGAACGCTACAAAGAAGCACAACAAAATTTGGATGCCGTTTTAACTGATTTTTTAACTCAGGTAGACCGCGGTCAAAACCGCAAAGCAATGCTCAAGTGGAATGCCTTCATTACTGAACAAATCGGCATAGATAACGTGGCGTTGTTTGCCTTGTACCCATAAAGAGCAACTCAATTCCTAAAAACCGATGCTGGTTCAAGTTTGGTGATGCGGCGAATCGCGAACAACGTTCCGGAAATGCTAATGACTGCCGTAATAACGAAAAAGCCAAATTTGATGGCAGGTGAGAACGTAAAGAGCGTTCCGGCATTGGCAATGCCGTTTCGGAAGCCTTCGATGAGCGCATACCCAATGATAAAACCAACGATGGCGTAAAGTGTGGCTTGCATCAGGATGAGCTTTCTGATGTAGCCATTGGTAGCGCCAATTGCTTTGAGGGTTCCGTAGTCCTTGATGCGGTCAATTGCGGCAGAGTAGAGGGTGAGCCCAATGATGATAAAGCCCGAAATGAGCGCAAAAATGATGAGCGTTCCGAATGAAAAGGCAATGCCGCTCGATTTGAGAACGGTCAGGATAGTTTGGTTTTTAAATTCGGTGGGCATCCAGGCCTTGACACCCGGAATATTGGCGTTGATCGATTGCACGACCTTTTCCATGTTTTGGGTCTTGTCGACTTCTACTAGGAACGCAGAGGTTTTTGAACCCGAAACGTTACCCAAGAAACGCGCGCGGTCTATGGTGGTGTAGGAAATGAGGCCGCCGCCAAAAGAGCGTGCACCTTTGGTAAGGGCGGCAATACGCACTTGTTTGTTGTTGAGCTCGAAGTAGTCGCCCTTTTTGGGGTTACCCAAGGCTTTGGCATCGAAGAAGTCTACCGAAACAGCGCCATCGGAAATGAGGTCTTGTGGGCCGCCGTCAAAGAAAATTCCTTGTTGAATACCGTTGAACTCAGGGAGCTCTACACCCACAATGCTAAGGCCAGCTGCAGTGCCATCTGGGAAGCGCGCAGCTCCGCTTGCAATCACAAACTGATGCGCCTTTTTGATGTGGGGTAAACTTTCCATTTCAAAACCCAAGCGCACATCTATTGGTGCGAGCGCATTGACGTTTTCGGTTTTGTTGTCGGTAACCCACACATAGCCGTCGTTCACGCGCACAAAATAGCACATGGCGTTGGTCAAGAAGGTAAAAATACCGGTTTGCTGCCCCACTAAAAAGATGGAGATGATCACGCCAAACAAGGCACCAATGCTCTTGGGCTTGTCGAATTTGATGAATTTAAGGGCGGTGCGCAATAATTGCATGACTAAAGGCTAATGACGCATTCAACTCTACTGCCAATCAACACTGCTTCGGGTTGGTCTATGCGTACGCGCACTTCGCGCACACGGCGGTCTTCGAGGTTGTCGGCGCGGTCGTTGAAGATCGATTTTTTAGACAAAAACGGCGCGCAATAAACTACTGTACCCGAGCTGAGTTTTTCTTTGGTACCTTGGATATTGATCTGAACGCGTTGCCCTTTCTTGACTTTCATGGCAAATAGTTCATCTACTTCGGTGGTAGCGATGAGGTCGCCATCAGGTGCAAAATCTCCGAGCTTTGCGCCTATGGCAACTGCTTGGCCTAACTTGACATCCCAGTTCAAGACCATGCCATCGGCTGGCGCGTAAATATTCTTTTTGTCGAGGAGTTTTTGTGCGTAATTGCGTTCGGTCTGTACTTCTCCGATGGAAGCCTGCGCCTCGGCCAAATCTGCCTTGGCAATAGCGAGGTCAGCTCTTAGATTGTTGTATATGCTTTCTGAGTCAAAAGCAGCTTTTTGCGTACCTGCTTGCGCATCGGCCAAGCGGCGGTCGCGTTTTCGTTCTGTATCTGCTAAACTGATTTTGAGTTCGATGGCCGCAATTTTTGCTTCGAGGCTCTTGATGCGTTGTTGACGCGTGGCCAAACGGGCATCGCTTTGCTGAATTTGTGCGGCATCTACTGTTTGGTCTAAGGTGAGCAAGAGTGTGCCTTTTTTGACAAACTGACCTTCTTGTACGTGAATTTGTAGCACTTTACCAGCGCTCTCAGCGCCCAGCGGGCTAATTTTAGCTGCTGGCTCAATTCTGGCAACGCCAATGATCTGATCTATTTGGTCTACTTTATATTTCTCGACTTTGACTTCTTTTTCGGCTTTGCCACCACAAGAATTGAGGGCTAAAAGGAGGAGGGCAGGGAGGAGGATTTTTGAGTACATATCAGTGAATAGATAATTTTTGTGAGAGGTCGGTTTTGTTGATTTCTGTAGCTCGGCCAGCCTCAACTTCTATGATGCGGTCGGCGTATTGAATGAGCCTAGGGTCGTGGGTCACCACACAAACGGCTTTGCCGCTGCGCGCGAGCTTCACAAGTTCTTGCATGACCGTAGAGATAGAATTGGCGTCTAGCGAAGCGGTGGGTTCGTCGCAGAGTACTAGTTGCGGATCTGTTACCAAAGCTCGGGCAATAGCCACGCGTTGTTGTTGACCGCCTGAAAGTTGTTTGGGGAGGTTGCCTTTGCGGTCGAGCATGCCCACGAGTTCGAGTGCGTCGAGTGCCTTTTGCTTGGCAGCGGCTCTTGGCATTTTCTTGAGTTGCAACGGCATCATGACGTTATCTAGGGCGTTGAGGGGTGCAATGAGGTTGAAACTCTGAAAAACAAAGCCAATGGTGTGCAAGCGCAAAGCCGCGAGTTCTTTCTGATTGAGTTCATTCACAAACTGATCCTTGACCCAAAGCTGACCATAAGAAGGGTAAATGACACAACCCAGCAAGGAAAGCAAGGTGGTTTTGCCAGATCCGGAAGGCCCAATGATAAGTAACAATTCGCCGGCTTTAATTTCTAAATCGACGGGTTGGAGCGCAACAATTGTTTGATCGCCCACTTGGTATTCTTTGCCTACACCGGCGAGTTTGGCGATTGGATTCATGAGAATTTGAGTAAGCGTTTGATCCAGTCCATTTTGATTTGTGTGTAGGGTGGATACTTCAAAGGTACTTCAAATATGTTGGGTTTCTTGAAAACAGACTTCAGATGTGAAAAAGTTGTAAATCCGGCCTTCCCATGGTAACTGCCGGTTCCGCTCTGCCCAACGCCGCCAAAAGGTAAATTCGGGTTGGTGATGTGCATAATGGCGTCATTGATACAGCCGCCTCCAAAAGACAAGCGGTTGAGCCAAGCGTTTTGCTCTGCTTGGTCGTTGGAGAAAAGATAAGCCGACAACGGTTTTTCGTGGTCTTGGATATAGCTCAGTACTTCTTCAAAATGGGTGTAGCGGATCAAAGGAAGGATGGGACCGAAGATTTCTTCTTGCATAACGGCGTCTTCTAAACTGATATCTCTAAGGAGCGTGGGTTCTATCGTTCGGTTGTCTCGATTGACTTTTCCACCGTAAGCTAGTTTTTCTTTTACAATGAGCCGCTCAAGGCGTTCTAAATTGCGCTCATTGATGATCTGTACATAATTTTTTGAAGCTAATTGGTAGTTGTTGTTGTCAACTGCGGTCTTCAATAAAGCAATACTTTCTTCGTAAATAGAATCGTGTATAAAAATGTAGTCTGGTGCAATGCAGGTTTGTCCGGCGTTTAAGAACTTGGCCCAAACGAGGCGTTTGATCGCTACGGGTAGGTTGGCACTTGGAGTGAGAATAGCTGGGCTTTTTCCGCCGAGCTCTAGGGTTACCGGTGTAAGGTGTTTGGCTGCTGCCTGATACACAATGCGCCCCACAGCTGGGCTACCGGTAAAAAATATTTTGTCAAAGCGCATTTCTAGTAAAGCGCTTGTTTCTGCTACGCCACCTTGCACCACTGTAAAAAGTTTCGGACTGAAATAAGTGGCTACGATATCAGCCATACATTGTGCGCTGTTTGAAGCCAGTTCTGAAGGTTTCAGCATTACGGTGTTGCCAGCTGCGAGTGCTGCAATTGCGGGCGCAAAAGACAGCTGAATAGGGTAGTTCCAGGCGCCAATCACCAAACACTGCCCATAAGGCTCAGCCACAGTAAAAGATTTGCCGGGCAAGTTGACCAAATTGGTGCGTACCTTTTGCGGTTTGGTCCAGTTTTTCAAAGACCCCAATGCTTCGTCGATATCCTTGATCAGAATGGCCCATTCTGTTAGAAAAGCCTCGTGTTCGGACTTTCCAAAATCGGCTTGAACGGCAGCGTATAATTTGGTTTCGTTTTCTATAAGCATTTGCTTGAAGCTGTGCAGTGCAGTTTTCCTGGCGCTCAGCGGTTTGGTATGTTGGTCCTTGAAATATTGGCGTTGATTGGCAAGTAAGTCTGAGAAATGCATGTCTGTTAGTTTGAACTAAAGTAAAAACACCTCAAGCACAAAAGGGTTTAAATTTTATATATTTGATCAAAAAATAATTTATGAAAACTACCAAAATTACCTACTGGGTCACTACTACAATTCTTTTCTTAATGGAAGGTCTCATGCCAGCACTCACTTCTCAATCAGAAATGGCGAAGGAAAGCATCGCTCATTTGGGCTACCCTGCTTATTTTGGAGCCGCACTTGCTATTTTTAAGGTTCTTGGTGCTCTTGTTTTGATCATTCCAAAAATCCCGACCAAAATCAAAGATTGGGCCTACGGCTGTTTTGCGATCGAATTTTTGTTTGCAGCCATTAGCCACGGTGCAGTAGACGGCATCAATGGTCAAACTTTCTTCCCTTTTGTTATTTTAGGCATTCTATTTTTATCTTACAACGCTTACCACAAGCTACAGCAGCAGTAGGGCATGCAAGAACAGCCCAATAATCCGCTGCACGGCGTCAAGTTAGCAGATATGTTAGAATCCTTAGTCGAGAACTACGGCTGGGAGCACATGGCCTTCAAGGTCAATTTCAATTGCTTCAAAATTGACCCATCGATAAAGTCGAGTTTGGTTTTTCTGCGCCGCACTGCCTGGGCCAGAAACAAAGTGGAGGCCATGTATTTAGAAATGAAGCGCAAGAAATGACCGCAGCATACTACCAGAATTTCGACGCCGAAGAAAAGCAGATTTGTGAAAGTCTTCATGCGCTCATCTCGGCCAATCTGCCCTCAGCCGAAAACAAGATTTGGCACGCGCACCCTGTTTGGTTCCTAGACGGCAATCCTATTGTGGGTTTCAGCAAGCAGAAAAAAGGCATACAGCTCATGTTTTGGAGTGGTGCCGACTTCGATGAACCCGGTTTGGTAGTGCGCGCAGGTAAATTCAAAGACGCCGCTATTTGTTATCAAAACAGCTCCCAAATAGACCAACAAATGCTCCAGCGCTGCCTCGAAAAATCCGTGACCATCCAGTGGGATTACAAAAATATTGTGAAGCGAAAGGGGCAGTTACTGCGTTTGTTTGAAAAACAAACCGGTAGCGATATAACACATTAAAAAAGAAATTGAAACCAATGATTACACACATATTAAAATGCTAGCTAATGATAAAATTTGAAACAGATAGCAATGGCGAGGGAGTTGAAATTATTTGTGATTCAGATGGAATAGATGAATTTATCTCTTACCTTCAAAGCATAAAAAAAGAGCACGATCACATGCATTTGTTAGTAGGCAATGAGCTCAGCGAAGAAAAGCTAAATGACAAAGAAAATATTGACGTAAAGCATGTTAAAATAAATTGTATTCGTTAGAAAATTAGGACAAAAATGAAGCATACAATACTCGAATCGTAGATTATCATTAGAATTCACAAGCATTAAGCCCTACAGCGTTGCAAATGCACTTTGATGTGAACAATTTTACAACCTCAACTTACTTTCTGTACGGTTATTGATTTTACTTAAATTTAGTCAAAATGCTGTGAGTATCCGGAACCAATCAGTATGAAATGCAATCATTTTGCAATCGATTATTAATCCCTAAGAATGAATAAATAAGCCCGTCCGGGTTTGAAAAGTAAAAAAGTAATGAAACAAAACAAAGACGTCAATCACATCTTTTACGGGGAGCCACCCTTTTTCTTCGTTTTTGCCGTATGCATTGCCATCATCATTATAGGATTTCCTTGGTTAGCGCTTTTTTTGACTTTTGGTTGGTTTGGCAAATCATTATTACTGCTGGTCCTTTAGAAATCAGGAATAGTCATGGCTTTCCAATTACCTTTCAAATTTCAATTGTTCAACAAGATCCCTAAAGTAGGACGAGCTCCAAATGCCTAAAGTGCTGTCGTCTTTGATGAATCGAACGACGTCCTCTTTGATAGAAGGCATACAGCTCATGTTTTGGAGTGGTGCCGACTTCGATGAACCCGGTTTGGTAGTGCGCGCAGGCAAATTCAAAGACGCCGCTATTTGTTATCAAAACAGCTCCCAAATAGACCAAGAAATGCTCCAGCGTTGCCTCGAAAAATCCGTTACCATCCAGTGGGATTACAAAAATATTGTGAAGCGAAAGGGGCAGCTAGTGCGCTTGTAGAATAGAACTGTGCTTGTTCACAAACTTTAAATGCCTTAAACTTTTTTTTCATTTTCTTGAAAATAAATACTTACTTTTGACGTTAGTAACGCAAAACGATATGAATGATCAAATCTTTTAGCGATAAAGAAACGGAAAAGGTATGGAACGCAATTCGATCTAAAAAATTGCCAAGCGAAATTCAAGAAGTGGCAAGACGTAAACTCAGAATGTTGAACAGTGCTCAAGACATAAATGATTTAAGGATTCCACCTTCAAATCGTTTGGAAAAACTAAAAGGTTTACAAGCTCATTTCTATAGCATTCGCATTAATGACCAATGGAGAATTGTTTTCCAATGGATGCAAAATGATGCATTCAATATCCAAATCGTAGATTATCATTAAAACTAAAGACATGAGCAAACTAAAAAACATACATCCCGGCGAAATCTTACAAGAAGAATTCTTGCTTCCAATGCAAATTTCCGCTTACCGATTGGCAAAAGAAACCTTTTTGCCTCAAACACGCATTTCAGAGATTATCAAAGGCCGAAGAAGAATAACTGCAGACACCGCCTTGCGCTTTGCTAAGTTTTTTGGTACGAGCGCAAAGTTTTGGCTCGGCCTGCAAGACGACTACGATTTAGAGGAGGAGAAGTCATTGAAATCAAGAGAATTCACAAGCATTAAGCATTACAGCGCTGCAAATGCTTTATAAGCTTAATTAGATTTACAACCCCAACTTCTTATATCCCTCAAAAACCTTTGATGTTTCAAAGTAGAAGGTCTTTTTTTTGCCGTCTAATTTGACATTCATTTGGTCGCAGATGTGGCGCTTTTCTTCTGTGATGCTTTGTTCGAGCAATTGCGCATCGATCATCGATAGGATAAAATATTCTTCATCTACTTGAATCACGGGCCAAGCAGTAGCACAAGTTTGGCCGTCGCCATTTTTGACGATGGAATTGAGTAGGCCAAATTGTATTGTTTTGTACTTGGCCGCATTGATGGTGTCGCCCACAATTTTATAGGTCTGGCGCAAAATTTTATGTGCCAACATATTGGTGTAATCGATGCTGAGCATTTGTTTAGTGGTCGAAATGATATCCGAATAAGCGCTTTTCTCCATCTGGCCATACATGGCTTTTTTCAGGCTATCGAGTTGGCGCATTTTTCCCGATGCCACCCGAAACTGCTCGCTTTCGATAAAACTGTAACGGAAAGCCAAATAATCGATATCGGTTTGGCCGTTTTCAAGTTGCTGAACCGTTTTACTAAAATCGTCGTCAAATGGAGGTACAATTACTTGCGGTTGCACTTGTCCAAAAGAAAATGCTGTCGTAAAAGTGAGTAGGAGTAGGCCTAAAAAGCGAAGGTTGAAGCGGAGCAATTTTACTGTCATCTGATTGATTTTGTTTAAATTTAGTTAAATGTTGTAAGTACGGATTGCTGTAGCATAGATGCGATAATGCTGAATTAATTTCCAGCCTTAGCAGGTTTGTAGTAGCTCCAAGCAAAATTCTTCAAATCAACAACGCAGGCTATTTCGGTATTTTCTATTAAAATATTTCTAAACGGAAGGTCCTGGTCCATGAAGTAAACCTCATATTTCCAGCCGTCGATAACTAAATATTCAGGATCAGGTGCAATATGATTGCTTTCAATCCGCATTATTTGATCAATTTGCCCATTGATGTAAGCTATTGCGGTCGAGTCAAGAAGATATTCGTAACAGAATTCCTCCTTATTTCTGAACATCTTTTGAAGCAGTATTTTGTTTTGCATGAATGTAGCATTGAAACCCTCCTCGACACCTACACCTGACCATTTGATAAGCAATTTGTGCTTAATTGATGGTTTTTGGTCCTTGACATTTATGGTGTTTTTTACGTCAAATAAACTGAATAACGCGAAGAAAATAATTAGGGAAGTTTTCATAAGCTATGTTCTAAACGCTGCACTTATAATCTGATGAACACCAATACCTGCTGCAGCTCAGTTTCATTTACCGCACAACGCAAAACGGATGTATCCATGAGGCGAATTGCTTTTTTGATTTCCTCATCTATAAATGGATTTATTCCTCTTGAAATCCTGATATCCATTAGCTCCAAATTGGAATTGACAAAAAATGAAGCGATCAACAATCCTTGCGCATGAAATACTTCGTCTACCGAATTGATTTTTTCTAATACCGCGATGTTTATGGCAGAAAAGCAAGTAGAATCGATCTGATAAAAGGGCCTGAAATGAAGTATTCTTTCTCCCTTCAAATTAAAATAGTGAATGCTATCTACTGTAGACGCTTGCGAATAGAACACTTTTTGTTCTAAA
>JBIIZI010000186.1:0-3991 GCA_044346375.1 Crocinitomicaceae bacterium | reverse complement strand
ATTAATTCTTGGATTTGGGACATGAGGTAAATTTACTTATCAAATCCGTGAATTTTGTTTTCTCTTGGAAGTTTTCCGTGTAAATTTTTAAAACTGTTAATCCAAAAATTTTCCCAATAATGTTGTTTTTCTTTTTGAACCTCTGAATATTCTATTGTATCAAACTCCCAACCTTTCCGTTTTGGTTGAGCAAATCTTTTTTTTATAAAGCCTTTTCCAATATAAACAACTTCACCTTTGTTAAGGTATCTGTATATTCCGGAAACTTTATACGGAATCTGATTTGCATTCTCTCGACTTAATTTAATTTCGAAGGCAGGGGCAATTGATGCGGACCAAATTTTCGAATTTCCTTCGATATTAAATCTATTTTCAATCGAATCGACGATCGCTTTTACCCATTCTTTTTCAAATAAATTGCTTCTCGCAATATAGAACTGATCTTCTCTTGATCCAAGTATTTTAATTGAATCTTTCACTTCGTTCTTAAAAAATTCAAAGTCTATTCTTCTATGTTCATCGCTGAATGATACTTTCACAAATCTTTTGATATCTATCTGAGCTTCATTAACAAATGGCATCGAAAAAAATAAACCATTTTTTGTAATGCTCAATGATGGCACCTTTGATTTTCTATCACTATTATGAATTTGAACCCACTCAAATAGTTTAAGTTTTTGTGATTGATTAGCATTTAATGAGATAACCCAATACTTTGAATCTTGACTTACTAAATATTTTTTGCCTGTTTTTTCAATGGCATCTATTATCCATTTAATCTTGAATAACTCTTTACTACTCGTCATGTACCCTGCCTTTTCCATATTTCCTGTGATTCTATAAGTACCTATTTGCTCTTTTTCAAAGAATTGGAATCTAAGTCTATGGTTTATACTATCAGCATATATTTGAACGTTTCGTTTTAATTCAATTTGCGCGCGCTTAACAAATTTGGTTGTGAAACTTATCCATTTTCTTTTTTGAGTTACATTAAAATTCACCTCAGCATTATCACTTTTCTTGCTTCCATTAATGATTTTCTCCCAAACCACCTTTTCTTCATTCTTTATTTTTTTATCTGTTATTGAAATGATCCATTTGTTCTCCACAAGAAAGGCAACAATTTTATTACGATCTGATAATTGCGCAGATTGAACCCAGTCAAGTTCAAAAACTTTGGCGCTGGCGGCATAATAGCCTTCTGAACTAATACCATTCACTTTATATGATTCTATATGTTTGGTATTTAAAAACTCAAAAGCAATTCTTTGATTTTTATGATCAATAAATAAATTAACATACTTATCTACAAGATTAGCGTGGATAACAAAAGCCTTAGAAAAATAAAGTCGATTATTATTTATACTCACAACAAGGTCCTTTGATTGAATTGCGTCTTTGTCAATTTTTTTAGTCATTTTGTTTAGTTTTAACAATAATTATTTAAGCCAAATTAATGAGTTGGAAGTTATAAAATATTTCAGAATTAAAGTTGTAAAAAACATTTAAACCGAGTCTATAGATAAGTCAAATTTAAAACGATTTGAAAGATAAATTTCCCATTGATCGAACCAGAACTTAAAATTGATTTAGTAATCGACAATGTCATTTTCCAGGTAATTTGATAACTGATAAATCTATAAAAATTTAATACGTTAAAATACAAAATACTCACACCAAACCCATCTCCAAAACCACCTTACCCCTGGTACTTTCCCTTCAATTTCAGTAATTAATAGAACGCCGTGACTTCGTTGAAGTCATGTGCGAAGTGTTTTTTTGAGGGATGTAGTTCATCAATTGATATTTGAAATAATCATGTAATTGCAATCAATTTTTGTGGAAATAGACTTGAGAATTTATACATATTTAGGAAAGATTTATTATTTTCATGACGCTAAAAAGATAAAACATGGAAAATCACGTAAAATGCCCTAAGTGTGGTTCGTCATCCGTTCATGCCGAAAAAAAAGGTTTTAGCGGTGGTAAAGCTTGTTGTGGCGCATTATTAGTTGGTCCGTTGGGGCTCCTTTGTGGTACGGCAGGAAAAAATAAAGTTATTGTCACTTGTATGAACTGTAAACATAGTTGGTAAACGTGTTTAACAACTATACGTTTGGCTGCCATGGCATTCCAGACAGATGTTATAAGTTCAAAGGTGTTCACATGCCATTTTGTGCCAGATGTTTGGGCACTGCAATTGGTCATGTTATTTCTCTTGTTCAGTTTATCTTTTTCCCGCTATGGCCAATTTGGGTTGCACTGATTGGTTTAGCAGTCATGTTACTTGACTGGTATTTACAGAATCAACTTAAATTGTATCATAGCAATTTTTCAAGACTCATTACTGGCACATTAGGAGGGTTTGCTGTGGGCCTTATCATTTGGACAATTATTCAATCCATCTACATGTATATTGCAGGATAGCTCCCTCCTACCTCGCAAGCCACTCACCCACCACCAAACTCATCTCCAACACCACCTTCGCTTCCTGGTACTTTCCTTCCGCCTGTAGTTTTTCGTACAGCTCCGTGAGTTCGTTGAATTCATGCGCAAAATGTTCTTTAAAGGCCTCGGCGGTAGTGTTGGGTGCTTCTATTGATTTAGCTTGGGATTTTTGATTTTGACTCGTTTTATCATTAGTGGGGTAACTGGTTGTGCTTTCGTCGATGATGAGGTAGAGATTGGGGCGTTCGGATTGTTTGTCGGTGCTGTTGAGGTGTTGGGTGAAGTAGTTCCAGGCGTCTTCGGTGATGTTTTCGATTTGTGCTTTGGCTTCATATTGCTGCGCTCTTAGGTCGGCGGCGCGTTCGAATTGGTTGTTGCGGATGGCCAGGCGCTTTTCTTTATGGAGTTTGGCTATGGAGAGTTTGCATTCCATGAGGGCGATGTATTGGTCGAGGAGAAATGTGTTTTTCATGATTTTTAGGGGTTATTTAAGGATGTTTACGAGTTGTTTTCGCTGCGTTAAGAATTGATAAAAGTGCTTTTTGGGATGTTGAGTTTGAGCCAGCTCGAGAAGCGGATGTTGTAAAAATTGAAGTAGGTGCCGGGCGCTTCTTTTTCGATGATGTCTATGGCCTCGGTGCCTTCGGGGAGGGCCGGAAAAAAGAGCGTGAAGGTGTGGCGCTGACCACAGTGTTTGAAGTAGGTCTTGCTGGGGTTGAGTTTGATGTTGATGGTCTTGACCAAAGTGTAAGTGGTGTTGGTGCCGACGGGTCTGATGAAAGCGCGTGGTTCCATTTGGATCCAGCCGCCGTTGACATAATAGTCGGGGGCCGTGTAGTTGAAGTCTATGCGGGTATAGGCCTCTGTGAGTTCAATACTGGCAATGCCGAGCTTGGGTTGCTGCGCCGCCTTCATGTTGAGATAGCGCAAGCTTTTGAGCTGCAATTGCTGGGCTTTGCGCTTGGGGCGCTTGGGTGTCGTTTTTGTTTTTGTGTCCATGTCTTCTTGTTTTGAAGACAAAGTAAAAACACCACTCCGTATTCATTATACGGAGTTAAAAATAAGTTGAGTTTTTTTTATTTTTTTTTGTGAGGGGGAGATTCAATATGTTGATTTGTCGTAAGATTTACGGAGTGTACAGAAGAAAAAAACTTGTGATGCTCAATTGACTGTAAAAAGTTGCCTAATTTTGTTAAGTCTAATTGAAATAGACGTTTAAATCAATTACCAATGGCGATCCCAATAAAAGTTGTTCCTGTGTTGAAAGGTAAAGCAGCAAGAGATTTTATTCTCAAAGCAGACGCTGCATTATCTAAACAAGGTACTATCGACTTTTCTAAACAAGTGTCTATCGCTAACAAAATTCTGGAGAAGGCTAAGATGAAGTAATCTTACCTATGCAAAACCTTCTTGACGCTTTTCGCTTCGTTCCATTAACGAATGACCTTCTAAATACATCCCGAGATTTTGATTGCGGACATCTAGATTTGAATGATTTTTTCAAAACAAATAGTTGTGCTTTTTCAAAACAACTTTTGGGTAA
>JBIIZI010000185.1:0-4037 GCA_044346375.1 Crocinitomicaceae bacterium | reverse complement strand
TAGTCAATAGGGCCATTCATACTGTAAGCAACAACCTTATTGAAGGCGCTTTAATCGTCATTTTTGTATTGGTTTTGCTTTTAGGGAACTTACGTGCAGGGCTTATCGTTGCCTCCGTTATTCCTTTGGCTATGCTCTTTGCGATCTCCCTGATGAACGTATTTGGGGTTTCTGGCAACCTAATGTCGTTAGGCGCCCTCGACTTCGGACTCATTATAGATGGCGCAGTTATCATCGTAGAATCGACGCTGCATTTGTTACAGCACAGGCGCGATAAACAACTCACTCAGCTCGAAATGAACACCGAAGTGTATAGTTCGGCTTCCAAATTCAGCAAAAGCGCCGTTTTTGGGCAAGTCATTATCCTTGTAGTTTACCTGCCAATATTAGCGCTGGTCGGTATCGAAGGCAAAATGTTCAAGCCAATGGCTCAAACTGTCATTTTTGCCATTCTCGGAGCGCTCATCCTTTCGCTTACATACGTCCCAATGATTTCCTCAATGGTGCTTTCAAAAAAGGTGCAGGCGGATAAAACGATTTCCGACCGACTCATAGATCAAATCAAAATGCGATATACACCAGCGCTTTCTTGGGTCTTGCGCAAGCAAAAATGGATCCTCGGTTCTATAATTGCGCTTTTTACCATATCAATCTTGCTCTTCAACCAACTTGGTGCCGAGTTCATTCCTTCTTTAGATGAAGGTGACTTCGCGGTCGAGACCCGGCTAATGACCGGTTCAGGGCTCAACAAAACCATCGACGCCACCACCAAAGCTTCCCGAATTTTACTTCAAAAGTTTCCTGAAATCAAACAAGTGGTTGGTAAAATTGGTACTGCCGAAATCCCGACAGATCCCATGCCTATGGAAGCCTGTGACCTCATGCTCATCTTAAAAGACAAAGAAGAATGGGTGAGTGCTGCCAACAAAGAGGAGCTTGCAGCCAAAATGCAAGCTGTTCTAGACGAAGAACTGCCAAGTGTTTCTTTTGGTTTTCAGCAGCCTATTCAAATGCGCTTTAACGAACTCATGACCGGCGCCAAACAAGATGTCGTGGTCAAAGTGTACGGTGAAGATTTCGACAAACTTTCTGCTTACGCCAAGCAAATAGGCAGCATTTCAAAAAGCATATCTGGAGTCCAAGATATCTACGTAGAAGAGCTTTCTGGTTTGCCTCAACTTATTGTGCGTTATGACCGCGATGCGCTTGCCCGCTATCAAGTGACCATCGAAGAAGTCAACCGAGCGGTCAATTTAGGATTTGCAGGTCAAATTGCAGGTTATGTTTTTGAAGGGGAACGCAAATTTCAATTGGTCGTTAAATTGCGCCAGGCCGACCGCTCCGCCATTACGGATATCAAGCAATTATACGTAAGCAACGCTGCAGGGCAAGAAATTGCATTGGCAGAGTTGGCATCTATACAAATTGAAAATGGCCCCAATCAGATCCAGCGCGACGACGCCAAAAGGCGCATAATTGTAGGCTTCAATGTGCGCGGTCGGGACGTAGAAAGCATTGTTCAAGAACTCCAGCAAAAAATGGATCAGCAAATTAATTTTGAAACAGGGTATTTCCCGCAAATAGGCGGCACCTTCGAAAACTTGGTCCATGCCCGTGCGCGCTTGCTCATTGCGGTGCCCATTTCTTTGTTGCTTATCTTCTTTCTATTATACCTCACTTTTCAATCTGTGAAGCAAGCGGCACTCATTTATTCAGCTATACCTTTAGCTTCAATAGGAGGCGTTATCGCCTTGTATATGAGAGATATGCCTTTTTCAATTTCTGCAGGCGTGGGTTTCATTGCGCTCTTTGGGGTGGCGGTGCTCAACGGCATTGTTTTGCTTGCCGAATTCAATTCTCTGCGCAAGTCGGGCGCGCCACTACTGCAAGTTGTACTGCGCGGTACAGCCAACCGTTTGCGCCCGGTTTTACTAACTGCCACCGTGGCATCACTAGGTTTCTTGCCAATGGCGCTCTCTCATGGCAGCGGTGCAGAGGTTCAGAAACCACTTGCAACGGTTGTGATAGGAGGTCTCATCAGTGCCACAATTCTCACCTTATTCATCTTGCCTTTGTTATATGTGCTTTTTGAAAAGCCTTTGCGTTGGCGTCGAAAAAAGACGATCCCCCTGTTGGTATTGCTTGCCATTAGTTCCACATCCTTTGCGCAACAAAAATGGACCGATGCACAACTGTTCCAGATGCTCCTTGATCAAAATGGGCAAATCAAAGCTGAGGTACTAGAAGCCCAGCGCCAACAAAGTTTAGGGGAAGGTGCGGCAGGTTGGCAGGCTTTATCTGCTTCTTTTATGGTGGGGCAATTCAATTCAGCTTACAACAAAGACAACAACCTTACCTTTAGCCAAGCCATTCCTTACAGCGGGGCCTTGCGTTTACAAAAACAACTAGGAAGTGTCAGTAGCCAATTGTCTGAACAAGATTTAGCCTTGCTCAAAAAAGATTTCAAGCGTGCCTTAGATGAACAGCTCGAGCACATCCGCCTGCTTCAAGCCCAACTAAATCTAGCCAAGACACAAGATTCGCTGTACGGCGTACTCGATGAAAAGATGAAGTTGCGTGTTTCGCTTGGCGATGCAGCAAAAATGGATCAAGTGTTGGTACATTCCAAATATATGCGCGCCAATGCCATGCTACAGCAACAAAATCAGGAGTTGCAAAATGCTTGGTTGGCCCTGTATGCATTGCTCGCCTACAAGGGCCCTACATTTGAGTTAGCTGAGCCCGAGGCTCTTGACTTCCTCAAACTACCTGTTTATGAAGCAGCCTCTGTGCATCCAAGTGTACTGCGTTACGACATCCAAATGCAGCAGTTGGAGCTTCAAAATGAACTCAATCGTGCCCAACAATTGCCACAACTTGGTTTGGGCTATTTCAATCAAAGTTTAGTTGGTAGCCAAAACATCAACGGAAGCGATCAGTACTTTGGCCCAGAAAAGCGCTTTCAAGGTGCGCTGCTTCAAACGCAAATTCCAATCGATTTTCGCGCCAACAAAGCCCGTGCGGCCTCGTTCGAAATCGCTCTTACCCAAAATGAACTGCGCAAGAGCCAACAAGCCACTGTCTTGAGCACCCAGAAAAATCAAATCTATGGGCAATTGACGCAGCGCATCGAAACCTATCAAATGGTAGCTGTACCTATTGAGTCTGAACTCTTGAAGCTGCAGGCCGATGCCGAATTACAACTGACTAGCGGCCAAATCTCCTTGATCGAATTCATCCAGCTACAAGACTACCAAATTGCCTTACAAGGTGAGCTGTTAGAATGGCAACACCAAATCAAATTGTTACACATTTCCTATGAATGGATACAAAAATAACATCCTATGAAAACATCCTTTTTCCTTCTCAATAGCTTATTTGTCCTGCTTTTGCTCTCTTGTTCTTCTGAAGAAAAAAATGCCAGCGCTGCAAATGAAGTGAATACTAAAAAGCAGCTCCAACTGAGTTCCAAACAACGCCAAACGCTAGGTATCGAACTCGGAACCTTACAGCAAATCAATATGGGGCTAAGCGTATTTGCCAATGGCATCATTGATGTTCCGCCTCAAAATAAATCCTACATCGCCATGCCTTTTGGTGGCTACATCAAAAAAATCAATGTACTCGACGGCATGCAAGTGAAAAAGGGGCAAATTCTGATGGTGGTAGAACACCCTGAAGTCATCGAATTGCAACAAGCCTTCTTAGAAGCGCAAGGCCAAGCTGAATACCTCGCCGCCGACTACGAGCGCCAAAAAGAACTTTACGCCAATGAAGCTGGCTCTGCCAAGAGCTACCAACAAGCCAAAAGTGCCTATATGGTCAACAAAGCCAAATTAAGTGGATTGGCAATGAAGTTAGAAATGGCCAATGTCAATATGAATACCCTCCGAAATGGTCTGATAGAACGCACTCAAAATATCCGTTCGCCATTTGCAGGAGTCATTACAAAAGTGACTGCCAATGTTGGTGCTTTTGCTGAGCCTAAAGACAATTTACTGGAAATCATTGACTTAAAGCATGCACATGCAGAACTT
>JBIIZI010000040.1:0-14433 GCA_044346375.1 Crocinitomicaceae bacterium | reverse complement strand
AGGTGCGGCCGTGTGTGAAAGCAACTTCGATGTCGTCGTCTTCTAAATGTATAATTGGATAGAGCGGGTCGCCATCCATGTTGTTCTCGAGGAGGTCTTTGAGCCCATCTTTTGAATTGAACTTTTCACCGTTGTAGTAAATGGAAAGACCGCGGTTGAGATAGCAATAGTTCCACATCATTTTGTCGAGGTAGGCCGTTTTGAAGGCGTACTTCTTGAAAATGGTGTCGTCGGGGATGAATTCTACGTATGTTCCGTTGGTTTCATCTGTTTTTTCAATGGAGGTTTCGGAGACGAGCTCGCCGCGTTCAAACACCGCTGTTTTCTTTTCGCCATCGCGCACTGCGTACAACATAAAGTAGGAAGACAACGCGTTGACTGCTTTGGTACCCACCCCATTCAGACCAACTGATTTTTTAAAAGCTTTAGAGTCGTATTTACCGCCGGTATTCATTTTAGATACCACCTCTACCACCTTGCCCAAAGGAATTCCTCGGCCGTAGTCGCGGACAGACACTTTGCCGTCTTTGACTTTGATGTCGATGCGCTTGCCATTACCCATTACGAATTCATCGATACAGTTATCGACGACTTCCTTCACAAGGATGTAAATACCGTCGTCGGCAGCGGCGCCATCGCCAAGCTTACCAATATACATCCCGGGACGCAAACGAATGTGTTCTTTCCAGTCTAGGGAACGTATGTTGTCTTCGGTGTATTGATTTTCAGCCATGTAGCTTTAAAAAATTTGGAACAAACAAAAATAACAAACTACAGCACTCAGAAGTCAGTAGAGAATAGGAAATTATAAACTAAATGTGTTGATAACAATAGGAATTCGGCTATCTTTGCCCACAAATTGAATCAGAATTATGGCAACAACTGCAGATATCCGCAACGGATTGTGCATCAAGCACAACGAAAAACTCTTTCAAATCATCGAATTCCAGCACGTAAAACCTGGAAAAGGCCCAGCGTTTGTTCGCACCAAAATGCGTCAAATTGAATCAGGTAAGGTCCTTGACCACACGTTTTCAGCAGGTCACAAAATTGAGCCTGTCCGCATCGAAAACCGCGAATACCAATACCTCTACCAAGAATCCGATGACTACATTTTCATGAACAATGAAACGTTTGAGCAAGTCAATATTCCGCTCAAAATGGTCGAGAAACCAGGCTTCCTTCAAGAGGGCATGACTGTAAACATTCTTTACCATGCCGAAGAAGAAGCGCCACTTGTTATCGAGCTTCCAATGTATATCATTTCTGAGGTAACTTACACAGAGCCAGGAGTAAAAGGCGACACCGCTACCAACTCCATGAAACCAGCCACAATTGCTACCGGAGCCGAAGTACGCGTGCCTTTGTTCATTGACAACGGCGAAGTGATCAAAATTGACACACGCACAGGCGTTTACGTAGAACGCGTAAAAGGATAACATGAAAAACACAGCACTTACCCAAAAACACATCGCACTCGGCGCCAAAATGGTTCCGTTTGCCGGCTACAACATGCCTGTACAGTACGAAGGCGTCAATGCAGAACACGACACCGTCCGCAATGGGGTTGGTGTTTTTGACGTTTCTCACATGGGTGAGTTCTTGTTAAAAGGACCAAAAGCCCTCGACCTCATCCAAAAAGTATGCAGCAATGACGCTTCTGTTCTTTTCGACGGCAAAGCGCAGTACAGCTGCTTGCCAAACGGCAAAGGTGGCATCGTAGACGACCTCATCATTTACCGCGTCAATGCTGAAGAATACTTCATTGTTGTAAATGCTTCCAACATTGAAAAAGACTGGAACTGGATTTCCAGCCACAACGACCTCGGTGTCGAAATGCAAAATTTATCCGACGCTTACTCTTTGCTGGCCATTCAAGGCCCGAAAGCTGCTGAAGCTATGCAAAGCCTCACTTCAATTGACTTGAGCAACATGACCTACTATACCTTTCAATACGGCACCTTTGCAGGCATTGAAAACGTCATGGTTTCTGCAACTGGTTATACCGGCTCTGGCGGATTTGAAGTGTATGTCAAAAACGACGACGCTGAAAAACTCTGGGATGCAGTTTTTGAAGCTGGCGCCGCATTTGGCATCAAGCCAATTGGCCTTGCAGCCCGCGACACTCTGCGCTTAGAAATGGGATTTTGCCTTTATGGCAACGACATCGACGACACCACTTCTCCTTTAGAAGCAGGCCTCGGCTGGATCACCAAATTCAACAAAGATTTCACTGATGCTGAATTTCTAAAAGGTCAAAAAGAAAGCGGACTCACGCGCAAGCTTGTCGCTTTTGAAATGGTCGATCGCGGTATTCCACGCCACGACTACCCTATTTTAGATGCGAGCGGAGCCGTTATAGGCAAGGTTACTTCAGGCACCATGTCGCCAAGCATGAAAATTGCGATTGGTTTGGGGTATGTAACTACCGCCAATGCGAGTCTTGATTCCGAAATTTTCATCGAAATCAGAGAAAAAGGCATCAAGGCAAAGGTGGTTAAATTGCCTTTCTACAAAGCATAAATCAATCTCTAATGACCAACGCACCGCGCGGGTCATCAGCTAATATTGCAAAGGGCTGCTTTTCTAAAGCGGCCCTTTGTTTTTTACTCGAGCGCATTTCAAATAAATAACAATCTTTCTCCATTTGCTGCAATTGCACAATTTGCGCTTGGGAGATATCCTTACTGCGTATCATTAGCCCTTGGAGCGCTGGTACTTTTTGGAGTTGCTTGAGTCCTGCTTCAACGCTGACCGTGGAAAACACCACCCTAAAATCTTGACTCAAGGCTGCCAACCAATTCGGATTAGAAGAATCAAGTGTAATTTGCGCGCGGTATTGGATTGGTATGTCATAGAGTGCTTCTTGAAAGCGCTGCATGTCTACATAGCCTTCTGTACAGGCGTTCCAATGCTTGAGGTCGAGAATAATTTTACGCTGTCCGAGCAGCGGCCAAACCTGATCTAGCCTGGCTAATTTTTCTTTGTGTAAACTTTTGTAACGGAGTTTTTCAAGCTCAGCATCGGTGGTTTCAAATACACAACCAATTCCATTGGTATGAGATTCAAGTAAATTCTCATGAAAAAGCCATAAAGTACCATCTGCACTCATGCGCACGTCCACCTCTACCCCATCAATTGTAGGTAAAGAAAGTGCCAAAGCAATGGATTCAATAGAATTGTCGTGGTATACGCTAAGACCGATATCCATTCCCATTCCGGCATGACCATAGATCTCTACTTCTGGATAAGACTCTTGCTTATTGCAGCCAACAAGCAGACTCCAAACAAAAAGCAAGAGCCAGGTCAATTTTTTGAATGTCAAGAATGGAAGACACTTCATTTTTTTGGAGAAAAAAGATAGTAATTGAACTGCAGTTGTGGATTCAAGAAAAAATGCATTTTTTGTTGATCCTGCATCGCTTGGCCATATATTTTTTCACCAACAAACCCTACTGATAACTGCAGATCAGCGCGGGCCTCCGCACCAAAAGCATAACCTAAACCCAAGTACAGGCCGTGATAAGTATCGGTAATGCTGGCTTTTTGCACATCAAATTGATACCTCACTGTGTAAAAAGGAAGATTCATGGGGTAATGCCTGTTTTTTAGGGGTATTGACCCTTGCCAAAATAAAGCAATTTGAGGCGCGAGTGCACCTTGCAAACTGCGCTCTACTCCTAGGCCTAAATCTAATCCTAAGCTACCTTTATCATAGGTTTTCTTGCCTTTCAAACAAACTACTTGATCATAACGATGTAAAGAAGCACCAAATCCATAAGCATATTGCGTATATCCTCGGACACACGAATATTGTAAAACGACAAAAAATAGGAAGAGTCGAAACATGTGCAAAAATAAAAAAGGCCCTCCAATGGAAGGCCTTTCGTATGATTTATTCTTAGGCTTAAACCAAACCTTGATCGATCATTGCATCTGCCACTTTCACAAAGCCAGCTACATTGGCACCTTTGACGTAGTCAACGGTTCCGTCGGCATCTTTACCGTATTTAACACAAGCTTCGTGGATAGAAACCATAATGCCGTGTAGGCGCTGATCAACTTCTTCAGCTGACCAAGACAAACGCAAAGAATTCTGAGACATTTCTAAACCTGAAGTAGCCACACCGCCAGCGTTAGACGCTTTACCTGGCGAGAACAAAACTTTTGCCGCTTGGAAAGCTGCAATAGCCTCAGGGGTTGATGGCATGTTTGCACCTTCTGCAACACACATGACACCATTTGCGATGAGTGCTTGTGCTTCTTCGCCGTTGAGTTCGTTTTGTGTAGCACAAGGAAGGGCAATATGTGCATTGACTTCCCATGGACGCTTACCAGCAACGAATTTAGCATTTGGATATTGTTTGGTGTATTCGGAAATACGACCGCGACGCACGTTCTTGAGGTCCATAACCCAAGCGAGTTTACCTGCGTCAATGCCTTCTGCGTCGTAGATGTAGCCTTCAGAATCGGAGAGCGTAACTACTGTTGCACCAAGTTCAGTTGCTTTTTCACATGCATATTGCGCAACGTTGCCAGAACCAGAAACGGCAACAATTTTTCCATTGAAAGATTCACCTTTAGTAGCGAGCATTTCTTTTGCGAAATAAACGGTTCCGTAACCAGTAGCTTCAGGGCGAATCAATGAACCACCCCAATTGCGACCTTTACCAGTGAGTACACCAGTAAATTCATTGCGCAAACGTTTGTACTGACCAAACATGTAGCCGATTTCACGACCACCAACACCGATATCGCCGGCAGGTACGTCGGTGTCAGGACCAATATGACGAGCGAGCTCAGACATAAAGGATTGGCAGAATTTCATGACTTCGTTGTCCGACTTACCTTTTGGATCAAAATCAGAACCACCTTTACCGCCGCCCATTGGCAATGTAGTAAGGGAGTTTTTGAAGATTTGTTCGAAACCTAAAAACTTAAGAATAGATAAGTTCACGGAAGGGTGAAAACGCAAACCACCTTTATATGGACCTATTGCGCTATTGAATTCTACGCGGTAACCGCGGTTGACCTGAACATTTCCTTGGTCGTCTAGCCATGGAATGCGAAAGATAATAGTGCGCTCTGGCTCGACAATACGATCGAGGATCTTTGCTGTTTTGTATTTTGGGTTGGCCTCAATAAAAGGAATGACCGCTTCGGCTACTTCCTGAACCGCTTGCAAGAATTCTGGTTCGTGACCATTCTTAGCACGAACACGATCCATGAAAGCTTCGATTTCTGCGTGATACTGATTTGACATAATAAGGTGTTTTTGTTTCTTTGATTGGGGCAAAAGTAATTTAAAATAAGGTCCAAAAACCATCTTTTTTCAACATTTTATTAGTGTCAAATTGACACTAATTTAATTGTGTGGATAAAAGCGTGTGTGCAAATTTGAAAGAAGATAAAAAAGTACTTATTTTTACCCTGCTTAAAGCAACCCAAATACGACCCTTTACGTTTCAGGAACGTACCTTAACTAAGAATACAACCTAATGAAAATAAAAAATACCAAACTACTCAGTCTTTCAGCAACGTTATTTCTTGCTTTTCAGTTCTTGAATCCGTCTACTTTCTTTGCCCAAGCCCCAGTAACGCTGTGTCTTGGTCAAGATGCAACGGTTTGTCCTGGGCAGGCTGTCATCATCAACAATTGCAATACAGGAACTACACCAGGTACGGCTGCGGGTCTTTACCTGAATGCCCCTACCAATGTTCCACTTTCCGACGACGTTTGGTCTGGCACAGTAAATATTGGTTTTCCTTTTAGTTTTTATGGAAACACCTACAGCCAATGTGTCATTGGCTCCAATGGTTTGGTTTCTTTCAACCTTGCCAATGCCGGTGGTTATTGCCCTTGGGCCTTAAACGGTGTCGGAACCTTGCCAAACGCAGGATTTGCGGCAGCCAAAAACACCATCATGCTCACCTACCAAGACATCAACCCGTCCTTAGGTGGTCAAGTCCAATACCAAACTTTGGGTACAGCTCCCAACCGCAAATTTGTAGTGCTCTACAAAAATATCTTAATGTTTAGCTGTACTGCACAATGCAACTATATGGCTGTTGTCATGTACGAGACCTCCAATATTTTTGAGCTACACATCGGTAACAAACCAATTTGTGCTGGCTGGAACGGGGGCTTAGCCATTCAAGGCTCTGAGAACAACATGCCAATGCCTATCGCGCACATCACGCCAGGACGCAATAACACTGTTTGGGGCGCCAATCAAGATGGCCGCAGGTTCTTACCAACTTCTCCAACAAACACAGCGTCATACACTATGTCGCAAATTCCTTACCTGATGGTCAATAGCCCCG
This sequence comes from Crocinitomicaceae bacterium, assembly GCA_044346375.1. GTDB lineage: Bacteria > Bacteroidota > Bacteroidia > Flavobacteriales_D > Crocinitomicaceae > UBA952. The sequence goes on along the minus strand of JBIIZI010000040.1, from coordinate 8,109 downwards.
GTAGCAACTTTGTATGGGCAAACACACTCGGTCAAACTTTTCCATATAACAATGGTACTTTAAATGTCAATACTGTTCCTCCCGGAACCACCGGCTACTTCTTATCTGGTGCTGCATGCGGTACCAGCATTGGTTCCATTACCCAAGACACCACCTGGATTACCCGCGCCACACCATCCGTAACCACAACTACCCTGCCCGACGTTTGTACACAAGGTGTAGGAAGCGCCACGGCCAACCCGGGCGCTGGTTCACCAACGCCATGCACCTATACCTGGAACCCCGGCGCGCTTACAGGCAATCCTATCAATAACCTTTTGGCAGGTACCTACACAGTTACCCAAATTGACGGCAACGGCTGTAGTGCAACAGCAACAGCTGTAGTCGGCGATACGCCTGCTAGCTTCAGCGCTACTACTACATTAGTGTCATGCCCTGGTGGAAACGACGGAACCGCTACTGCCAACGTAACTCCAGCAACAGGGGTTATTACCTACCAATGGAGCAATGGTCAAAACACCCAAACAGCTACCGGCCTTAGCGCGGGTAACTATTGGTGCTATGCTTCTAATACCACAGGTTGTTCAGATACCATTTATGTGACCATTTTAGAAATTCCAGCAATAGTACTTAACGCAACCAACATCATAGATGCTAACTGTTACACCATCGCAAATGGCCAAGCTACAATAAATGCAACACTAGGAACTGCTCCCTATACTTACGACTGGGATATCTCCGCATCATTAAGTAACACTGCCTTAGATTTAGGAGCCGGAATGCACACCTGTACTGTTACTGATGCCAACGGTTGCGTTCAAACTATTTCGGTAACCATCAACCAACCAAGCCCACTTGACATCACATTCTTGACTCAAGACACCATGATCTGCTCAGAGTCTAGCATTTTGCTTTCAGCAACTGGTGCTGGTGGTTCGAGTACCTATACTTATTCTTGGACAGAAAACGGTATTGCTATTGGCAACGGCGGCAGCATTACCGTAGATCCTATCAATTCAGGTACTGTTTATTGCGTTACACTCAGCGAAGCTTGCGGATCACCTACCACAACCGAATGCATGACGATCATCTTCCCATTAGAAATCATACCAGTAATTACAGCAGTAGACAACCAAATTTGTACTCCTGGCGACTTCCAACTACACAATAATTCTACCAACGGTCAAGACATCGCTTCTACAGCTTATCTTTTTTCTAACGGAGACAGCTACACAGTGCCAAATCAAGACGACCTCTTCCACACAATTGTTCAACCTGGCGTCTACGATCTTTCTGTTGTCATGACCTCCGTACATGGCTGTATTTACAATGGTTTCTTCGATGATCACATTACAGTTACCGACAACCCAACTGCCAACTTTACAATTTCCAAAAATCCAGTGACCTGGTTTGAGACAACTGTTCAAACCAATGATGTTTCAATTGGCAATATCGCACAATACAATTGGTCTTCTCCTGGATCTACAAATATTGTAAGCACGGGCTCCAGCGCACTCATAACTTATCCAGAAGGAATCATGGGTACTTACCCTATTATGTTAACGGTTACAACCGTAGATGGCTGCTCTGACTCCATTACCATCGATATCGATGTAGTTTCAGACGTCATCTTCTACGCGCCAACTGCCTTCACCCCTGACGACGACGAACACAACCAAGTTTGGGCTTTCTATCTCGAAGGTATCGACTACGAAAACTTCCACTTAGAAATTTACAACCGTTGGGGCGAAATCATCTGGGAAACCTACGACACCAAAGGTTTCTGGGATGGCTATTACAACGGCGTCAAAGTACAACCAGGCACCTACACTTGGAAAGCATGGTTCAAAGACAAAGACACCGATGGCAAAACAGTAAAAACTGGCATGATTCATGTGATTCGCTAACATATGAAACCAACAACAGCACTATTTATCCTGACCCTCGGTTTTGTTCAATTTTCTTGCGGACAAAACATCAAAGGCTTAGTCAAACAAATTCCGACACAGCTTCCTACTCAAATCCCAAACGGGCAAAAACCAACCTTGAGTAATGACGAAGTAATTGCTGGCCTCAGAGAAGCGTTGCAAGTTGGGATCAAAAACTCAGTCGACAAAAGTGCTGCCCTCGATGGTTTTTTAGGTAATCCGCAAATTCGTTTGCCGTTTCCGCCAGACGCATTAAAAGTCAAGGAAAAAGCCCTTCAACTAGGCATGAATAGCCAAGTTGAACAATTCGAAACAACGCTCAACAGAGCCGCTGAAGAAGCCGTTAAAGAAGCCTTACCTATTTTTACGCAAGCCATTTTAAACATGGGTGTGCAAGATGGTTTTGCTATTCTCAAAGGAGGCAACGGCGCAGCAACAACTTTCCTCAAAAACCAAACGAGTCAGCAACTCTATAATGCTTTCCTCCCTAAGGTGAAAGCGGCAACTGCAAAGGTGAGTCTTACCGCCAAATGGACCCCACTCATGACCAAATACAACCAAGCCATGACCCTCACTGGCGGTGAAAAAATCAACCCTGATTTAGATGCATTTGTGACGGAAAGAGCAATTGCTGGCCTGTTTATGTTGGTGCAGCAAGAAGAGGACAAAATTCGACAAAATCCAGCAGCACGGGTGAGCGATTTATTGATCAAAGTTTTCGGCTCTCTCTAAATTTAATTTTCTTTACGCTACGCACCGATGCAATTTCCAGCAACAGAATTGGTTCTTGATGCTTATGGTGCTGTATACCACCTAGGGCTTCAGCCTGATCAACTCGCAAGGCGTGTTATTTTAGTTGGCGATCAAGACCGTGTCGCAAAAATCACGCGTTTTTTTGATCAAATAGACACCAGGGTACAACACCGAGAATTTATAACCCATACCGGAACTTACAAAGGCAAACGCATCACTGTTTTATCTACTGGAATTGGCACTGACAACATCGATATTTGCATGGCTGAACTCGACGCCTTGGTGAATATCGATTTGAATAACAGAAGTCAAAAAGACAAGCAAATCAGTTTAGAAATTGTACGCATCGGAACTTGCGGTATGCTGCAAGCTGATATGCCCCTACATTCTTTTGTGTTGTCCACACATGCGCTTGGCCTTGATAACATTGCTCATTTTTATCCTGTTCCCTTTACATTAAACGAGCAATTACTCCTGAACCAAATTACAAGCCAAGTTGGCTTTCCCGCTGGGATCACTCCATACTTAAGTGAGGCGCATCCGGATATGATCGATAAACTCGATTCAGCTAAAGTGAGAAAAGGCATCACAGTAACGAGCTCAGGTTTTTACGGTCCACAAGGGCGGTCTTTAAGATTGCCAAGCAAAATGCCGGATATCCACCTTGCACTTGAAAAATTCAAAGACAACGGGCACCAAATTGTCAATTTTGAAATGGAAAGCTCTGCTATTTTTGCTCTTGGTAAGGCTTTAGGACATCAGTGCACAAGTATTTGCTTAGGTGTGGCAAATAGGCCTCAGGAAATTTTTTCTACGGGCATTGATACTGCAATGGATGAGCTCATTACGTACGTATTGGAACGCATCTAGCTTCTGAACTTACTTCCTTTTTAAACTACTTCAGGAATTTATCTAAGGTAATGTGCAGGTTCAGGCCCCGCAGCTCTGCACCACTTGCAACCACAACACCATTGCCATCGAGTAAGAATGCGTTGGGAATTGTAGCCACTTGGTAATTGGCCGATGCTAAACCTTCTGCATCTAGGACATGGTATTTCCAAATGAGTTGATCTGCAGTAATCGCTTGTTTCCAAGCATCTTGATCGCGGTCTAGGGACACACTAAAAACTTCAAAACCTTTGCCCGTCGTAAATTGCTTTTGATGGTATTTATGGTAGGCCTCTACTACATTAGGGCTTTCTTTGCGACACGGACCACACCAAGATGCCCAGAAGTCGACTAAGACCATTTTGCCACGCAAACTGGAAAGCTTGAGCGTTTTGCCTTTTGGCGACAACAAGGAAATTTCAGGCGCGGTGGTTTCTGGTGGCAATGCTGCGCTAGTTTCTTTTCTGAAACAAAGTGCGTAGCAAGCAAATGCAGCCACAAGTGCTATAATGAGCAGACTCGACTTTCTCATCCGATTCTTCTGATATCTGCGCCGATGTTATTGAGGCGGTATTCGATGTCTTGGTAGCCGCGGTCTATTTGTTCGATGTTGTGAATGACGCTTTTTCCTTTAGCAGAAAGTGCGGCAATCAACAAAGAAACGCCAGCGCGGATGTCTGGGGAGGTCATTTCGATACCTTTGAGGTCGTGTTCGCGGTTCAGGCCAATGACTGTAGCGCGGTGCGGATCGCAGAGGATGATTTGAGCACCCATATCAATGAGTTTGTCGACAAAGAAGAGTCTGGATTCAAACATTTTTTGATGAATCAGGACTGAACCTTTGGCTTGTGTAGCCACAACGAGAATAATTGATAGTAGGTCTGGTGTAAAACCTGGCCATGGCGCATCGTAGATGGTCATGATAGACCCATCGATGAACGTTTCGATTTCGTATTTTTCTTGAGCCGGAATGAAGATGTCGTCGCCGCGGCGCTCGAGCTTAATGCCCAAACGACGGAAAACATTAGGGATCACACCGAGGTTTTCCCAGGAAACATCTTTGATGGTGATTTCGGATTGTGTCATGGCCGCAAGGCCAATGAAACTACCAATTTCGATCATGTCGGGTAAAATGCGGTGAAAACAACCACCGAGTGACTTCACACCTTGAATTTTGAGCATATTGGACCCAATTCCGGTGATTTGTGCACCCATGGAATTGAGCATTTTACAAAGCTGCTGAATGTAAGGCTCACATGCAGCGTTGTAGAAGGTGGTTTCACCCTCAGCCATCACGGCTGCCATCAAGATATTGGCTGTTCCGGTAACTGAAGCTTCGTCTAGGTGAATGTAGGTTCCTTTGAGCTCAGCGGCTTCTACGGAATAGAAATGTTCGCCTGCGTCGTAGTTGAACTTGGCACCTAGCAGCGCAAACCCTTCAAAGTGGGTATCGAGGCGGCGACGTCCTATTTTGTCTCCACCGGGTTTTGGTATAAAGCCACGGCCATAGCGCGCCAATAAAGGCCCGACAATCATGATAGAACCACGCAATGAAGAAGCTCGTTTTTTGAAATCTTCGGTTTCCAGGTAAGCTAAGTCAATTTCTTTGGCCTGAAAAATATAAGTGCCTTTCTCTACTTTCTCTACCTTTACACCCATCGTTTGCAACAAAGCGATGAGCTTATTGACATCAACAATATCTGGGATATTGGAAATAGTTACTTTTTCTGGAGTAAGTAGTGGTGCACAAAGCACTTGCAATGCTTCATTTTTTGCGCCTTGTGGGATTATTTCACCTTTGAGTGGCTTACCACCGTAAATTTCAAAAGAAGCCATGCCTTATTTTTTGATGAATTTTTTCTTTTTGTATTTATTGTTGTTATTTTTTTGCTTGTTCAGGCGCATGTTTTTTTGCTGATTTTGGCCAATACCCATGGTTTTGAGCAAAGTATTGGTATGCACTAAATCGTCTGGATTTTCTAGAACAAGCTCTCCTTTGGAGAGTTCTTTGAGTTGTTGGGCAATGACGTGGTTCTCGACGGTATCGTTGTTGTAAGCCAAGAATTGTTTTTTCATGAAGTTAGCCATTGTGGTCTTGAGGAATTCTTTTTCCTCTGGTACTTGGACTTCCTTGGCAGCTTCTAAAATGGTTTGCGTGTATTTGCCGTAATGTCCGTAGCGGATTTTGCTAGACGGATACACCATGCGTTGCGGCTTCTCGCTAAGGACCTCTGGCTTTGGTTTGTCATAGGGAGAATCTACGTCGAACTCAAAATTAGACATTACGAATAAGTGTGTCCATAGTTTGTGTCGGTAGTCTTCTACATCACGTAAATGTGGATTGAGTTGCCCCATTACCTCGATAATGGCCTGAGCAGCACGGTTGCGCTCTGTACGATCAGTGAGTTCCATGGCATGCGCAATCATGTTTTGAACATTTCTACCGTATTCGGGTAAAATTAACGGACCACGCGTGGTATTGTATTCCATTTTTAGTTTTCTAAGTGAGCGCCTAAGGCGTTGTCGTAAATGTCTTTTGCTTCGGTAATAAAGCCGTAATGTTGTTCGTCAATTTGAAGTTTTCCTTTGGTTACATGGCCTAAAAGGGTAATATTGACGCCGGTAGCCACCATGTATTCAACGAAGTCTTCGACGTTTTCTTCGGTAACGGTCACTACCACGCGGCCTTGGCCTTCGCCAAATAGGAAGGCATCTAGACGGATATCCGCATCGCTAACGATGTCAAAACCCAAACCTCTTGGCATCGACATTTCGATGAGCGTGACATACAAGCCGCCATCTGCAACGTCGTGAACAGCATTGACGTGATTTTCGGCAATAAGGCCTTTAACAGCCTGTTGCATTTGGAATTCTTTCTCGAGATCAAAATACGGAGCAGGCGAAGCCTTGACGCCGTGGTAAGTAGCGAGGTATTCTGAAGAGGAGATGTCTTCGGTGTAGTCTCCGATGAGGAAAATGACGTCGCCTTTTTGTTTGAAATCGAGGGTCATGACCTTGTCTTTGTCTGGAACAATGCCGATCATGCCAATGGTTGGTGTCGGGAAAACTGGCACTTCTTTACCGTTCATGACCGTTTGGTTATAGAACGACACATTACCACCCGTTACTGGTGTTTCGAATTTCAGACAAGCCGCAGACATTCCTTTGATGGCGCCAACAAACTGCCAGTAGGACTCTGGGTTGTAAGGGTTGCCGAAATTGAGGCAATTGGTAATGGCACTAGGGTTTCCGCCTGCGCAGGTGATGTTGCGGGCTGCTTCTGAAACGGCAATCATGGTGCCAATTTCTGGATCGGCGTTGACATAACGCGAGTTGCAGTCGACGGTCATGGCAAGGGCCTTGTTGGTGCCTTTGATATTGACTACGCCTGCATCTGATGGACGGTTGGTGGTCATGTTGCGGGTACCCACCATGGAGTCGTATTGTTCGTAGACCCAACGCTTAGAGGCGATATTTGGCAAAGCTAACATAGCGTCGGCCACCGCTTTGAGGTCGGTAGGCTCCGCAATTTGCGAAATATTGAATTTCTTGTATTCTTGGTAATAGGCAGGTTCTGTGTATTCGCGCTTGTATTGTGGCGCGCCACCTCCTAACACGAGTGACTCAGCAGGGACGTCTCCGACCAAAGCGCCATCCATGTAGTAACGGATGCGACCGGTGTCGGTAACGTGACCGATTTCTTCGGCGTGGAGGTCCCATTTGTCGAAGATGTCTTTAACAACTTGTTCCTTTCCTTTTTGTACAACTACAAGCATGCGCTCTTGTGATTCCGACAAGAGGATTTCGTAAGGAAGCATGTTTTCTTGGCGGGTTGGGACGCGGTCGAGGTAGATTTCCATGCCGACATTGCCTGCTGCGCTCATTTCGCAGGTTGAACAGGTAATACCTGCCGCACCCATGTCTTGCATCCCGACGATGGCGTCGGTAAGCGAGAGCTCCATGGTGGCTTCAAGAAGGAGTTTTTCCATAAAAGGATCGCCAACTTGAACCGATGGGAGGTCGTTGGCAGATTCTTCGGTGATGTCTTTGGAGGCAAAAGCAGCACCAGCGATGCCGTCTTTACCGGTGGCCGACCCGACAATAAACACTGGGTTACCCGGGCCTTTTGCAGTTGCTGAAATGATTTTTTTGGTGTCGATGATACCTGCAGAGAAAGCATTGACCAACGGATTGGTGTTGTAAGATTCGTCGAAGAAAACTTCGCCACCAACGATCGGAATACCAAATGCGTTTCCGTAGTCGCCGATGCCTTTGGTGACACCTTTGACCAACCATTTGGTGCGTGCTTCTTCGATGTTGCCAAAACGCAAAGAGTTGAGCTGCGCAATTGGACGCGCACCCATGGTAAAGATATCGCGGTTGATGCCCCCTACCCCTGTTGCTGCGCCCTGGTAAGGCTCTAGCGCACTAGGGTGGTTGTGAGATTCGATTTTAAATACGCAACCCAAGCCGTCGCCGATATCGACCAAACCGGCGTTTTCTTCACCGGCCTTCACCAACATGTGTGGACCGTCTTTTG
>JBIIZI010000039.1:0-14489 GCA_044346375.1 Crocinitomicaceae bacterium | reverse complement strand
TATTTTTTTTGTTGGATATGTCGATGCAAGAATTAGATCGCTGCAATTTTATCCGACATGTATTCGCCGGCTTTTAATTTGTCTACGATTTTAGAGAAGCATTCGATGGTGTATTTGACATCTTCTAGGGTGTGTACTGCCGTAGGAATGAGGCGCAAGATGATCATGCCTTTTGGTACTACTGGATATACAACCATAGAACAGAATACATTGTAGTTTTCGCGGAGGTCAAAGATGAGGTTGGTTGCCTCTGGAATTGAGCCGCTGAGGTAAACTGGTGTAACACAGCTGTCTGTTGGGCCAATTTCAAAACCTGCTTCTTTCAAGCCATTTTGAAGTGCGTTGGTGTTTTCCCAAAGTTTGGCTTTGAGCTCAGGGTGCTTGCGCATGAGGTCAAGACGTGTGAGTAAGCCCATTACTAATGCTGCAGGCATGGCTTTGGCAAAAATTTGCGAGCGCATGTTGTAGCGGAGGTATTCAACGACTTGTTCGTCTGAAGAAATAAAACCACCAATGAGTGCAAATGATTTGGCAAAGGTTCCGAAGTAGATGTCGATGCCGTCTTGGCAGCCTTGTTCTTCGCCGGTTCCGGCGCCTGTTGCACCCAATACGCCAAGACCGTGTGCGTCGTCGACGAACAAACGGAAGTTGTATTTTTCTTTGAGGGCAACGATTTCTTTGAGTTTGCCTTGGTCACCGCGCATTCCGAAAACACCTTCGGTGATCACGAGGATAGCACCGCCGGTTTCGGCAGCAAGTTTGGTGGCGCGTTGCAATTGTTTTTCGCAATCGTCGACTTCGTTGTGTTTGAAAACGAAACGCTTGCCCATGTGTAGGCGCACGCCGTCGAGGATACAAGCATGTGACTCGGCGTCATAGACGATGACGTCGTGGCGGTCTACTAAGCAATCAATTGCCGAAACAATAGCTTGGTAGCCGAAGTTGCATAAAATGGTGTCTTCTTTGCTGACAAATGCCGAGAGTTCGTTTTCGAGTTGTTCGTGGTAGTTTGTGTTACCAGACATCATGCGCGCTCCCATTGGCGAGCCAAAACCGTAGATGGCTGCAGCGTCTGCGTCTGCCTTGCGCACCTCAGGGTGGTTGGCCAAACCGAGGTAGTTATTGAGCGACCAATTTAGTTTTTCTGTGCCTCTGAAATTCATGTGAGGACCAATTTCGCCTTCTAATTTGGGGAAGGTGAAGTACCCGTGAGATTCTTTGGCATGCATTCCGAGTGGTCCGCGGTTTGCCTTGATTTTTTCGAAGATATCTGCTGACATGCTGCTATTTTTCTGCAAAGTTAAGGGAATATAAATTCTAAATAGGTTTAAACATGCTTAGTTTTCAACAAGCTTTTCACTTAAATAATGTGCTGTAGTGTTGTCTTTCAGCTTTATAAAGTCTTTCGGATGTCCGCTGAAAAGTAAATTCCCGCCGTTTTCTCCGCCGTCGGGTCCGAGGTCGATGATGTGGTCTGCACATTTGATGACTTCCATGTTGTGTTCAATTACAACTAAGGAGTGGCCTTTGTCAAGTAAGGCGTTAAATGCGATCAGAAGTTTTTCTATATCGTAAAAATGTAAGCCAGTAGTAGGTTCGTCAAAAATAAAGAGGGTTGGTGTGCCTTGGTTGCCCTTGCTTAAAAAGGAACCGAGTTTGATGCGCTGTGCTTCTCCGCCAGACATCGTGCTCGAGGATTGCCCCACGGTTAAATAGCCTAATCCGACGTCTACCAAGGGTTGGATTTTTTCGGCCACTTTTTGAGCGAGTTTGTCTGGGTCTGCGCAGAAGAAGTCTAGCGCTTCTTGTAAGGTAAGGTCAAGTAGGTCTGAAATTGACTTGTCTCGGTACAGAATTTCTAAGGTTTCGGTTTTATAGCGCTTGGCTTTGCAGTGTTTGCAGGGAAGCTGAACATCGGCCATAAATTGCATGGAAACTGTAATGCTGCCTTCTCCTTCGCAAATTTCGCACCGGCCACCCGACACATTAAAAGAAAAATATCCGGGCTTGTAGCCTCTTAATTTGGCCAATGGCTGCCTGGCGTAAATTTCGCGGATATCGTCAAAAGCCTTGACATAAGTAATCGGATTGCTCCGCGAGGATTTGCCGATTGGGTTTTGATCTATAAACTCAACATGACCAATCTTTTTGATGTCGCCACTTAAACCGTTGCATTTGCCAATTAAGTCGCTGCTGAGGCCTAATTCTTTGCGCACAAGAGGGTATAATAGCCTTTTGATCAGGGTAGATTTACCAGAACCCGAAACTCCTGTGACGCAAACCAGTTGCCCAAGTGGAATGCGCACATCGATGTTTTTGAGGTTGTTTTGGCGCGCATTGTGTATTTGTAGCTGTCCAAGCGCTGTTCTGGTGCGCTGCGGCAGTGCAATTTGTTTGCGGCCTGTGAGGTATTGAGCAGTGAGCGAATTGCTGCTTTCCAAAGCTTTGAAGTCGCCTTGAAAAACCAAATGTCCGCCTTGGGAGCCCGCAAGCGGCCCGATATCTAGAATTTCATCGGCGGCCCGCATGATTTCTTCTTCGTGTTCAACTACCAAAACGGTATTGCCTTGGTTTTTGAGGGCAATCAGTACTTCAATCAGTTTTTTGGTATCCCTGGGGTGTAGCCCTATGGAGGGTTCGTCTAAGATGTACAGCGAACCTACCAAACTCGAGCCAATTGATGTTGCCAATTGAATGCGCTGCGCTTCTCCGCCAGATAGGGTATTGGAGTTGCGGTTGAGGGTCAGGTAGCCGAGCCCTACTTTTTGTAAATAAGCCAAGCGTTGCTCGATTTCCGGTAAAATATGCTTGCAAACCTTTTGTTCATGTGCATTGAGGTCTAAAGCTTGAAAATAAGCCAAAGCGTCGTCGATGCTCATCAGTACAACGTCTTGGATGCTCTTGCCTGCTATTTTGACATAGCCCGCATCTTTGCGCAAGCGGGTGCCGTTGCAGTCGGGGCAAATGGTCTTGCCTCTGTAGCGAGAAAGCAGTACTCTATATTGTATTTTATAAGTCTGACTTTCAATTTGTTTAAAGAATTCATTTAAACCAATGAAATAGCTATTTCCAGTCCAGAGAAGCTGGTATTGAGCAGGGCTGAGTTCCTGAATAGGTCGATGGATCGGGAAGTCAAACTTGCTCGCTTGGTACAGTAAACGCTGTAAGTATTCTTGCATGTTTTCGCCTTTCCAAGGGGCGATGGCGCCTTCGTAAATGCTTTTTGTGCGGTCCGGGAAAACGAGTTCTTCATCGATACCGAGTGTCATGCCATAGCCTTCGCACTTTTTGCAAGCGCCGTAAGGGTTGTTGAAAGCAAAGAAGGCAGATGTTGGTTCTTCGAAGCGCAGGCCGTCGGCTTCAAAGCGCCCATTGAAATGCGCCAACTCTTTGCTTTGCGCATTGTAAAGGCTGCATTCTCCCTTCCCCTCTGCAAAAGCACGCTCAATGCCTTCTGACAGTCGGCTTTGCTGTGGTAGTTCGCGCGGGCTGTTTTTGAGTCGGTCAATGACTACCCAGATTTGATCGGGCATTTCGGAGAAGGCATCGAGCTCGTCGATCAGCACAAATTCTTCCTTAAAAAACAATCTTGTAAATCCTTCTTTATTAAGAAGTTGAATATTTTTATTTAAATCTTCAATAGAATTAAAAGAGAGCGCGTATAAAATGGCAAAAGGCGCTTCTGACCAGTGCTGGTCCAAAAATGCAATGACGTCCTTGGTTTGGTGTTTGAGTACGGCGCTTCCAGAAACCGGTGAGTAGGTGGTGCCGATGCGCGCAAAAAATAATTTGAGGTAGTCGTAGATTTCGGTACTGGTTCCGATGGTGGATCTAGGGTTGCCGCTGCTGACCTTTTGCTGAATGGCAATGGCTGGAGACAAGCCTTTGATGTCGTCGATTGCAGGCTTGTCTAAGCGCCCTAAGAACTGACGTGCATAGGCAGACATGCTTTCGATGAAACGGCGTTGCCCTTCGGCAAAAATAGTGTCAAAGGCTAGACTAGATTTGCCAGAGCCCGAAACCCCGGTAATCACGGTGAGTTTGCCGTGCGGGATGCGTACGTCGAGTCCTTTGAGGTTGTGTTCGCGCGCTCCTTTAACCGTGATAAATTTTTCCATATGCAAAAGTAAAATTTCTTTACTTTTAGTGCTTTAAAAATAGATGAATGTCCCAAAACTCTTTGTTTCGTAAAAAAACCGTTGAATCCATCATGGCGCAAGTGCGTGCCAATGATGTTGCCGGCGACACACACGGCCTCAATAAGCACCTTAAACTCCGAGATTTAATAGCCTTTGGTATTGCAGCCATTATTGGTGCAGGTATCTTCTCTACAATTGGGCAGGCGTCTGCTCAAGGCGGGCCAGCTGTAATTTTCCTGTTTTTGTTTACGGCTTTGGCCAGTGGTTTTGCAGCTTTTGCTTACGCTGAGTTTGCATCTATGGTTCCGGTGGCTGGCTCGGCCTATACTTATTCCTATGTTGCCTTTGGCGAACTCATCGCTTGGATCATTGGTTGGGCGCTCATTATGGAGTATGCCATCGGGAATATCACCGTTGCAATATCTTGGAGTGATTATTTAACTACAATGCTTGAACAAATTCATATTCAAGCAATTGGATTGAAAGGAATTCATCTTCCTGACTGGATGCAGATGGATTACCTTAGTGCGTCAAAAGGATACAGCGAAGCGGTTCAATTCTTGAAAAACGGGGGTGATTTATCGAATTTAGAACCTGTACTTGTGCAAGCGCGCGAGGCTTGGTTAACAGCGCCAAGAATTGGTTCTTTGCATTTAGTACTTGATATTCCAGCCCTCTTTATCATTGTCTTAATTACTTGGTTGGTTTACCGCGGAATCAAAGAAAGCCGCAATGCTTCCAATGCAATGGTGATCATCAAGCTCGCCGTCATTTTATTAGTTATTGCCGTTGGTGTATTTTATATCGACATGAAAAACTGGACTCCATTTGCACCTGAAGGCATCAGTGGTGTGCTCAAAGGTGTTTCTGCAGTGTTTTTTGCTTACATTGGTTTTGATGCTATTTCTACAACCGCAGAAGAATGCGAAAACCCTCAACGCGACCTCCCGCGCGGCATGATGTGGGCCATTATTATTTGCACCATTCTTTACATCATTATCGCCCTCATCTTAACGGGTATCGTACCTTACGATCAACTTGCCGTAGGCGAGCCACTGGCTTTTGTATTTGAGCAAATCAATTTACCCAAAATGACGTTTATCATTTCGATATCAGCAGTTGTGGCAATGGCTTCGGTATTGCTTGTTTTTCAAATGGGACAGCCGCGCATTTGGCTGAGCATGAGCCGCGATGGTTTGTTGCCCAAACGCTTTTCAAAAATTCATCCCAAATACAAAACGCCATCGTTTGCTACCATTGTAGTAGGTTTTGTGGTTGCTATTCCTGCGCTTTTCATGAACCTCACTATGGTCACTGATCTTTGCTCTATCGGGACACTTTTTGCTTTTGTCTTGGTTTGTGGCGGGGTTTTGGTTTTGCAAAACAAACCAGATGTGCAACGTGGTTCTTTTAAAACACCATACGTCAATGCGGGTTATGTGCTTCCGTTCTTATTCTTAGGGGCACTCATTTATTTGTACACTTCCAATGCGCTCTTGAGCTATTTGCAATTTAAAAATTGGTCCGATTTCGGACAAAAAATTCCTTCGCTTATTTTTTGGGCCTTCAGCATTTTCCTAACTATAGTAAGCGTACCAAAAAAGTTATCGCTCATTCCGTCTTTAGGCCTGCTTAGCTGCCTTTACATGATGAGCGAAATTCCGTTACAAAACTGGATTTACTTTGGTATTTGGTTGCTCGTGGGCTTGGTCATTTACTTTACTTATAGTAGAAAGCACTCTAAGTTAAACGAGGCTAACGCTTGATCAATAGCCAAAGCTTTGTTCGATTCCTAAGATAAAAGAATGTATGACCTTAATATGGATTTCTTGTGCGCGGTCGGCATAGGGGCTAAATGGCGCTCTGATTTCTAAATCTGCAAGGCCAGCTAATTGCCCGCCGTCTTTTCCTGTCAAGACAATTGTCTGAATGCCCTTTGCCTTAGCCGCTTCAACAGCCAACAGCACATTTTTTGAATTTCCTGACGTCGAGATGCCTAATAAAACATCGCCAGCTTGTCCTAAAGCTTCAATATATCTTGAAAAAACGTGGTCATAACCGTAGTCATTGGCGACGCAAGAGAGGTGTGAGGGATCTGAAATAGAAACAGCGGCAAGTGCAGGGCGGTTATCGCGGTAGCGTCCGGAGAGTTCTTCTGCAAAATGCATCGCATCACACATAGAGCCACCATTGCCACAACTCATGATTTTATGACCATTTGCCAATGCCGTATGCATCATTGCAATGCCTTGGGCAATTTTTTGCATATTTTCGGGAGTACTGAAGTCCGATAAAACTTGTTGTGCTTCTTGAAATTCCGATAACAAAGTTGCAGGATTCATGGTCAATTTTTCTTCAAAAGTAAGAAATCCCATTCACGCGCCCAACGAATCATTTATCTTTGGTACATGAATCATGCTGCTTACTACCACAACAAAGTCATCTGGATTACCGGTGCTTCATCCGGAATCGGTGAAAATTTAGCCATTCAATTAGCGCAACATGGTGCACGTTTGATTTTATCGGCTCGCAATCAACAAAAGTTAGAGGACTTAAAAGCGACTTTAACGCATCCGGAGGCGCATCTGGTTTTACCCTTAGATTTGGGCGCTTTGCACGCACCAGAAAGCTATACCGATCAGATTTTAGCCAAATTTGGAAGGTTGGATATTCTGATCAACAACGGCGGAGTTTCCCAAAGAGCCAGTGCGCATGAAACTGAAATGGAAGTCAATCGCCAACTCATGGAAGTGAACTTCTTTGGCAATATTGCCTTGGCAAAAGTTGTTTTACCGATTTTTAGAACCCAAAAAAGTGGGCAATATTTGATCGTGAGCAGTATTGCTGGCAAATTTGGTTTCCACTTGCGATCAATATACAGCGCCTCAAAGGCGGCCTTAGTTGGTTATTACGAAAGTATAGCCATGGAAGAAGCCAAGAATGGCATTCGGGTAACCATTGCTTTCCCTGGTAAAATCAATACACCCATTTCAAAAAGCGCCCTCACCGCAAGCGGTCAAGCGCATGGCACCATGGACCGCAACCAAGCAACCGGAATGCCAGTAGAACATTGCGTTAGTCTGATGCTCGAAGCTTTGGCTAAAGGAAAGAGAGAGGTGTTGATTGGCGGAAAAGAATTGATCGCTGTTTACATGAAGCGGTTTTTGCCGCGTTTGTTTTGGAGAATCATTCCCAAACAAAGCGCTACCTAAATTATTGGACAAAAAAAAGGGCTATCTCACCGAGACAGCCCTTTTTTATTTCAGAAGATCTGAATTAGTTTACGTTTTTAGAAAGGTCTGCACCTGCTTTGAAACGAACTGTGTTTTTTGCTGCAATTTGGATCACTGCACCAGTTTTTGGGTTGCGACCATTGCGTGCGTTTCTTTTAGAAATACCAAAAGATCCGAAACCTACTAAAGAGATAGTTTCTCCTTTAGACAAAGCGCCAGTAGTTGCGCTTACAAATCCATCTAATGCACGTTTTGCATCAGCTTTAGACAATCCTGCAGACGCTGCGATTGCGTCGATCAATTCAGCCTTGTTCATAATAATTTAGTTTTAATTAGTTAGTAATTAATTATGGAAACAAATATATCGGAATATCAATGCCAACAAAGGTTTCAGGTGAAAAAAAGTGCTAAAATGTTGAAAAAATGACCATTTTGTTGATAAAGCCGCCTAAAATGCCCGTCTGCATTGGGTTTTACGAACATTTTTAACTCAATTTTGTATTATGCAAATGAAGGTAGGTATCATCGGATCGGGAATAGGTGCGCTAGCCAGTGCCATAGAACTCAGAAAATTAGGCTTAGAGGTGCATGTTTTCGAAGCCAATGAGGTTATAGGTGGTAAAATTGTCGAACAACGTATCGCTGACTACCGATTTGATATGGGCCCGTCTGTATTTACCGAGCCACAACTTCTCCAAGATTTAATGAAGGGGCTAGATCCCAATGCAACTTTCGCCTATCGCCAATTAACGGAGTCTTGCCGCTATTTTTTCAAGGATGGTCAATACATCGCGCTTCCGGTTGGCAAAGAAAAGGTCGCGCAAGCAGTTGCGACAACGTTTAAAGAAGATTTACAACACACCAAAAGCTACCTGAACCGCATGGAGGCCAACTACAAGGCAATTTATCCGGTTTTTATTGAGGTTTCTTTGCATCGTTTCAAGCAGTTCTTCAATGCGTCTTTATTCAAAGCGCTTGCAAGGCTTTTTAAATATGGTTTGCATCAAACGATGCATCAACAAAATAAGTCGTTTTTCAAAAATCCCCAAACCATACAGTTATTTGACCGCTTGGCTACCTATAACGGGAGTTCGCCATACCTTGCCCCAGCCATGCTCAATATCATTTCTCAACTCGAATTCAACGAAGGCCCAGCGATGCCTGTTGGCGGTATGGTGCAAATTACGCGGCAAACACATGCTTTGGCCCTGCAACATGGTGTGGTGTTTCATACCAAAGAACGCGTTACCGCCATTCAAAATCGAAACAATAGAGTAGTTGGGCTTCAAACAGAAAAGGCTTCGTACAACTTTGATATAGTAGTGTCTAACATGGATGTGCACTACACCTATGAAAAACTCCTTCCATATTTAAAGGCGCCCCGCTTTTTACTTCAACAAGAAAAATCGAGTTCTGCAGTGGTCTTTTATTGGGGTATCAATCGTTCGTTTGAGCAACTTGGGGTGCACAATATTTTCTTTGCGGCAGATTATCAAGCTGAGTTTGCAGCCATATTTAAAACCAAAACGCTCCACCCAGACCCCACAGTTTATGTCCATATTTCCTCCAAGGTGGAGAAAGGTGATGCACCAGAAGGCAAAGAAAACTGGTTTGTTATGGTGAACGCACCAATTAACGTTGGGCAAGATTGGGACAACGAAATTCAATTGCTGCGTTCACGTATCTTAGAGAAGCTATCAAGATCTTTAAAGACCGACATCCAAGCCCTAATAGAAGTCGAGCAAATCAACGAACCGCGCTTGATTGACGCGCGCTACAGCGGCAAGCAAGGATCTATCTATGGCAATGCATCCAACAACGCCTTTGCAGCTTTTCTCAGACACCCTAATTTTTCCAAACAAGTAAAGGGCTTGTATTTTGCAGGTGTTACGGTACACCCAGGCGGCGGCATTCCTTTAGCCATTAACAGCGCCAAAATTGTAGCGCGTTGCGTGCAGGAAGACTTTCCTAATCTTCGAAAATGAGTTGATACGTTTGTACTTGGTTCAAAACGGCATTCTCCTCGTTAAACGACCCGTTGATCGAAAAAAACGTCAAGTAGAGTTTTTTTGGAACTTCCTTTAGGGTTAAATTCTTGTCTTGTTCAAGGCTATAAAATTGGCGAACGGTTTTTGTCCCGATAATTGAGCTTCCCTTTCTTACAATTACCGAATCAAAGCGATGCCAGTCATATTCCTTTGGGTCATAGAACCAATAACAAAAATCATTCGGGTAATTCAAAAAGAGCTCTTGATCGCGATTGAATTCCGTCTCCACGCTTACCATCGAGCCAATTTGTGAAAAATATGGAATGTTTCTTTTCATTGCACCATAAGCAATAACTGGTCGCTCACTGCAATTAACAAAGATGCCATCGAGGCTATCGAGTTCAACGGCAATCACAAAAGGTTCTTTTTTGAGTTTAATAACACGTGTTGAATCTCCGCGAAAGGTCTGGCTACCCTGTAAAAAGTCAATCTTAAATGTTTGCCCAAAAACATGAATGTTTGCAAAAATCAAAAAAATGAGGATGCTTGTCCGTAAAATCATGGAATAAAAGTAGGGAAATAATCAGCTAATTTTGAGCTAAATTTATAACTGTTCCCTCCTGCGCAAATCAATAATTGCGGTCTGGACCTCTTCCACAATTTCTTCCACTGAAGCACCTTTCGCTAAAGTGGCACTACCTATCTTGACTTCAGCTTCAAACGGAACCGGTAAAAAAGAGCCTTTTGGAAGGATTTTACCAGTGCCTTCTATCCATACAGGAATATAGGGTATGTGAGGGAATGCTTGTAACAATACGCCAATACCAGACCTGAAGGCTTGCATTTCTCCGGGTTTGCCACGTGTTCCTTCCGGAAAGAAAATCAATGAGTGGCCTTTTTTTAGTTTTTCTTCGAGTAATTGAAGGGCATTGTCTTTTTGCTTGATGAGTACTGTATTTACCAACAAATTAGAGATGAAGGCAAGCCATTTTTTCTTGCCAAAATAGTTGGCGGTAGCAACAGGATGGGTTTTGGTCAATAACCGAACGGGCATACTCGCTAACAAAGCCATTGTGTCGACATGACTATTGTGATTGGCCACGACAATAAATTGTTTCTGTTCTTGGTACGCGGTTTTATGACTGAACCTGACACCGACGAGTTTGAGCAGAATGGGCATCACTACCTTATAAATGACTATCAAGAACAACAGCTTCATTTACAAATAGCAAATTAAATAGACGTAATAGAAGAAGAACGGAGCGCTTATGGCCAAGGAATCGATGCGGTCTAGGATTCCGCCGTGTCCTTTGATGGCGTTGCCTGTATCTTTGAGTCCGAAATCGCGCTTGATAGCCGATACAATGATATCACCTACAAAGCCCATGCAAGCAATGAGTAAGCCCGAACCGAGTGCTTGTATTTCAGAAAACGGTGTTAAAAAACGCAGGACATAAGCTGCGGCAATGGTACTCAATAAGCCGCCAATAAAGCCTTCCCAGGTTTTGTTTGGGCTGATTTTTTCGATGATTTTGTGCCGGCCAAGTAATTTCCCCCATGTAAATTGAAACACATCGTTCATTTCGGTCAAGAACACCACAAATAGCAGTAGGCCCCTACCACCCGCATTGAAGTGAGGGAGTTCTGGAAGGGAGAGCAAATATGCCAAATGGCTGATCGAAAAAACGGTGAGCATGAGATGGGTTGGAATGACACTCATGGAACGCGCGATGTCTTGGGTGTGTCCTTTCAAAACCAATAAGAAAGGTATCAGCATAAACATACCTACTGGTATCAAAATTAAAAAAGGAACAAACCAGCCCATGTAGGCAAAGCCGTATTGAAGTGGAATAGCCAGATAAGCCCAAAAAATGATACTACGGTCTTCAAAGCGTGCATTTTTACTAATGCTTGAAATTTCTCTGAGCGCTGCAAAAGACAAAAACG
Organism: Crocinitomicaceae bacterium; assembly: GCA_044346375.1. Taxonomy (GTDB): domain Bacteria; phylum Bacteroidota; class Bacteroidia; order Flavobacteriales_D; family Crocinitomicaceae; genus UBA952. The sequence continues at coordinate 3,182 of JBIIZI010000039.1, read as the reverse complement.
CAAAAGCTGCAAAAGAAATAAGCGGGTGCACAACTGCCGCAGTGGTAAAAATACCAGCCATCACCCACCACGATTTGGTCCGCGTCATGAGTTCGTCTACCTGAGGTCCAGGCTTGATTTTCTTCCAGATCCCAAAAAGTGAGGTTGCAAAAACAAGCACACCTAAGATCACTAAGATCATTCGTTGGATTTCCGTCAGGTCTTTAAAGTACTGCATTTCTCAATCTTTTCAAGGTGCTCCAAATCAACAAGCCAAATACAGCCAACCAAATCCAGGTGAGATACCCAATGATTGGCGCTTTGCATAAGAACAGTAAACTGAGCACGCCGACTATTAAGGCGCGGTCGGATTTACCCATGGGTCCGTCGTAACGACGCGCTCCACCTAGAGCTTGCCCAAGTAAGCCCGAAAATTCATTGAGTACACTCAAGAGCAAGAAACACATGATCCATAATTGATCCATTGTAAACAGCACATAAAGCGGGTAGTATAGTACAAGATCTGAAACGACATCACCTATTTCATTGAGCAGCGCGCCCATTTTGCTTTGCAAATTGTATTGGCGCGCCATCATGCCATCAAGCGCATTGAGTACCATGCGCAGCAATAAAACAATTGGCATGAGGATCAAGGCAATTGTGCGATCGCCGTAAACTGCATAAATGCCCATTGCCAGCGAGAGGAGAATGCCCAGCAAAGTCAAGAGATTTGGCGAAACACCCCATTTGCGCAAGCGGAGCAGTAGCGGTTGTAGTAGCGCTTGAAATTTGGGTTTGAGTTGGTAAACAGAAATCATGGCTTCATTTTGACAAATGGATTTGCTACTGGGCTGTAGGAGTTCAAGGTGCTTCCAAAATTACCATATTTGAAAAAATGAAGCAGTGCGGCGCCATAAACTTCTGGATGCGTATACATTTGGTCGTGATTCAACGGAACGTATTTGGCATCTTGATATCGCTGCCCAAAACAATCGGGTTCAAAACAGTAAGGTCCTAATTGCGCTGCTGTTGCTTGATTTTTGCGCACAATTCCGGTTGCATAGCATTCCAATAACAAGCCTTTTTGGATACTACTGTCGTTTAATGGGAGATACCGCGTTTGATGTAAATCTTGCATTATTGGTCCGAATACGAAATAGTTAGGAATTTTGTAGTTGCTGATCAAAATATAAGGAGCGCGTTCTTGCAGCGCACTGCGGTCGTAAACAATGCTTTTGATATTCGGATGCGCCGCAGTTTGTAACCAATGATCTTGCATCCAAGCATTGATGCTCCAGGACCCAACGATGTAAGCAAAAACATGGACTTTTTCATAATTGGCAAGCCCTTTCTTTTTCCAGTAACTATCAAGGTTGAATACTGTTTGTTCTAAAGATTTTCTTGAAATATAATTTGGTACATACACATCGTAAGCCGTGGTATCAAAATACTTCTTCAAGTTTTTCAGACTATGGTATTTTGATCCAAAGCCGGTTAAAATGAGGATAGCCTCTTTTTGTTTGGGCTTGTTTTTATGAGCAGCAGGTTTGCCAAATAATGTTTGAGGTACGGCATTCGGTTCGGATTTCAAGTAGGCTTGCAAATCGCCATAAACAACTTTAAAATCTTGGTTTTTGAAGTTGATGAGGTGGTGCGCATATAAATAGAGTTCAAACCCTGAGTTAGCAGCGTGCAACTGCTTGGAAAGCAGTGTAAAAAGAAATAAAATCCAGTAGAATTGAAACCGCATAAGGGCAAGTTTACAAAAGAATTTGACCTTGAAGAAATCAAATCTAGCAATTGCTTGCAGATTACTTGCGATAAATGCAAGTCTAAGTCACCATTTTTTATTTAGTGCCTAATTTTCTATTTTTGAAACGCAACCGAAGCGCTAAAATAATTCTTCCAAATTTAATTTATGGATATATCAAAACTGATTGAAAGATTTCGCTCCAAACAAATGAAGCCTTTAAAGTCAATTGTCATCGTCGAAGTCATGCTTTTTTTCTTTTCGATTGAGTCTTTGATCGAATGGTTTAATATAGCGCCTAAATTATTTTTCTTCTTTTTCATTTCGTCTTGTTTTATCGTTTTTTTGATTTTACAATACCTGAAACAACCTGAAGGTGAAAAAAATTGGAAGATCACTTTGATCCAACCCATCGTTTATTTGCGAACAATCGGTTCTTTGTTCGTGTTTGTTTTGCTTTTTATCATTTACGTTGTCACTTTAGTTCCTGATTATAAGGTTATTGCAATTACAAAATTCCAAAAAAGACAGTTTAAAGATTCGAGTCATTTGGTTCCTTTTACCGACGATACAATGCTAGAGAAATTAAGTAATGAAGTCAAAGGTCTTATTGGTAGTCAGTATTCTGTTAAAGTAGACGATAATGTCGAGGAGAAAAATGTTTTTTCACGTTTGATCATTGTACCGGGTATTTTTGACAATGAAACGGCAGTTGAAACGCTCATGAAGTTTGAATCCAGGGCCGAATTTTTTTATCGAAGTGATGAAGAACATGAAATTACCTCGCTACATAGTTTATGGAAAAAAATGAATTCAAAAGCCACAGATAGAAAAAAAAGCATTGAATTCATGAAGAAACAGGTAGGTTTTATGCAAACAGATCAAAACGAGCCAATTTCTGAAGTGGACAAATTTTTCAATAAGCTCAAGTATATCATCAATATAGATGAACTCTATTAAGCTTGATTTTATTTTTTTGTAAGTAACTGAATTATGACAAACAATAAAAAGAGGATCATCAAAAACATTTTTTTTATTGTAGTCATTTTAACGTTTGTCCTTTATTATTTTTGGCCCGAAGGAAAATTAACGAAGGATCAAAAATTCAATAAAATCATAGTATACAAAAGTCGCCGTGAAATGATTCTTTATTACAATGATTCTTCAATAGCTTCATATAACATTTCATTAGGGGGTAAAAAATGGCCTCACCCAAAGTTTGGTCCAATATTCAATCATCAGCTGGGTAAGAAAACACAACTCGGTGATTGTAAAACACCAGAGGGTCTTTACGAAGTAGAAAAATATAGCTTGGGGAAGTACAATCCAAGTCTTTATATTCATTACCCAAATCAACAGGATAAAAGGAATCATTTTACCGGCAATTCCATTTGAATTCACGGATTAAATCCAAGTTTTGGCTGGCTTGGAAAATTTCATCGATGGGTAGATT
>JBIIZI010000038.1:0-14504 GCA_044346375.1 Crocinitomicaceae bacterium | reverse complement strand
GCAATGCGCTTGGCAATGCCGGTTTTATCGAGAGCCATGTGCTTATTGTTTTGAACGAACAGTGCGTTGTTCGATGCGTTTTTCAAATTTTTCTCCTTGGAATATGCGCTGAACAAAGATGCCCGGTGTATGAATTTGGTTGGGGTCTAGCGTGCCAGCCGGGACAAGTTCTTCTACCTCAGCAATGGTAATTTTGCCTGCCATAGCCATCATTGGATTGAAGTTTCGGGCCGTGGCTTTGTAAATGAGGTTGCCTTCGGTGTCTCCTTTCCATGCTTTTACAATGGCGTAGTCTGCGGTAAGGGCACTCTCTAATATGTGAGGCTTTCCGTTAAAAATGCGCACTTCTTTGCCTTCTGCTACTTCAGTTCCGTAGCCAGCAGGAGTAAAGAATGCAGGGATACCAGCTCCCCCAGCGCGGCAGCGTTCGGCCAAAGAACCCTGCGGGATGAGGTCTACCTCGAGTTCGCCGCTAAGCATTTGACGCTCGAATTCATCGTTTTCGCCAACGTAAGAGCTGATCATTTTTTTGACTTGCTTTGCTTGCAACAAAAGTCCTAAACCGAAGTCGTCGACGCCGGCGTTGTTGGAAATACAAGTGAGGTTTTTGGTGCCCATCTTGACGAGTTGGGCGATAGCGTTTTCTGGAATTCCGCACAAGCCAAAACCGCCAACCATGAGGGTCATGCCGTCTTGAATACCGTCTAGCGCAGCTGCGGGGTCTTTTACTACTTTGTTCATGTCTTAAAATTCAAATGGAACCTCTGATTCGTCTACGGTTTCGGGTTGAGGAGCTGCGGTGCAGTCGTAGACCGAAGGATCGTAGTCGGTTGGTTGATCGAAATCTCGGGTAGAAAGTGCTATGCCGGGGTCTTTGTAGACTTTTTGCATAAAGTAACCATAAATTGGCAAAGCCATACGGCCACCTTGGCCCCAGGTCATGCTTTTAAAGCGCACAGCGCGGTCTTCGGCACCAACCCAAACGCCAGTAACTAATTCTGGGGTTATGCCTACAAACCAGCCATCTGAGTTATTTTGTGTGGTACCTGTTTTACCAGCAGTTGGTGCAGAAATGCCACCCCAGCTTCGGCCTCCGCGAAGGCTACCAGCAGTTCCAAAATTAACAACGCCTTTCATCATTTGCAGCATTTCGTAAGCCACGGTGGCATTTAGTGCTTGTTCGCGGTGTTCGGTAGCGCTATAAATGACTTTTCCGTTGCGGTCTGTGATGCGTTCAATAAAAGTAGGGCGGATATAAATACCGTTATTAGGGAATACACATTGAGCAGCTACCATTTGCAAAAGGGAGAGATCCATACTACCTAAGCACATGGAAGGAACGACGTCGTTGGGGTTGAGTTCGATCTCCATTTTCTTGAGGAGTTTCTCAATTTGGTATGGGCCTCCTGTTTTTTGAACCGGATTGAAATTGCCCATGCGTCCCATGACAGCAACGGTAACTTTATTAGAAGATTGTGCAAGCCCGTCGCGTACTGTTGGTGCTGCTGGCCCCGCAGGGCAATATTGACCTACCACTTTATTGGTGTTATGGTCTACGAGATCTAGGCAGTATTCGTCGGCAGAAAAGCCCGTGCAAGGGTTCACTACTTTCATGGAAAGCGCTGCCGCATAAACAAAAGGTTTGATAGTTGAACCAACTTGGCGTTTTCCTTGGCGAACGTGGTCGTAGCCAAAGTGTTTGAAGTTGATGCCACCAACCCATGCTTTCACAAAACCGGTGCGTGGGTCCACAGATACCATGCCCGCGTGTAAGAAAGCTTTGTAGTAGCGGATGGAGTCATTGGGGCTCATGACGGTATCGCGTTCGCCTTTTAAACTGAAAACAGTCATTTCGACAGGCAGATTGAATTCTTTATTGATTTCTGCTTCTGTCAGGCCTAGTGCGACTAATTTTTTGTAGCGGTCTGAGTTATGGCGTGCTGAGGTCATGATTTGTTCTACAACTTCTGGCTTGATGCTGTTGGAGAACGGATAATTTTTAAGGCCCTTATTATTGAGGTCGAATTGAGGCTGAAGTTCGTCTTTGATGTGTCTTTCAACTGCCGCTTCAGCGTAGCGCTGCATAGTGGGGTTGATGGTGGTGTAGATTTTTAGACCATCGGCGTCGATATCATAAGGGTTGCCGTCTTCGCGCAAGTACTTAAAGGTGCCGTCGGCTTTTTTGGCTAATAAAATAGACTGTACCTCTGTGCGGAGTTCTTTTCTGAAGTATGGAGCCATTCCTTCTTTGTGGTCCAAAGAGCGGTAACGGATGACGATAGGTGTTTGGATCAGTTTGTTGTATTCTTCGCGGGTAATTTTCGTGCGCAGCGCTTCGTTGCCTTTTTCGCTGTTTTTGAGCCACTGAAACAAAACTTGGTTGCGGCGTGAATGGGCGGTGGTAGAGTCTTTGGCGCGTGCTACTAAAATTTCGTCTTTGGTAACTGCACTTAGCGCAATACCTTTGGTTTCAGCAATTTTTGCGCGGTAATTGCGAATTTGATAGCTGTACGGGTTGTAAATTGTAGGGTTCTTGCAAAGACCAACTAAGGTGGCTGCTTCTGACTTGCTTAGATCTTTCGGACTTTTGTTGAAATAAACTCTGGAGGCATTTTCAATACCTACGGCATTGTACAAAAAATCGAACTGATTGAGGTACATTGTGATGATTTCTTCTTTGGTAAAGCGTTCTTCAAGACGCTTTGCAATGATGTTTTCACGGGCTTTTTCGCTGACGCGTCGGAATTTGCCAAGGATACCTCCTACATAAGGGAGTTCGAGGCGCGTACCGCTGGCACGTGCGATTTCTTCGCGTTGGCGCTGCTGTAAGGTGAAGAGCAATTTAGCCAACTGTTGTGGAATGGTAGAGGCACCTCCCGAACGTCCAAATGAGGTGAATGAGCGAGCCAAAGCGCGGAAATCTACTCCTGAGTGTTGTATAAAACGTTCATCTTCGGTAGAAATGAGGGCGTCGGTTACAAAAGGTGAAATTTCGCGGTACTTGACACTCGTGCGGTTCACTTGCCAAAATCGACCAATTACGGTGTCTTCCTTGACGCTTTTTTTGGCGAGAATGAGTGAAGCCTGAAGTTCAGGTGGGTTGTCGAGCATGGAAACCGGCGGAAGGTCGTCTTCGGACTGCAACAAGAGAATACTTGCCACCAAAAAGAACGGTAGCAAGGCTAATATCCAGAACAATTTGGTCATCTTTTTTTGTTCTTGCTCATTCAAAACAGTTGCTTTTTTTTTCATAAGTTCTTTTTTACAACGAATTAGCGTAAAACATCTTTGCGTTGCGCATCGAGTTTCAATAATATAAATAGCATGACACTAAACGACATCATAGAAGAGCCCCCGTAGCTAAAAAACGGCAAGGGAATTCCAATGACCGGTGCAAAACCGATGTTCATGCCAATATTGATGGCAAAGTGGTAGAATAAAATCATGGCCACACAATAGGCGTATATTCTATTGAAAGCCGCGCGTTGCCTTTCGGCAATGATGATGATGCGGAATAAAACAAAAAAGTACAAACCAAATAATACTACTACGCCTACAAAACCCCATTCTTCGGCAAACGGACAAAAAATAAAGTCGGTTTCGCTTTCTGGTACGTGGTTGGAACGCACACTTGAAACTGAGGCTTCTCGGTACCCTTTTCCTAAAAAGCCACCAGAACCAACAGCAGCCATGGCGCGGTTGCGGTTGTAGTCGTCGCCGTTAGGGTCTTCACGTAGTCCTAAAAAGAGCTCGATGCGGTCTTTTTGGTGCGCGCGCAGCATATCAAAACCTTTGTCCACGCAAAAACTTATAGTGCTAGCGATGAGTAAGCCAAGTGTGAGTACGACCATCATGCGCGAGCGCTCGCGGCGCGTACTGAAACGCTGCATAAGCAACCAAGACAGCGCATAGATGAGCACAAGACCAAAAATGACCCCAGAAGATCCACTTAGCGCGAGATCCCAACCAAAGATATTTACATGAAAAACAACGCTATCGAGTAATAGCGTAATAATACTGAGAAATACAAGCGCAAAAAGAATAGGAATAAAGTGCGAACCTACCCATGTTTCTTTGTAGCGTACGCCAGGAATAGCATTGACAAAATTGAGAAGTATCGGGTCAAAAGTGAGCCCTTCGCGATACATTACAAATAAAAAGGAGGTAAAAACGACGAATGTTCCGGCATCGGGTTGCAAAAGAATAAGCACCATTGGGATCAGCAGAATACTACTTGCGGTAAGGACGGTTCCGGTGGTTTGTTGCTTTACAGTGAGCCCGCTGATGTATTTTGCCAGTAAGAGCGAGGTGGATATTTTGGCAAACTCTGCAGGTTGCACACCAAACGAGCCAACCCCCAACCACGCGTGGGCGCCGTGAACGGCAGGCATAAAAAGCACAATGACAAGGAGTACAAGTGTAGAAAGATAAATAGGAATGGCAAATCGGCGGTAGATATCGGAGTCAATTAAGAAAACGAGTAGGCCTAAGAACAAAGAAAAGATGATCCAGAAAAGTTGACGGCCATATTTTTCTGAAAAGTTGAAAATAGAAGGTGCTTCTTCGTTGTAAGCAACAGAGTACACGGTTGCTAAACCCATCAATAGCATCGTGATGAGCGCGCCAAAGAGTGGCCAGTCGAGGTGTTCGGTGAGGCTTTCTTGTTTGCGCATTAATTAGAAGATTGATAAGCAATTTGCGCTTCCATGATGCGCTTTTCTTTATCTGGATCGGAGATTTTCCCTTTGAGGTATTTCTCGATCATTAGGGCGGTAATTGGTGCAGCCCAAGTTCCTCCCCATCCGGCGTTTTCTACAAAAACGGCAATGGCTATTTTGGGTTTTTTCATGGGCGCAAAAGCAAAAAATACGGAGTGGTCTTCACCGTGTGGGTTTTGAACGGTTCCGGTTTTACCGCAAACCATGATGTCTTCTAAGCGCGCCATTTTGCCTGTGCCGCCTGGTTCATTGACTACCCTGCGCATTCCTTCGATGACGGGATCAAAATGCTGGTAGTTGATCATGGTCCAACGCTTTTTCTTGAATTGCGGCAAAGCCCCCTTATTACCAATAGACCTGACAAAGTGAGGTGTGTAGTACCAACCTTTATTGGCGATAACGGCAACGATATTGGCCATTTGCAATGGAGTGAGTTTCACTTCACCTTGACCAATAGAAATAGAACGTATGGTTGAAAAAGCCCAAGTGTGATGCCCATACCATTTGTCGTAGAAGGCAGGGTTTGGTATAAGCCCCGGCCTTTGGCCACTGACGTCGGTATCGAAGATTTCACCTAAGCCAAAGCTGCGGATGTATTTGTACCATTTATTGAGCCCGTATTCGGCATCGGCATTGGTACTTTTTTTAACGCCTTGTTGAATGATGCGGCGCACCGCCATGTAGTAGTAAGGGTTGCAAGAATACTGAATAGCTTCTGCGATATTGCGAGCCGATGGATGGTTGTGGCAACCCACTAGGCTTTTGTCACAGGGGAAACCGGTATTGGCGGTAATGACACCTTCTTGCATGGCAATTAGGCTTTGCACCAATTTAAATATAGAACCAGGAGGATATTCTGCTTGTAATGGTCGGGGGAAGAGCGGCAGATTTGGGTCTCGGGCTAGTTTAGGATAATTGGCGCTAATGTTGCGCTTCCCGACAAGTAAATTAGGATCGTAGGAAGGGGCAGAAACCATGCTGAGGATTTCGCCGGTTGAAGGTTCAATGGCGACAATACAGCCTTTTTTATGCATCATGAGCTCTTCGCCATAGGTTTGCAACTCGACATCCATACCCATTTTTAAAGGCGCTGCTTGGCGGGCTGTGGTGTCGTATTTTCCATCGGCGTAAGATTCGATGGCATTGTTGAGTGCAGAGGTCACAATATATTTAATGCCTTTGATCCCGCGCAATTCTTTTTCATAAAAACGCTCAATGCCTGCACGGCCTATGTTGTTGCCTGGTTTGTAGAAGCGATCTTCTTCGATTTCTTCGCGGTATACTTCAGATAAATAGCCTAAGATGTTGGCTGCACTTTTATAAGGGTAGTTGCGCGCACTAGTGGCTTCTTCGTGGAAACCTTTGAAATTGGCTAGATGAGGCGCAATTTTGGACATTTCCTCTAGTGTGAGTTCTTTCAGGAATGGGTAGGCGCGAATGGTTTGGTAATTAGGGGTGCGCTTGCCTGTTATTTTGTTGAAATAGGAGCCTTCACCTTTGACGATTTCTCTAAAGCGGTTACGCACTTCTTGTTTGGTCCAGCCGATGAGTTTGGCAAAAGCAGCGGTGTCGAGATCGACAATGCTATCCTCGACCATCATGAGGTTGTAGTAGGTTTGGTTGGTAACGATTTTTTTGCCGTTGCGGTCGAAGATTACACCTCTTGGCGGGAAGATTTCTTTGCGTTTTTCGGCAATTTCTTGCGCACGGAGCGTCCAGGTGTCGTCCATGACTTGCATGTAAAACAAGCGAACGAGGTAGATGCCTACCACCAAAAAGATGAAACTGAGAATGACATTTCTGCGCGCGTCTAGGTTCATTTTTTCTGTTTGCTATTCAAAATGAAACTTTGAATGAGAAGCGCTAACAGGAAGGAAAGCCCTCCGCTGAGCAATGTTTTTTGCAAGATGAAACCCAAACGGCCGATTTCGAAAATTTCGAGTAAAAAGAACCAAAAGGTATGTAAACCAAGGAGAATGCCGTAAACAACCGTGAACCAATTAGAACCCATGTCTTGGGAGGTAGGTTCTTTAAGTGGGTCGTAACCCTCGCGTGGTCCATAAAATTTAAAGACGATAGGTCGTAAATAAGCCATCAAGACTAGTGAGGAGGTGTTGAGCCCGTAAGTATTGGAAAAGATGTCGATGACCAAACCCATTAAAAACGCAATGCCCATGATTGGAATAACGGTAAGCTCAAAAGGCAGCAACATGATAAAAAGCGGCTGGATCATGAGGTGGATACCAAAACCGATATTCAGTTGGTTAAAGACCAACGCTTGCAAAAATGCAAAAACGACGAAGCGGATGATATGTTTATAGACAACGTTCATGGCTTATTCATCATTTGGAATGCGGGCTTCTAGGGCGGTTTGCTCTGCTAAATGCAAGTTTTTAATGACGTACACCCTTTGCAATCGGCGGTAGTCTGCTGCAAAACGAATTTCTACTTTCCAAAGCGCTTGCCCTTCGATTGGTTCTGTGTGACTTACTTTACCAACGGGGATCCCTTTCGGGAAAATACCCGAGCCTCCGCGTGTTTCAACTTTTGACCACTTCTTGATGCGAAGGTCGTTGTTGATACCTGTGATCATGCCATAGCGTGGGTCTACGCCGTCCCATTTGAGTAAGCCTGGCAAATCGGTTTTTTTCATGTGGATGCTGACATCGATATTGATATCCTTGGTGAGCACGGTTTTAACCAAGCTGTAGTGCTTACTTGCGTAGTGGATAACGCCCACAACTCCTTGCTGACAAAAGACACCCATACCGCGTTTGATGCCTTGAGCTGTCCCTACATTGAGCGTAAAATAGTTGTTGCTGCGATCTATGCTAGAATTAATGACCTCTGCCGGAATGTAGGTGTATTGCTGCTCGTAGATGGTATCGTTGACCTTGACTTTCGACCTAGACAGCTGATACATAAACTGGGGTTGTCTTTTGCGCCAATAAATGTTTTCCCATTGCAGTTGGGAGTTGTTTTTGCTGAGGTTGAAATGTTTAGTGAGATCGTGCTCCCATTCTAAGAATTGAACGGCAATGTTGTTGTTGGTGGTAAGGAATTGATTGCGCGGAAAACTCAGGTAGGTAACATACCAAGTGAGTGCTAAAATTTGCAGCATAGCAAAGACCAAGAAGATCCGGAAACGTTGCAAAAAAGCGATGAGATTGCGCATAAAAGCAAAGATAGTAAATTTGACCCATGCTACACCTCAAAGAAACCTGCGAATTATGTGCAAAAATATTAACCAAAGATTCTTCCGAGGCCTTTATTTGTTCATATGAATGCACGTATTGCGCGACATGCGCAAATGAGCACTTGAAAGGTGTCTGTCCAAATTGCGCTGGCGACCTTCAAAAACGCCCATCTAGGAAGACAAACAAGCTCATTTTTCCAGATCAAAATACGCTAATCTTTACTGAAAGATTGCGCTTGATCCCATTTGACCAAAAGGCATATGATGCCATTTTTGCACAAGCTTCGAAGCAAGAAATTATGCAAATTTTTGGTCATCAAAACGAGGAAGAATACGAACTCGAATGCAGCCGTTACAAAGGTGGTTTTGCAACGTATAATTTGACCATTCAGTTTTTTCAATTAGTCGAGAAAAGCAGCAATTTGGTCATCGGTTGGGCAGGGTATCATTCCTGGGCCAAACAACACCAGCGCGCAGAACTTTTCTACAGTTTGAAAGCCGATGACTTTAAAAGAAAAGGGTACATGAAAGAAGCACTCATTCCTATTTTAAACTACGGGAAAAATGAAATGCAATTGCATCGTATTGAAGCCTTTGTTGCTACAGATAACATACCGTCAAATCGCTTAATGGAAATCTTTGGTTTTCAAAAAGAAGCTACGATCAAACACCGCTATCAATTTGGCGACGACGTCGATACAGATTATATGTACAGTTTGTTTCCAAATCCAAAATATCAATAAAATGCAGTTCATTCCAATGAATAAAACGGTAATACTCATATTACTCTCCACCACTTTTGGATTTACCTTAAATGAAATTATTCATCGCTCCCAAGCAGTAGAAACCACTAAAAAAGTCACCGGTATTGGCGGCATTTTTTTCAAGTGTAAAGACCCAAAAACCTTGCGAGAATGGTATGCGAACAACCTAGGTTTGAACACCAATCAATACGGAGCGGTTTTTGAATTTTACCGAGGAGGAGACAGCACCCAAAAAGGCTTTTTACAGTGGAGCCCTTTTAAGGAGACGACCACCTATTTTCAACCGTCCAACAAGGAATTTATGATCAATTATCGCGTTGCGGATTTAGATTATTTAGTTGGTGAATTCAAGAAAAATGGCGTGCAAATTCTCGATTCCATCGAAACTTACGAATACGGAAAATTTCTCCATATCCTTGATTTGGAAGGAAATAAAATCGAATTATGGGAGCCTAATGATATCGCCTTTGAAAAAATGGGCTTAGATATGGGTCTAAAAACAACTTATTAAAATTCAAATGAAGATCATCTTAACAGGCGCCACTGGCATGATTGGCGAAGGCATATTAATCGAGTGTTTAAAAGACCCTCGCGTATCAGAAATTCTAAGCGTAAGCAGAAAACCCAGCGGAAAGGCACACCCCAAATTAAGCGAATACATCGTGCCAGAATTCTTAGACCTGCCTGAAAACGACCCCAAACTAGCGGGTTATGACGCCTGCTTTTTTTGCGCTGGCGTGAGTTCGGTTGGGATGGAAAAACCGCTGTACGAAAAACGCACCTATGACACCACAATGGTTTTTGCCAAAGCAATTGGTGCGCAGCCTCAACTGTCATTTGTCTATGTAAGTGGTTCGGGCACAGACCGCACTGAAAAAGGCCGCCTGCATTGGGCGCGCATCAAAGGAAAAGTCGAAAATGATTTGTCAAAGATGGACTTTAAGCAAGCATTTGGTTTCAGAATTGGCATGATGATTCCAGCTGAAGGTCAGCAATACGTCTTGACATACTACAAATATTTGGGTTGGATGTCACCATTTTTCAAGTTGGTTTTTCCCAACGTAATCAGCACCATGCGGCAAGTGGCCAATGCCATGATCCGTGTTTGTGCTGAAGGATACAATAGCGATGTCATTTACGTGAAGGACATCCGACAATTAGCTCAATAATTGAAGATGTGACTTTTGTTTTCGGTTTACAAATCTTGTCTTTTTAAAACTTGTAAGCCAATGAATGCGAAGGTAATGATTTGGAAAATCGCAAATAAAGTCTTCTGATAATACAAATAGGTAATGCTGGTACTAGCATCATCAAATGCACTCAAAGCCGGAACCCCAACCGCAGATTCTACAATTGAAGCCGCCAATGAAAAAACAAAGAACAACAAAATACCTACAATTTTTCCTTTTGTGGTTATAACAGCAGTTGTGAGTGTGACGTAATAAGCAAGAATTGTAAAGATCAACATCAGTAAAAACGGAAAAATATCTCCGAAACCAAACTCGCCAAATATGTTTTTCATGGCAAACACAAATTCTTCGGTGTACACAGTTAAAAAAGTAAGTGCAGGTATAAATAGCACCAAAAAAGTTGCAATGATACAGGTAAGAATCGTTGCACCCACCTTCACAAAATAGTATTTCTCTCGCGACACACCACTGGCAAAAATCAAGCCCATTACTTTATTGTTGTAGTCTAAGTTCAATAAACGAAACGGATACAGCAACGAAAATGCCCACATACCTATTCCACTAAATATCATGAGCAGCATCAATAAAGATGCAAAAGTAGAATTTGACATATCAAAAATACCTTCAATGATGCCGATTCCAAAAAATGTGGACAGCGACGTCATAATGATTAGAATTCCGATAATCAATAAATAGGTTTTGTCGTTGCGATTTTTGTACAACTCCATTCTAAAAATATCTCGTAGTTTCATAGTGCTTCTTATTTGATGAGTTCCGCAAACTTGCTTTCTTTTTTGATCTGACTAAATTCTATCCCTTTCTCGACACTTTGTTTAAATAGCGTTTTGTATGCTGTATTATCGAGTTCAAATTTGATGAAATGCTCTTGCACTTCGAATGGAATCGTATTTTGCTGCAATAAATCGATAAATACCTGCTGATCATTGACTTCAACACGATAAACAAAGTTCTGCGCTGCATTTTTTAAGTCAAAAACGTCACTGAAATCTCCGTTTGAGAGCACCAATACATTGTCTGAAAGCGATTCAATATCTTCTTGTATATGACTAGAAATCAGAATAGTACGACCTTGATTCTTCAGGTCAATTAAATAATTTTTGAACCAGTTGACGCTTTTGGCGTCTAAGCCGCGAAAGGGCTCGTCAAAAATCAAAATCTGTGCGTCATTCATGATGGAAATGAGTAAGATCAATTTTTTATGCATCCCTAGTGAATATGTACTCACCTTTTTGTCGAGACTGTCCCCAATTTCGAGTTCATTTGCAAGTTTCAAGGCTTGTGCTTCGTCGAATCCGCCGCGCAATCCGCCAAAATAGCGCAAGTTAAAAAGTCCTGTATGGCTTTTATACAATTCTAAGTCATCCAGTACGATTCCGATTTTTGAAAGCGTCTGAAAATTTTTCTTGATGTCGTTGCCATCGATCTCAATAACGCCTTTGTAATTGATAATAATATTGGTTAGCGCTTTAAAAAAGGTAGTTTTACCCGCGCCATTTTTTCCGACAATCCCGTAAATTTTTCCTTGCTCAAACTCGATTTTTGAGATATTGAGCACTTTTTTGGTCTGATAAGAGAATTGCAGATTTTCAACTTTTATTTTCATAGTAACTTGCATTCGTAATCTAGCTAATTTAGTAGGTTTAATTTAAAATCTTGGATTTAACAATCAAAATTTGATGCGCTACCCCAATATCATCGGTATCTTTTTCTTACTGCTTCTTTTCATAGGAAAAGCAGCCACTGCCCAAAACCTCGACATCGATTTACTTCGAAAAATCAATCTTGAACGCAATACAGCCCTGGACCCTACTTTTAAATTCGTGACCAATTCGGTTTCACCTATAGGGATTGCAGCTCCAGTCATTGCTTTTTCCACCGGTTATTTTACCAATGATACCGCGCTAAAGATGAAGGGTATTTACCTTGCCGAATCTGTTTTTGTTTCTGGTTTTGTTACAATTTCCATGAAGTATACCTTCCAACGAGATCGCCCTTTTATCACCTACCCTGACATCCAAAAACTCACCGGTGCCGGCAGCCCCTCTTTTCCTTCAGGGCATACTTCTGAGGCTTTTGCCACCGCCACTTCTTTGAGTTTGGCTTTCCCCAAATGGTATGTCATTGCGCCAAGTATGCTTTGGGCTAGCGCGGCAGGTTACTCGCGCATGCACTTAGGCGTTCATTATCCAAGTGACGTGCTCGTAGGCGCACTCATAGGCAGCGGTTCGGCGTGGTTGTGTCATGAATTAAATAAACGTTATTTCAAATGATCCACTTCCTTCAACAACTCAAATACCGCAATGAAACTATGTTTTATTTCGGCTTGGTATGCCTCGTACTCTCCCTACTTTTCTTGATTTTAGCCAAAACTTCCTCCACACAGGTTTACGGCGTAAGTGCGTGGTACAAGCCCTTCAAATTCGCTTTTTCTACCTTAACTTTTGCCTGGGCCATGGGCTGGTATTGCTATTACCTACCCAATTTCAATGTCAAGCTTTTCAATTGGTCTATTATCGTATTGCTCGGTTTCGAAATCGCCTATATTGCCATTCAAGCGGGTAGGGGACAACTCTCGCATTACAACATGAGCACACCAGTTTATGCAGCACTTTACTCCATGATGGCCCTTGCTGCTTCTGCTGCAACGCTCTACACCGCCTATGTCGGGTTTCAATTTTTCAGCAACGATTTTCCAGCGTTACCAACCTATTATTTGTGGGCCATCCGCTTTTCTATCGTCATTTTCGTCATCTTTTCCTTCGAAGGATTCGCCATGGGCTCTACCCTCAACCATAGCGTCGGCGCCCACAACGACAACTCCAATTTATTCATCATGGGCTGGAGCAAAACCGTCGGCGACTTGCGGGTCTCGCATTTCATCGGCATGCACGCCTTGCAGGTTCTGCCCGTGCTTTCATTTTATGTTTTAAAGAATACCAAACTGACCATTTTGATGGCCATCATCTATGGCCTGTTGGCGCTCTCCACCCTGATTCAAGCCTTGAAAGGCAAGCCGTTTTTGGGTGGGAAGGGGAATACTGAGGTGGTGTAGGAATTACCTCGAAGCCCTAGGATTAAAAAGCTTGTTGGTTGAAACCAAAACAAGTAATAAAATCAAGGCAAAAGCCGAAGATTCTTTAGGATTTTGCATATGATAAATGTACGTAAATTTCACGGAGGATTAAATCTGATACGACAATGCTGAAAATACTTTTTATTCTTATAGCTATTGCATTTAAAGCCACAGGCCAAGTATCTGATACATTGAAAGCCAGTCAAGTTGCTCCTGTAGTTAAAAATATTTTTTACAACCTCCCTCTCGAAAAATCTCGTTTGGACCTTCGTGAAGTCCTTGTCAATGACAAGAGATTTATTTCGACAGACACCACTTTCAATAACTTCAAACCTTCGACCTTTTTCAAAGGAATCACAACAGATAAAGGGCTTATTCAATCTAATCCTGATTCTATTCAGGTTATGTTGATTTATGGAAATGCTGCGCTGGTCACCGAAAAAGGCGGACAAGAAGACACCTCTAAACATCCTATGATTTTGGAATACAAATATTTCTTTTCCGATCAAGAGCGTGTCAAGATGGAGTACAGAAGGTTGTTAAAAATGGTTCATCCTATTTACAAGGACAAAAGTTCTATAACAGAAGATAAGTGGGAAGCGGAGTTCTCAGAAAGTTCAGAAAAATGTATTGGAAAAATCTTTGACCACTTTGATCCATATTATAGAGTAGCTATATCATACATTTCTGTTAAGCCTACTGATGGCTCAAAACCTTATTTTGTAGTTGACATCGCATTTAGTAAAGAGGATAAATGAAAATATTACGCGTGCTCTCCTTTGAAACGGATTACGCGCTATCGCTCGTGAACCCTTGAGGAGAGGATCAAAACAATTGAAAAGCCAATTGCTGCGCAACTTTGCCTTTTTTCTTTCACATTGCTTACAAAAGCAAGCTTTTGACGCCTGTAAAACAAAAAAGCCAGCCTGACGGCTAGCTTTTCAAATGTTTTGCGGAGAGAGAGGGATTCGAACCCTCGATAAGCTTTAGACCTATACACACTTTCCAGGCGTGCTCCTTCAACCACTCGGACACCTCTCCAGGTATTTTGTGGAGTGCAAAGATACAAAGCTTTTTTGATTCTAGGAAACTTGGCGCATTCTCAGTAAGATGACAAATGCAGATAGGATGGTGATGCTTCCAATGGCTTGGATGGCAGTGCTGATAGACCACACGTCGGCGAGAATGCCCGTGAGCAGTGCGCCCACAGCGTAGCCGAGGTCTCGCCAAAGGCGATACACGCCTATACTTTGGGCGCGCTGGCTCGGGTGGGTGTTGTCTGCGATAGCGGCTAAAAAAGTTGGGTAAACCACCGCAGTGCCGAGCCCGAGCACAACACTAAGACTTGCGAAGGCAAAGAAGGTTTGTGCCCAAATGAAACCGAGAATTGCGCTGCCTTGCAATAGCATGCCCCAAAATAAAAGTGATTTTTTAGGCAATTTATCGGCAAGATTCCCCGTAAATAACTGGCTTAGGCCCCAAACAGTTGGGTAAATGGCAATAATTTGGGCTAGTTCAGCTACTGAAAATCCTTTGCTCAGT
>JBIIZI010000036.1:0-14735 GCA_044346375.1 Crocinitomicaceae bacterium | reverse complement strand
ACCGTTTGAAAAATATTCGGCTTTTTACCGCCTGATTTTCAAAATAAAGCGAATCTATTGGCGATCCTCTATTTTTATTTTGCTTGGTTATTTGAGTAGATAATAAGAATGAGGTTGTAGATTTCCACCAAATTCTAAATGTATTATTGGGTAATAATTACCTACATACTTCTGGACTTTGTTCAATCTCTTTTCAAAATAGATTTGCGTAGCCAAGGCCGCTAATTGCGTTTCATCCTTACCTTTCAAATTAAAGGTTTGAATGGTATTGAGACACAAAATGACCTGTTTGAGCTGATTTGGATACAAGTCGGCAACATCTTGTTCGCTTAGTAGTTTATAGCAGTCTTTCACTTGGGCCTCAAATTCAGATCTAGCAATCATTGGTGATTGCTCTTTTGAAACGAGCAGCGTGAGGTAATCATATCCGCGGTCACTTTTCTTCGCGACAAAGTCATTCCAGAAAGCAGGGTCGTTGATGATATCAGATTCGCCATCCCAATTGCTGATCTTCTCGAGGTGCGAATGCGCGCAGGTTAAGAGCGAATAATAATTCTTGTAAGGCAGTGCGCTGAAATAATGCCAATCGTATAAATCAAAAGTACCTTGCTCATTTTTGAGCAAGACATAAAACTTGAAGTCTTCTTGTGTGTAATAGTATTCCCGCTCTTGTACTGAGCGATGTTGCAATAACACAGGGTAGATAAAAGCTGTTTTTTCTGGGTTGGAAATGAGATAGTCCTTTACAATAGTGGGTTGCATCTGCTCATCAAAATTATATTCGTTGATGTTGTCGGCAGTCATCTGTTGGTAAAAGTTATTGTATTGGCTAGAGTCGTTCACAAGCTGATTGAGTAGTGGCTCAACATAAGTCTTGATGAGTTGGCTTGTTTCTTTTGATTGGCTCTCGTGTTGCAATAAATAACTTTGAATGAACGAACCACCTCTTTCAAAATAGAAAGCTACCCATAGTGCTTCATTATATGTCAATAATGGGAAGTCGGTCAATGAAGTACTGTAGAACATATTTTTGTGGGCGTTCAATCTTTCCCATGAGACCGTATTATCCCCATTTTGTTTGATTTCAATAGCACCGTTCGAATTGAACTGTATTTGCCATTTCTCTAATTGATAGACTTTTACAGTGTCTTCGGCTTTGTTTCTATGCCAAAAAACATCATGAAATTCATGTTGGGTGAGCAGCACGAATTTACTTTGGTCCTGGCTCATCAAAATACCTTTGATAGTGTCAAAAGAGAATTCACTGTTCGGGTAACCCTTCAGCTTATTTCTCAAAATTTGCACGCGTTCTTGCAAATAACTTTCGGTGTTCATGCCCTGCTCGGTTAACTTGGTCTCGATTGCTGCGTAGCGTTGCTTCTGTGAGATCAATTTTTCATTTATTTGATAGAGCTCTACATCGAGCCATTCCGTAAGTTTGACCTCCGCATAAAATTGTTGCCAAAAGAAAAACCATCTGGCTTCAGCTTGTTCAAATTGTAATAATTGACTGGTTGCACAAGAAAAGTGCTTGCTTACCTTTGGCTCATTAGCTTTGCTTAAATCGATGATATCCATATCTAAAGAAGTGGCGGAAGGACTCACCACTACGTTGCGAATATTGATTTGAATGTTTGGTTTGCCGAGTTCTTTTAAGCTTACCTCTTGGAAGCTTGCATAAATATTGTCTCCATATTGTTGATTTTCATAAGCCCTGAAAATACCAATCATTTGGACGTATAATGGAAAATACTCTTCAGGGTTTTCTACAAGTTTTTGAAGTAATTCAAAATTGGCAGCTTCTATGAGTCCGGCTTTTTTAATATCGTATCTACCCGACTTTTGAGCCGCTTGAATCTTTTTCTTTTCCTTTTGCATCATGCTCTTTGTTTGCTCGATCATGTCCAAACAGAGCGGCTCAGTAACTTGATAGTTTCCTTCTGTGGTATACAAGAAATGAATGGCGTCTTGCGAGTAGCTGAAAGTAGTAGCAAGAATGGTGAGCAGAAATAGGCAGAGTTTCATAGCGTGATTTCTTTCTTTAGTTATTTAAATTCATAAAAAGAATGAGGTAGTAGGTTTCCACCAAATTCTAAATGTAACATCGGGTAATAATGGCCTACAAACTTTTGGACTTTATTCAATCTTTTTTCAAAGTGTAATTGCGTCGCCAAGGTTGTTAATTGCATTTCATCTTTGCCTTTCAAATTGAAGGTTTGAATCGTGTTGAGGCATAAAATGACCTGTTTAAGCTGATTGGGGTACAAGTCGGTAATATCATGTTGGGAAATTAATTCAATACAATCAATTACTTGCGCGTCAAATTCATTTTTACTGATGCGAATCGATTCGTCTAATGCAACTGTAGGAATTAAGTAGTCGTAACCACGCGCAGAATTCTTGTATACATAGTTATTCCAGAAGTTGGTGTCGTTAATTTGTTCTTGGCCGCTATTGTAATCGGTGATATTCGTTAAATGGCTTTCGACGCAGTTTGTTAAGTTGTAATAGTTCTTGTAAGGAATCGTCTTGAAATAATGCCAGTCATTTAAGGTATAGGAACCATTGCTATTTTTCAGCAGGATATAAAACTTGAAATCTTCATTGGTGTAATAGTAATCGCGCTCTTGTCTTGTACGGTGGTTGAGTAGCACAGGATAAATAAAAGCGGTTTGCTCGGGATTGGAAATTAAGAAATCGGTTGTTGTATACATGTTGTTGTCCTCTTCGCCGTACTTGTCAAATTCAATGCTTTGTCTTTGGTAAAAGTTGTTGTAGGCGTAAGTATCTTGTTGCAAGAGTTTGGCAAGCTGTGGTTTGATATATTGCTCAATCAATTGATGGTTGGTTTCAGAGGAAATCACATGTTTAAATGCGATGGTGTTGTAGCTGTCAACCATTTCATCTACGACCCATGTCCATTCTTCTTCTTTATAAGTCCAGGGTGTTTGTTGTAGGTCAAAGGCAATTCTGTAAAATTCAATTTTCCTATTGAGGCTGTCTTCTTCGTTTTCCATGTAGTTGTATGCGTCGTCTTTAGATAAGGTCCATTGGTTGTCTTTTTTGGCAAATGCCCAACTTTCTTCGTAGGAATATTTCTCCTCATTCCAACGATAAATGCTATTTATAGTTGTATTGAAATAAATCTTGGATTCATCTTGACTGATCAAAATGCAGGTTATCTGATCAAATGGAATCGGGTAGGGCACTTCTTTTAGAATCCGTTGGGCATCTGTTTTGGCTTGCTCAAGATACTCAGCACTTAAGAACTTAGAATTTTTAATAGATAGGTGGAGTAGCTCAAGACTTTTAGTAACGCTTAATACGGCTGGATTCACACTTGCGATGCTTGTCTCTAACCAATCATTGATGTTGGTGTGCCCATAAAACGCATTCCAAAAAAGATACCACTGCGCTTCGGTCAGACCTTCGATATCTTGAAGGATAATGCCAGTTGCCAAGCTCAGGTGAGTGCGAATTGGTGTTGTGTTTGACTGTGGATTTTTAACCGATACATCCATTGAAGTTTGACTCGGACTCACGGTGATATTCGTCAATGAAATTTCAACCGATGCTGGGCTAAGCCCTGAAAGAGAAATATTTTGTGTGCTCATGTAAACATCGGAAAGGTTGGTCATGCTGTAAGACTGAATTAAGTTACCCCCAAGTCTATATAAAGGCACCTCAGTTCGAGGGTTTCGTGCCGTATTTCTATAGGCCTCTAGTACAGCTGTTTGCCCTGTAGAGAATTCTCTTCCTTTTTTTAATCCTTTTTCGGTTTGCTTTAGGTATTGCTCAAAAAGCTGAGTTGTTTCCTTGATCATGTCTTCGCACAACGGCTCTGTGATGTTGATCTGTTTGTCGCTAGTGATGAGAAAATGGATGGGTGCTTGGCCGAAGAGTTGTGCTGAGGCGAAGAGCAGCGTGAGGAATAACAGTTGTTTCATCAAATAAAGTTAGGTTAAAAATTTTGGCCAAAAAAAAGGAACCCATTTGGATTCCTTTTATTCGTTTTGACTTTCAAATGAAATGAAAAGGTGCTTATCTGTATAGTGTTGCTTTTACGGCCTTCACGATGCGCTCTACATTTGGCAAAGCTTCGTCGATGAGTGTTGGTGAGAACGCAAACGGGGTGTCGGTTTGGGTAACGCGTTGCACTGGCGCATCTAGGTAGTCAAATGCATAGCGCTGGAGGTGGTAAGCGATTTCTGAGGAAATGCTCGCTAATGGCCATGCTTCTTCGACAACCACACAACGGTTGGTTTTCTTGATCGATTCAACAATACAACCGTAATCAATTGGTCTGATGGTGCGCAAGTCGATAATTTCGACACTGATGTTTTCTTTGGCTAAAGCCTCAGCGGCTTCTTGAGCGACTTTAATAATTTTACCAAAGGAAACGAGTGTGATGTCTGTGCCTTTTCTTTTGATGTCGGCAACGCCGATAGGAATGATGTATTCTCCTTCAGGCACTTCGCCTTTGTCGCCGTACATTTTTTCTGACTCTAGGAAAACTACAGGGTCGTTGTCGCGGATAGCTGCTTTCAAAAGGCCTTTTGCGTCGGCTGGGTTAGAAGGCGTGATGACCTTTAGACCAGGTACGTGCGCATAAAATGCCTCAAAACTTTGTGAGTGCGTTGCCGCTAATTGACCAGCAGGGCCGTTTCCACCGCGAAATACAATCGGACAACCGTACTGACCACCAGACATCTGGAGCATTTTAGCTGCAGAGTTGATGATTTGATCGGCTGCAAGGATAGCGAAGTTCCAGGTCATGAACTCTACAATGGGGCGCAAGCCGTTCATGGCTGCACCTACAGCGATGCCTGAAAAACCAAGTTCGGCAATAGGTGTGTCGATCACGCGTTTTGCACCAAATTCGTCGAGCATCCCTTGAGACACTTTGTAAGCGCCGTTGTATTCGGCAACTTCTTCTCCGAGCAAAAATACGCTTTCATCTCTGCGCATTTCTTCGGACATGGCTTCTCTAAGGGCTTCTCTGAACTGTAGGGTTTTCATAGTGTCATTTTTACAATTAGCAAAATTACAAATAAGTCAGAAACTACAAATGCTTATGCTACTTTAAGTGTTGCTATTTTTGATTTGCCGAATTGCTGATTGGCGTAATCTAGATTGACAGATAGTGTTTTTTTGGAAGACCCAGGGAGCTCAAACATGGCATCGGTGAGAATGGCCTCGCAAATAGAACGCAGCCCTCTGGCGCCTAATCCGAATTCCATGGATTTTTTCACGATAAAATCGAGGACTTCTTGATCGAGTTCTAGCTTTACGCCATCCATATCAAAAAGTTTAGTGTATTGTTTGACTAAAGCATTTTTGGGTTCGGTAAGGATGCGCTTGAGGTCGGCTTCCTTAAGTGGCTCGAGGTAGGTGAGTACCGGGAAGCGCCCGATGAGTTCTGGGATGAGCCCAAACGTGCGGATGTCGCTCGGTGTGATGTATTTGAGTAACGAATCTTCTTCTATGCTTTGTTCGTCGGCTGTGGAAAACCCAATGGTTTGGCGATTGACGCGATTGGCGATGAGTCGTTCGATGCCATCAAATGCCCCGCCACAAATAAACAAGATGTTTTTGGTGTCGATGGATATCATTTTTTGCTCAGGGTGCTTGCGCCCGCCTTGAGGTGGTACGTTTACGGTGGCGCCTTCTAGTAGCTTTAGCAAGGCCTGTTGAACACCTTCACCGGATACATCGCGCGTGATGCTTGGGTTGTCGTTTTTGCGCGCAATTTTGTCTACTTCATCGATGAAAACAATGCCCATTTGCGCGCTTTCTACGTTGTAGTCTGCGGCCTGAAGCAATCTTGATAAAATACTCTCTACGTCTTCTCCTACATAGCCAGCTTCGGTAAGAACAGTAGCATCGGCTATGCAAAACGGCACGTTCAGAAGTTTGGCGATGGATTTGGCTAGTAAGGTTTTGCCTGTACCTGTGCGCCCAACGAGAATGACGTTCGACTTTTCAATTTCGACTTCGTTCTCTGTGGTTTTTTGCTTTAATCTTTTGAAGTGATTATAGACCGCAACAGAAAGGACCTTTTTGGCATCTTGCTGACCAATTACATATTGATCTAAGTGCGCTTTGATTTCTTGAGGTTTGAGTAAGTTGAGTCCTTGGGGGCTTGTGTTAGCTGCAGTGGGGCTCAGGGAGAGTTCTTCTTGTACAATTTTACTAGCTTGATTTGCACAGGAGTCGCAGATGTGGCCGTTGATGCCTGCAATAAGCATATTGACCCCCGAGCGTGGAGAACCGCAAAAAGAACAAGTTGTTTCTTTTTTAGCCATTGTTTATTTTGGATTGCGCAATAAAACTTCGTCTACCATTCCGTAAGCTTTAGCTTCTTCGGAGGTCATCCAGTAGTCGCGGTCGGAGTCGGCCCAAACTTTGTCAAAATCTTGCTTACTATGCTTGGCGATAATTTCGTAAAGTTCTTTTTTCAACTTTTGGATTTCACGCGCAGTGATTTCGATATCTGAGGCTTGTCCTTGTGCGCCACCGAGTGGTTGGTGGATCATGACACGAGAATGTTTGAGCGCACTGCGTTTGCCTTCAGCACCTGCGCAAAGCAATACAGCGCCCATAGAAGCGGCCATGCCTGTACAGATGGTAGCGACGTCAGGACGGATATACTGCATGGTGTCGTAAATTCCTAGACCTGCATAAACAGAACCACCTGGTGAATTCAGGTAAATTTGGATGTCTTTTTTAGCGTCGACGGATTCTAAAAAGAGCAACTGTGCATTGATGATGTTGGCTACTTGATCGTTGATACCGGTACCCAAAAAGATGATGCGATCCATCATTAAGCGAGAGAAAACATCCATTTGTGTCATGTTCAAAGGGCGTTCTTCTATGATATAAGGAGTCATCGAAGACTCGATATAGTAGTCCACGTTCATGCTGCTGATGCCCATGTGTTTGGTGGCGTATTTGCGAAATTCGTTGCTGTCCATTGTTTTTATTTTTAGAGTCTCAAATTTAGTGATAAAGGTTGGCTTTGAACCTTACTTTTTGACAAAAAAAAATCCTGAACGAAGCCAGGATTTTTTTTGGAGTATGTTCAAGCGTTATTTGATTAAATCGATGAAAGAAGCGTCGTTCATGATTTTGATGAATTCGCGGTCTTTGCTCGCTTTTTCTTTCAGCGCACTGTTTTTAGAAATAGCTGTTTTCAATTTAGCAACAACAGCATCTGCACTAGCGCCACTGCGCGCTTCGATGATGGCTTTGAGGTATGCGAGTTCAGCGGTTTCGTTGAGAGCAGCACTTGCTTTTTTAGCAGCATCTAGTTTGTTGGCAAGAATAAGTACAAGCACTTTGTTGTAGCTGTCTTGGGTGATGTTTTTCTCAGCGGCGCTGTAATTACCTTCCATGATATCGATGATGCCTGTGTTGTAGCCAGAAACTGCTGTTTTTGACTTAGCGAGTAATTTTTTAGCAGCGGCACGGTTGCCTTCTAAAATTAAACTTGCTGCCAAGTTGTTGTCTGATACAGGATTAGCTTTGATTTCGTTTGCTTTTTTGAAAGAAACAGCAGCATCTTTGGTGTTGCCTAATTCAAAAAGTGTAGCGCCTAAATTGGTGTGTGTACGGAAGTCTGTTGAATAGTTGCTAGCTGCAATGCCGTAAATACGAGCCTTTTCGTTTGCGTCTTTGGTCAGTTTGCCAGCTGTAAATAGCAATTCTTCAACAGAAAGACTGTTTGGATTTTGAACCGTAGCAGCGCGTAATTCGTCGTCGGTGAGGCCGTATTCGGTATATTTCACGACAACAACAGCGCGGCGAATCATTGGGAAAACATCGCGCTCGAGTTCGGTGTATGCTTTACCAAGATTGATCATGTCTTTTTCGCGTTGTTCAGGATCTTTGGTCATTTCAAGAATGCGGATAAAAAGATTTTTATCGGCTTCAGGAATAGAAGTTGTAGCGGCAAGTTGGCTTTTGAATCCTTCGAAATCTTCACCAAATTTGGCGAGTTTGTAAGCGCTCGTGTCTGCGTAAGCAGTGAGTTTCGCTTTTTTCATGAGTTCGGTGAGGGCTTTGCGCGCGGCAACAGTACGGTCTGATGAAAGGTTGTCGTTTTTAGCGACCTCTCCGTCTGGTGAAGCGTAGCCGTTGATTTCGATGGAAGTGATTTTGATTTTAGGATTGGTTTGTGCAGCTTGCAGCCAAGTCATGAGTGCAGTGATGTCTGCGTCTTTGATTTCGTTGGCACGAACATCGGATTTGCCTTTTTCAAAATTAAAGGTTGCCGAAGTAGTTTTGTCGAACTGACGAACCAAAGCATCTTGCTCAGTGAGTACTTTAAAAGTTTTGTCTACTAAGTAAGGTGTAATGATTGTAGCATCGGCAATTTTGGTTTCAGGTAAGGCGCCTTTTTCTTTGGTTTGCTTGTAGAGTTTACCAGTGATCACGACATCGGCAGCTTCCATAGATGGATCGTAAGCCATTGTTTCTTCGAAGGTTGCTGTGCCGCCTGTTTTGAAGTCGATGGTTGTGCCATTGCCGGTTACTTTAGAACCGTTTACATACCAAGTGCCAATTGCTGTTGAACCAATTTTAGGCGTGATTTCCGCTTTAGCTTTCTTTTGAATGCCTTTTTCAGGAACATTAACGGTAATGCTTACTTTCACGGAATCACCGTGCATTTCTAAAGGATTGGGATTGACTGTGTAGGTGATGTCTTTAACGAGGTCGCAAGATGTAACAAAAAACGCAGCAGTTCCAATGAGTAAGGTTCCGTTTAAGCGAGTGAAATTCATGAGTTTAAATTTTATGATTCCTTGCAAAATTACGGAATTAATTTAACATCCTCTTTTTTTGCTTCAAGATGTTTAGATAAAGATGCTAGAATTTGGATTCAAAAGGGAGAAAAACCTAAATCAAGCTCCATTAAAGGTTCTAATACGAAGGCCCGCTCTTGATATTTGGGGTGAGGAATTTGTAGGTCTGGCGTATGGATACACAAATTTTCATACAATATGATATCGAGGTCGATGAGGCGATCTTCATAGTTATCGGCGTTTTTGATTCTGCCCATTGAAATTTCTATTTCTTTTAAATGAAGTAGTAGCTTTTTGGGTGGTAAATCGGTCAATAACAAAAGACAACCGTTCAGAAATTCATGAGTCGATTCAAAACCCATTGGTTCACTTCTGTGAAAAGAAGATACTTGAGCTACCTTTCCACAGGTTTTATTGATTTGAGCAATAGCATTATGGATGTTCGCTGCTTTGTTTCCGAGATTAGACCCAAATGCAATAACCACCCTGTTGTTGCCCGTTAGTTCCATTTGAAGCTTTTGATCAGGGTTTGCAAGTCGGTTTTAAGATATTGTAGCGTCGGACGCAGGGAATCGTAGTTAGGTCTGCAATTGAGCAATACTTCACCGCGCAGAAAATGTTGTGAGGAGTCCGTAAGGTAAAACTGGAAATTGGTGGCGACATTTCCCTTGAGTTCAAAGAAAGTACCAAATACGCGCTTTTGAGGTTCGATAATTTGTTCAAAATCGATTTTGTCGGCCATTATCTTGTGCTCGTCTACTTTATCGTTGGCAAAATTGATGATTTCTGAGAGGGAATCTTTACTTGGCAAGCGCAAGTAGTAGAGAAAAAGCGTGCCGTTCAATGGACCTAAATCTATTTCTTGAACGCTGTAATTGGATTTAGCTTGCTCAAAGGTTTTGGGCATATATAAATCGGCCAAGCTGAAACGGAAGTTTTGCGGACTCAAATAGGGTCGATACGCATGTTCAGGGAATTCGGTCCGAAGAAAAGTACTTGGTTTAGGTACCGGATTGGTATCATTACAAGCGCTTGTCGCTAGAAAAATTACTACCAAACTTAAAAGGAAACTATTCGTTTTCATCTATTTGAACTTTAACCGATTTAACGCGTTTTTTGTCCGAAGACTCCACTATAAATTTGAGTGGCCCCAACACAATATACTCGTTGTTTTTTAAAATGCGTCCACCAACTTCAATGATAAGGCCGCCAAGTGTTTCCGCTTCGCCACGAGCAGCTTCAATGTGTTCTTCGTGTTTCTCGCCAATGATTTTAAGCAGGTCGTTGAGCGAGGTTCTGCCTTCAAAAACATAGATGTGTTCAGCTTGCTTGGTGTATTGAATTTCTGTGTCGTCGAATTCATCTGTGATGTCTCCAACGATCTCTTCGAGGATATCTTCTAAGGTGACAATTCCACTTGCACCACCATATTCATCTACAACCACCGCCATGTGCATTTTCATATTGCGGAATTCTTGCAGGAGGTCATTGATTTTTTTGTTTTCAGGCACAAAATAGGGCTTTCGGAGTACTTGTTGCCAATTGAAAGTCGCGTCCTGATCTAAATGGTGCAGTAAATCTTTGATGTACAAAATGCCTATGATATTATCTGGGCTTTGCTCAAAAACCGGAATGCGCGAATAGCCGACCTCAATAATTTTAGCCAATACTTCATTAAATGAATCGGCAGCATCGATATCCTCGACATCTACGCGAGGGGTCATGATTTCGGAGGCTTCTGTTCGGCCAAAGCGCACAATGCCTTCTAAAATGCGTTGTTCTTCTTCAGAACCCGCTTCTGCTTTAGTGAGGGCAACAGCTTGTTCGAGCTCGTTTTGGTCTATGGTTGCTCCTTTATTGTTCAGTTTCTGTATGAAATTGGTACCCCAAACTAAAACAAGTTTCAGCCACGAAATGGGTGGTAATTTACTGATGAAACGCAAGGGATAGGCGGCTAGTAAACTGACGCTAAGGGCATTTCGGTTGGCAAAGATTTTCGGAATAACCTCCCCGAATAGCAAAATAATGAGGGTAATACCAATGACCTCAACAACAAAGCGGAGCGGGGCAAAACCGTCTTGCGGAGGAAAGATGTCATTGAGTACAAATGACGACAAAATGACGATGCCTACATTGACAAAATTGTTGAAAATGAGGATGGTAGCAAGTAGTTCTTGGGGTTTTGCAAGTAGTTTGAGTATCAGTTTAGCACGTGCGGAAGGATTTTCTTTGATCGCTGCATTGTCTTTTGGTTTGAGCGAGAAATAAGCGCTTTCCGAACCGGACGCAAAAGCCGATAACAAAAGGAGTAAAATAATGATGAGTAGATAGAGGTAACTTGCATCGCTGATGTGGGAAGGAAGTCCAATTAGCGATGCACGAAGACTCGGAGGTTCTATGGAACTGTTCATAAGTTAAAAAGGAAGGTTGTCGTCGGGAGCGGCGCTCAAACCTGTCATGGGTGATGGCGGATTGGGTTTGCCTTCGTTGCCGTAATTTGAAGGGCGTTCTTGTTGTTCGGGGCGCGATAAAATTGTGAGGTCGTCGCCAACTACTTCTGTTGCATAGCGTGTTTGACCTTCTTTGTCGGTCCAGGAACGTTTTTTAAGCTTGCCTTCTACGTAAATTTTGGTGCCTTTTCGAAGGTATTTTTCAGCTACCTCTGCTAAACCGCGCCAAAGTACGATGTCGTGCCAGTCGGTACTTTCTTTTTTTTCGCCGCTTTGTTTGTCGGTGTAAATTTCAGAAGTGGCAAGAGGGAATGAGGCAACAACAGCTCCATTTTCCAAGCGTCTGACATCTGGGTCTTTGCCCAAATTTCCGATTAAAATAACTTTGTTGATACTACCGTTCATTTGATTTTTTTCAATCAATAATAGTTATTTTTTTCGAACTGGGCGTTTTTTTGCACTTTTCGCAGGCTGATTAGCTGCAATTTCTAAGCATTCAGCTAAGCTCAAAGTTTCTGGCTTACAGTCTTTTGGCAATTTAAAGTTGTCTTTGCCAATCTTGAGATAGGCGCCGTAGCGGCCATTGAGCAATTGCACGTCAGGGTTTTCATCAAAGGTTTTGATGATGGCTTTTGCTGCTTCGTCGCGCTTAATTGCATCTAGTTCAATTGCTCTTTCCAAGCTAATTGACATCGGGTCTTCTTCTTTTGGAATGGAGCAAAAGCGCTTGCCAATTTGCACATAAGGACCAAAACGACCAATGTTTACCTTCACCACTTCTGTTTCGAATTCGCCGAGCACTTTTGGCAATTCGAAAAGTTTGAGTGCTTCTTCTAGTGTAATGTTATTGATTGATTGCGTGGCTTGAAGCGAAGCAAATTGCGGTTTGAGCCCATCGGCTTTTTCGTCTCCAATTTGAATCATAGGGCCAAAACGGCCAATACGAGCAATGATTTTGCGACCGCTTTTGGGGTCGGTTCCGAGCTCGCGTTCACCTGTTGCTCGTTCTGAGTGCTCGAGGGTGTTTGAAACAGTTGAATGAAAAGGACCATAAAACGATTGAAGCATGTCGGTCCAGTTCAGTTGACCGTTGGCAATTTCATCGAAGGAGGCTTCAACTTTGGCCGTGAATTGATAATCGAGAATTTGCTCAAAATTTGAAACCAAGAAATCGGTTACCACAATACCAATATCAGTAGGGGATAGCTTGTTTTTTTCTTTACCTGTGGTTTCGGATTTTTCGATTTCCTGAACGCCGTTTTGATTTAAGATCAGCTGTGCATAGGTGCGAATAGCGCCTTCGCGTTCTTGTTTCTCGACGTAATTTCTCTTTTGAATGGTAGAAATAGTCGGGGCATAGGTAGACGGACGACCAATACCAAGCTCTTCAAGTTTCTTCACTAAAGAAGCCTCGACATAACGAGATGGAGGTCGGCTAAAGCGCTCAGTAGCCGTGCTTTGCTGTAAAGTAAGTGCTGCGCCAACGGTTACTTTTGGAAGGAGACCTTCTGTTTCATTTCCTTCTTCGGCGTCGTCGTCGAGGTTGGCCGCTAGATACACTTTTAAAAATCCGTCGAATATCAATACCTCGCCTTTGGCTTGGAAATAATAAGGGGTACTAAGGCCACTGATTTTAATAGTTGTGCGTTCGAGTTGAGCATGGGCCATTTGGCTTGCAATACCGCGTTTCCAAATGAGTTCGTACAAGCGTTGTTCGTCGCGCTCGGCATTGATACTTGGCTTGGTGAAATCAGTAGGGCGAATGGCTTCGTGCGCTTCTTGTGCGCCAGCGCTTTTTGTGCTGTATTTTGTTGGTTTGGAGTAGTTGGCACCATACAGTTCAGTGATCGCAATTTGCGCCGCATCAATAGCGGTTTGCGATAAATTGACGGAGTCGGTACGCATGTAAGTGATATGCCCAGCTTCATAAAGTCTTTGTGCAACGCTCATTGTTTTGCTCACGGAAAATCCGATTTTAAGACTAGCTTCTTGTTGAAGAGTTGAGGTTGTAAATGGCGCAGCAGGTGTTTTAGTAGCTGGCTTTTGCTGTACATCTTCGACGCTGAATTTGGCGTTTTGTGCCTCTTCCAAGAGCGCTTTGGCAGCTTTTTTGTCGGCGAGTTGTTGGTTGAGCTCGGCTGTTAATAAGCCGTTTTCACTCATGAATTGCCCCTGAACACGGTAAAATCCTTCTGTATTGAATTTGTCGATTTCGCGTTCGCGCTCTACAATCAACCTCACGGCTACAGACTGAACACGACCTGCAGAAAGGCTTGGACGCACCTTTTTCCAAAGCACAGGTGAGAGTTCAAAACCGACAATGCGGTCTAATACACGGCGCGCTTGTTGTGCGTCTACAAGTTCTTGGTTGATCTGGCGCGGATTTTCAATGGCACGCGTTACTGCCGTTTTGGTAATCTCATTGAAAGTGATGCGCTTGGTATCTTTCTTTTGGAGCTCAAGTGTTTCGTACAAGTGCCAAGAAATGGCTTCTCCTTCGCGGTCCTCATCGGTTGCTAGCCAAACCGTCTCGGCTGCCTTTGCTAATTTTTTGAGTTCGGCAACAACTTGTTTCTTGTCCGGACTGACCTCGTATTGCGGTGTAAAATTGGCTTCGAGGTCGATCGCGATTCCTTTTTTAGCAAGGTCTCGGACGTGTCCGTAGCTCGATTTTACAATGTAGTCTTTACCGAGATAACCCTCGATTGTTTTTGCTTTTGCAGGAGACTCGACAATAACAAGATTTTTAGCCATAAGGAGATTTTGGTGACAAATGTAAAAGGAAAACAATTCATACATCAACATGTCAGTTGCATTTTTGTGCGGATTTTTCCTTAACCTATGGTTATTTTTTTTGAATTGTTTGAAGACTTCCTTTGCTGCCAATTTGTCAGTAGTTTGAATTTGCCTTATTTTTGCAGTTCAAGATAATCCATGGAATACGAAAACAAAGTTATAGATGAGTCCATTCAGGGCTCGGCCTTAGAAATACCAACCCAAAACAACGCAGATGCAAAGAAATTGTATCTCGAAAGTTATGGTTGTCAAATGAATTTCTCGGACAGCGAGGTCGTTGCCTCCATACTTTCTGATCAAGGTTACCAAACCACACGCAACATCGACGACGCCGACGTCATTTTACTCAATACTTGCTCTATCCGTGAAAACGCAGAGCAACGCGTGCGCAATCGCCTGACTGAATTCAAAATCAAAAAAGAACGCAATCCAGAATTGGTGGTTGGCATCCTAGGTTGTATGGCCGAGCGCTTAAAGAAAAACTTACTCGACGAAGAAAAACTCGTCGATTTAGTGGCGGGCCCAGATGCCTACCGCGACCTCCCCAATCTCATCGATGAAGTTGGTACCGGCCAAAAGGCGGTCAATGTGCTTTTGTCTCGCGACGAAACCTACGCAGATATCTCACCTGTCAGACTAGACCAAGGTGGCATTTCTGCTTTTGTTACCATCATGCGTGGCTGCG
>JBIIZI010000184.1:0-4142 GCA_044346375.1 Crocinitomicaceae bacterium | reverse complement strand
CCTTTCATTGGCAAAGAAAAATTAGCTGTTCTGATCATAGACAACCTCCGTTACGACCAATGGAAAACTATTGAAGGTATTTTAGGACGGTATTTCCAAAAAGAAGAGGAAGACATCGTGTTTTCGATCTTGCCTACCGCCACCCACTACGCGCGAAACGCATTTTTTGCAGGCTTGCTTCCGGCCGAAATCGAAAGACGCTTCCCGACACTCTGGAAAAACGAGGACGACGAAGGCGGCAAAAACATGCATGAAAAAGACTTCCTCGAGGCGCAACTCAAGCGCTTAGGCAAAAACGTGAAGTGGTCTTACAATAAAATTACCAACGTCGAGGCGGGCAAAAAATTAGCCGATCAGTTCCATCAATGGAAAGACAACGACGTCAATTTCATCGTTTACAACTTTGTCGATATGCTATCGCATGCCCGCACCGAAATGGAAGTGATCCGCGAACTCGCCGACAACGAAGCCGCCTACCGCTCCATTACAACAAGCTGGCTCGAACACTCTCCGCTGCTCGATATCTTAAAGAAAATTGCCGAAGCCGGGCAAAGACTCATTATTACCACCGACCACGGCACTATTAAAGTCACCAAGCCAGTGCGCATCGTCGGCGAGCGCAACACCAACTCCAACCTGCGCTACAAAGCGGGGCGTGGGCTCAGTTACGACGCCAAAGAAGTATTCGTGGTCAAGAATCCGCAAGAAGCGCAATTACCGAAACTCAAGATGTCAGCAGAATTTGTTTTTGCGCGCGAGCAAGACTTTTTTGTCTACCCGAACAACTACAATCATTTTGTCAATTATTACGGGCAAACTTTTCAGCACGGAGGTATTTCTCTAGAAGAAATTCTCATTCCGTATGTGGTTTTGAAAGCCAAATAAACGCAAGGCTCGCTGCAAAAAGTTTTCTGATAATTTTGCTTCTTTAGAACCATTCAAAATAGCGAAATTCCGTACTTTTGTAAAAAACTCAAAAGTATGGAGCACTCTCCGTTTTCCGTTTCTGACATCCGCGCGCAATTTCCTGCCCTTCGCCAAAAAGTTTACGGCAAACAGCTCATTTACTTTGACAACGGCGCTACCTCGCAAAAACCGCAAGTGGTACTCGACACCCTCGCACAGTACTACGCCCTAGAAAATGCCAACATTCACCGTGGGGTGCATTACCTCAGCCAGCAAGCAACTTCTGCTTACGAAGCCGCACGCCGCACCATTCAAAAATACATTGGCGCCAATGCCCCTGAAGAAATCATCTTTACTAAAGGCACCACAGACAGCATCAATCTGGTCGCGTTTTCTTTTGGAGAGCGCCTAAAACCCGGCGACGAAATCCTGATTTCAGCCATGGAGCACCACTCCAATATTGTGCCTTGGCAACTTTTGTGCGAGCGCAAAGGCTGTGTATTGCGCGTTATTCCCATCTCCAAAAAAGGAGAACTCGATCTAGCAGCCTTTGACCAACTACTCAGCGAACGCACCAAACTCTTGGCACTTACACACATTTCCAATACGCTCGGCACCATCAACCCCGTCAAAGAACTCATCGCCAAAGCCCATCAGGTTGGCGCCAAAGTTTTACTAGACGGCGCACAAAGCATCCAGCACCTTGCCATAGACGTCAAAGACCTCAACTGCGATTTCTATACCTTCTCGGGCCACAAAGTTTTCGGCCCAACTGGCATCGGTATTTTATACGGTAAAGAAGCGCTTTTAGACACCATGCCTCCATATCAAGGTGGTGGAGACATGATCTCAAAAGTTACTTTTGAGCGCAGCACCTACAACACACTACCCCTCAAGTTTGAAGCCGGAACTCCACACATTGCAGGCGCCATTGGCCTAGGCAGTGCCATCTCGTTTTTGCAAAGCATCGACATGAAAGCAGCTGCCGCTCACGAACTCGAACTCACCAAATATGCGCAGGGCATTTTAGATACCTTCGAAGGGCTCCACATTATCGGCGAAGCCAAGAACAAAACCAGTGTGGTTTCGTTTACAATTGACAAAATGCATCCCTTCGATATCGGCACTCTTTTAGACAAACAAGGCATCGCTGTGCGCACAGGCCATCACTGCACGCAGCCTCTCATGGATTTCTACCAAATTCCGGGCACCGTTCGCGCATCTTTTGCATTTTACAACACCAAAGAAGAAATAGACACATTTGTTGCTGCTTTAGAGCGCAGCATGCAAATTTTAGGCGCATGACCCTCCAAGAAAAACAACAAGAAATCATCGACGAATTTGCCATCTACGACGACTGGATGGACAAATACGAATACATCATCGAACTCGGCAAAAGTGTTCCTACACTAGCTCCTGAGCTCAAAACCCAAGACCGCCTCATCGAAGGTTGCCAGTCTAATGTGTGGTTGGCCACCGAAATCAAAGACGGCAAAATGCATTTTAGCGCCGACTCCGACGCAATTATCACCAAAGGCATTATTGGGCTACTCATCCAAGTACTCAACAACGAAAGCCCAGAAGCCGTCGTCAAATCAGACCTCTTTTTTATCTCCCAAATTGGGCTCGCCGAACACCTCTCACCCACCCGAGCCAATGGCCTTTTAAGTATGGTCAAACGCATGAAAACAGAAGCACTTCAAAGTCTTGCCCAATGAATGAATTAGAAGACCGCATCGTCGAGATGCTCAAAACCATCTATGACCCCGAAATCCCTG
Organism: Crocinitomicaceae bacterium; assembly: GCA_044346375.1. GTDB lineage: Bacteria > Bacteroidota > Bacteroidia > Flavobacteriales_D > Crocinitomicaceae > UBA952. The sequence continues at coordinate 1,458 of JBIIZI010000184.1, read as the reverse complement.
TCGATATTTTCGAACTCGGCCTCATCTACGAAGTCAAGGTAGAAACCGACAACCATGTTTTCATCGACATGACCCTCACCTCGCCCAACTGCCCCGTTGCCGAGTCTTTGCCAAAAGAAGTAGAAGATAAAGTAGCCAGCGTAGAAGGCGTCCAGAGCGCTAAGGTCAATATTGTTTTTGACCCACCCTGGGATAAAGACATGATGAGCGAAGAAGCCAAGTTAGAGCTCGGCTTTTTATAAAATCCTTGTGCAACTGAATCTCTTCAAGCGGTATTGCAAGTAATCGTAATACTCGAAGGTCAAGTGTTTATTGGTGAGTACAATAATTTTTGCTTTTAGGGTGTCTGTTTCTCGAGCAATCAAGAGCTGTTCGCCATTTGCGCTCAAGGCACAACTACTTTGGTTGAAAACCACAGCATCTGAAACATCATACTGACCAAAATACGAGTACGTGTAAGCTGCATTGCCATTGATTTTTGCTGCATCTATCGAAAAACTACCCGTTGCCAAGCTGTCAAAAAAGAGAAAGCCTTCGCCGTCTTCAATGCGCACGACATCCACGGTCCAAGAACCCGGCAAGCGTTTTTCATTGCGTGTATATTTGCTGCAAGCGAACAACAACATCAAAAGGGCGATTACGAGCATTTGTTTCATGACAACGCAATTGCGAACATACTCTTCACGCCTATTTCTAGCGCAGCTTCATCGATATCGAATTGCGGATGATGCACCGCATGTGTGAGCCCTTTGGCCGCATTGCCAGTTCCTAACCTGAAAAAACACACCGGGCGGTGATGACTGTAAAATGCAAAATCTTCGGCGGTCATGCGCAAACCGAGCTCCTCCACATTTGACGCACCCCACTCTTTTTCGAGGATATTTCTGACTTTATGGGTAAGTTCGGGGTCATTCTTCAAGAAAGGATAGCCCTCTCCGATCGTTACATTGATTTGAGCCCCAAACTGCGCGGCAATTTGCGCCGCTTGTTCGTGTAAAATTGTTTTAACTTGTGCGCGCCATTTTTCGTCCATGGTGCGAAAGGTTCCTTTGATGGTTGCAGTTGCGCTCACCACATTGGTACTGCCTAATGCCTCAAAACGGCCAAAAGTAAGTACCTGCGGCACCACTTGTGGGCGCTTGTCCTGGACCAACTTCTGACATGCTTGCATCCAGGCGATTCCGACATCAATAGGGTTGACAAACCGAGCCGGCAAGGCGCCATGGCCACCTACACCAATGATTTCAACATGGATTTCATCGCTAGAAGCCATATACAGACCTGGGCGCAAACCCACCTTCCCGACTTCCATTTCTGGATATACGTGCAAAGCGATGAGTTCCTCTACGCTAGGGTTTTCGAGCACGCCAGCTTTGATCATGAGGCTAGCTCCTCCTGGATTTTGTTCTTCGCCAGGCTGGAAAATAAGTTTGATGGGTCTTGGAAGTTGTGCGCGGT
>JBIIZI010000183.1:0-4153 GCA_044346375.1 Crocinitomicaceae bacterium | reverse complement strand
CAACCCCAACATCGATGCAGGTACAGAATTTGTCTATAATCAGCTTGCTAAATACTTTATTTATGTAAGCTCTGTCTTACTTTGCTTCAAGCTCCTCGGTATAGATCTTATGATTTTACTGACCAGCTCTGTTGGTCTTTTGGTGGGCCTAGGGCTCGGGCTTCAGGATGTTTTCAAAGACATGATTGCCGGAATAGTCTTGCTTTTTGAAGGTAATTTAAGGGTTGGCGATATTGTCGAGATCAACGGCAAAACCAAGACAGCTGCGCAAAGCAATGAATCTATGGTGGCCAAAATTGTCAAGATCAATGTGCGCACCACACAAATCCAGACCCGCGAAGGAAATGTGCTCATTATTCCCAATACGCACCTCACCCAAGACCGCATCGAAAATTGGAGCCACGGTTCAGAACTGACGCGCTTTACCATCAAATTGGCAGTGGCTTACGGTGCCGACCTCAGCCTAATTGAACGCTTGCTCAAGCAGGCCGCCTTAGCGCATCCGAAGGTCAAAAAAAACAATCCTGTCATGGTGAGGCTCGCTGATTTTGGCGACGCAGGTCTAGAACTCGAGCTCGTTTTTTGGGCAGATCAAAGTTGGGATATCAACAACTATAAGTCTGAAATCAGGTTTGAAATCGACCGCCTCTTTAGAGCGTATTCCATTGAAATTCCTTATCCGCAGCGCGTACTGCATCAGGCGCCTCAGCGCAATTCGTAGAGATACCTCTGAATGGTGTTTTCAATGCCCAAGTAGAGTGCATCTGAAATGAGGGCATGTCCGATAGAAACTTCGTCGAGTGCACAAAGTTCGGCCTTCAAAAATGCTAAATTTTCCAAACTGAGGTCATGGCCTGCATTGATACCCAAGCCTAAATTCAGTGCGTGCTGTGCCGCCATTTTATATGGAGCAACAGCTGCATTTTTGTTAGTGCTGTAGTGTTCTGCGTATGGCCCCGTATAAAATTCTATGCGATCGGCCCCAAGCGCTTTGGCTTGGTCGAGTTGTGCGCGATCTGTTTCCATGAAGAGCGAAACACGAACACCTAAGTCTTGAATTTGCGCAATGATTGGCTCGAGGAATTTGGCTTGGCTGCTGCAATCCCAACCTGCATTGGAGGTAAGTACTCCCGGTGGATCAGGTACCAAAGTGGCCTGAGCAGGGCGGAGGTCTTTGATGAGTTGCAGGTAGCGCGCATCTGGGTAGCCTTCGATATTGAATTCCGTTTGAATGCGGTCGTGAAGGTCGTAGCAATCTTGGGTGGTAATATGGCGTTGATCGGGTCTTGGATGCACGGTAATTCCTTGCGCACCGAATCTTTCGGCGTCGAGCGCAAATTGCAACACGTTTGGTGTTTGACCACCACGTGCATTGCGCAAGGTTGCGATTTTATTGATATTCACGCTGAGTCTGGTCATGGCACAATAATTGAGTTGCAAAAGTACGAAACATTCAAGGAATTTAGTATTTTGCGCCAACTATGAGAGCCTCTAACATACTTTCAGATCAAATCCCTCCATTATTGCACACCGATACCGGTGAAAAAGCGCTATTCTGGATGGATGAATTTCAGGTCAATCACCTTCCTGTCCTAAAAAACGGAAATTTTGTCGGTCTTGTTTCCGAATCAGAATTACTCGACCAATCCGACCTCGACCAAAGCCTAGACCATTTATTTCAGCACCTCCCGCGTCCTTTTGCTTTTGCCGATGCGCACTTATTTGATCTACTCCAACATTTTGCACTTTTCAAATTAACGGTTCTTCCCGTCTTAGACCGCCAGGAAAATTACTTAGGTGTCATTAGTGCCCAAGAACTACTGCAATTATTGGCAGAAACCAGCGGGCTCAATGAGTCTGGATCCGTTTTGGTGCTAGAAATGAATGCCAACGACTACACATTGGCACAAATTGCCCAGATTGTCGAAAGCAATCAAGCTAAAATCCTCAATTTATTTGTGAGTACTATTCCAGATAGCACCAAAATTCAAGTCAATTTGCGCCTCAATCAACAAAACCTAAGTGCAATTATCCGTACCTTTGAGCGCTATGATTACCAAGTGCTAGCGAGCTTTCAAGACAGTCAACAACCCGACGAACTCCAAGACCGCTACCAAGAACTCATGCATTATTTAAGCATGTAATGAAACAAATCGCCGTTTACGCCAAAAAAATATTCAAGCAAGACCTCAGTGTTTTTGAAAACCTACTCAAGGGAATTGTAGAGTTAGGTTGGAAACCCGTGCTCGAACACGAATTAGCCCAACAGCTCCACACCAAATATCAGTGGCCCCTCACTTATCAGACCTTTACAAATCACCTCGACCTCAAAACCGGATTTGACCTCATGATCAGTTTAGGAGGCGACGGCACTTTCCTCAAAGCCGTATCCTTTATCCGCGATTCCGGGGTTCCAATTCTCGGCATCAATACCGGTCGTTTGGGCTTTTTGTCGAATCTTTCTAAATCGCAAATTGCTCAAACACTGCAGCGCTTCAATGATGGTCAGTACGAATTTCAAAAGCGTTCCTTGTTAAGGGTGCATACCGACAACGACTTATTTGCCGACGAAAACTTCGCGCTCAACGAGCTTACGCTTCAGAAAAAAGATACCTCCTCCATGATCAAAGTGCAGGCCTATCTTGGCGATAAATTCTTAAACACCTATTGGGCCGATGGCCTTATTGTTGCTACGCCAACGGGTTCAACTGCCTATAGCTTAAGTTGTGGTGGCCCCATCATCACACCGGGTTGTCAGGTGCATATCATCACACCAATTGCGCCACACAACCTCAATGTTCGTCCTGTTGTGGTTCCTGACCACATGCCAATTTCTTTGCAAGTAGAAGGCCGAGACCGCACTTATTTGCTATCTTTAGATGGTCATTCGCAACATATCAAACAAGGTGAAAAGGTCATCATCACCAAAGCCGAATTCATGATCAACGTAGTAAAATTCGAAGACAACAACTTTTTAGATACCATCCGAAACAAAATGTTTTGGGGCTCAGATACCCGAAACGAAATTTAATAACTATGAAAAAAATACTATTCCCACTCAGCATTTTGTTTGCTGTTCAAGCGCTAGCGCAAGCTCCGCAGGTCAAATCCAGGATCGACTCCGTTAGTTATTTGGCAGGTCAAAATATTGCCCAAAGTGTTCTTAAAGATTTTCCTGAAGCCAATGTTGCGCTCTTGCTTCAAGGGCTCAGCGATGCCATGATGAAACAAGAAAGCTTACTTAAAGACCCAAGCAACCAGTGTGTCATGTCTTATTTTCAAGAGAAAATGCAAGCTATTGAAAGCGCCGAACAAGCCGTAAATCAAGAGGCTTTGGCTGCAGAAAAAGAAGCTGGCAGAGTCAATCGCGAAAAAGGAGAGGCTTTCCTTTTGGAAAATGCCAAGAAAAAAGACATACAAGTAACGGCTAGTGGCTTGCAATACGAAGTGCTTAAAAAAGGAAGAGGTCAAAAACCAACAGCGAGTTCTACCGTAAAGGTGCACTATACCGGCACCAACATCGACGGACAAATTTTTGATAGCTCTTTAGAGCGCAAAGAACCCATCTCTTTTCCACTCAATGCAGTTATCCCTGGTTGGACAGAAGGAGTTCAACTCATGAATGTTGGCGCAAAATACCGTTTTTACATTCCTCAAGAATTGGCATATGGCCCGGGTTCACCAACCGAACTTATTCCTCCTTATTCTGTACTTATCTTTGAAGTTGAATTACTAGACATCGAAAAATAACCCCATGAAAAAATTACTATTTACTTTACTTTTCTTGCCTTTTACAGGCATTTTAAATGCCCAAAACGCCGTAGAACCTCAAGACGGAATTTACGCCCGCTTCACCACCAACAAGGGCGTTGTCGTTTGTCAGTTGGAGTATCAAAAAACACCCATGACCGTTGGTAACTTTGTAGGTTTGGCCGAAGGCAATTTTAAAGTTGGCGATAAATCTTTTTCTAAGCCATTTTTTGATGGCCTGATCTTCCACCGCGTGATCGCCGATTTCATGATTCAAGGCGGAGACCCGCAAGGAACTGGCATGGGTGATCCCGGCTATAAATTTTACGATGAAATCGACCCGACGCTCAAACATGTTGGCCCAGGTATCCTATCCATGGCCAATTCAGGAGCCAATACCAAC
>JBIIZI010000182.1:0-4176 GCA_044346375.1 Crocinitomicaceae bacterium | reverse complement strand
AAAAGTGACAGTGGAATTGTAGATACGTAAATAGGTATCGACCGAACTAAGGCCACATGTTGTAAAAGTATATGTACAGCCAGCGTTACCTGTAAAAGTGAAAACAGGTGCGGTTCCTGCCGGGAAGGTCGCGGTGTTTTGGACGGTACTGCTTGGCGTAATGGCAGTGGTGCTTGTGGCAGTGGTGCAATACTGTGCTTGGGTATGAAATACCAAAGCTAGCATAAGCCCAATGAAGGCAATGATGCGCATTTTGAGTAGTAGTGTTTCGTTAGTTTCGTTTTAGCTTGCTAAATTTAGCAAAAGCATAACGAAATACCAACTAATGCGTTGCCTTTTGAACAAATAAAAAAGGCTTCCGAAGAAGCCTTGCTTTAAAAGTCGAAAGTATCCATAAATTTTGTGGTAAAATTACCAGCGTTAAAATCTGGATTATCCATGAGTTTTTGATGGAATGGAATGGTAGTTTTCACACCACCAATGACGTATTCACTTAGGGCACGCTTCATTTTTAAGATGGCCTCTTCGCGCGTTTGAGCTACCACGATTAATTTAGAAATCATGGAGTCGTAGTAAGGCGGAATAGAATAACCAGCGTAAACGTGAGCGTCTATGCGAACACCGTGTCCGCCAGGGCAGTGGTAATCTGTAATTTTTCCTGGGCTCGGACGAAAATCTGCGTATGGATCTTCGGCATTGATGCGACACTGAATAGCGTGCATAGTTGGGTAGTAATTTTTACCAGATATTTTTTCTCCGGCAGCAATTTTAATTTGCTCCTTGATGAGGTCAAAATTGATGACTTCTTCAGTAATGGTGTGCTCCACCTGAATGCGCGTATTCATTTCCATGAAGTAGAAGTCACGGTTTTTGTCGACCAAAAACTCAACTGTACCTACGCCTTCATATTTCACGGCTTTGGCAGCTTTGATTGCAGCTTCACCCATTCTTTCACGGAGTTCGTCGGTCATGAATGGAGAAGGGGTTTCTTCCACTAATTTTTGGTGGCGACGTTGAATAGAGCAGTCGCGCTCAGAGAGGTGACAAGCATTACCGTATTGGTCCCCGGCAATTTGAATTTCGATATGGCGCGGCTCCTCAATGAATTTTTCCATGTAGATGCCGTCGTTGCCAAATGCTGCTCCGGCCTCTTGACGTGCGGAATCCCAGGCTGCTTCCATTTCGTCTTTTTTCCAGACGATGCGCATGCCTTTTCCACCACCACCAGCAGTAGCTTTCAAAATCACGGGATATTTTACTACCTCAGCCGTTACAAAGGCATCGGCTAAGTCTTTTAACAAACCTGTTGAACCTGGAATACAAGGCACACCAGCGGCAATCATGGTTGCTTTTGCGGTGGCTTTGTCGCCCATTCCGGCAATTTGTTCAGGCAAGGCACCAATGAATTTGATACCGTGTTCCTGACAAACTTTAGAGAATTTTTCGTTTTCAGAAAGAAACCCATAGCCTGGATGAATGGCATCGGCGTTGGTAATTTCTGCGGCTGCAATAATGTTGGGGATGCTCAGATAAGACAAAGCACTCGTTGGAGGCCCAATGCAAACAGCTTCGTCAGCAAAGCGCACAGGCAAGCTGTCTTTGTCTGCAGTAGAATAAACGGCCACCGTTTTGATGCCCATTTCTTTACAGGTGCGAATCACGCGCAGCGCAATTTCGCCGCGATTGGCAATCAATATTTTTTTAAACATGTGTTGGTTTTTAAGCTGGATCTACCAAGAATAATGGCTGATCGTAGTCTACAGGGCTCGCGTTATCAACGAGCACTTTAACAATTTTACCAGAGATTTCAGATTCAATTTCATTGAAAGTTTTCATGGCTTCAATGATACAAACTTTGTCTCCTTTTTGAATGCTGTCGCCAACATTAACAAATGCGTCTTTGTCTGGCCCTGGTGTACGGTAGAAAGTACCGATCATTGGGGATTTTACAGTGATGTATTTGCTGTCGTCGTTGCTAGTGCTTTCAGTAGTACTTGCCGGAGCAGCACTCGTTGCAACTGGTGCTGGAGCAGCAGCTACAGGAGCAGCTACCATTGGAGCAGCCTGATACATAATTGGCTCAGTTTGGCTGCCTTTGATTGAAATGCGAAAACCTTCTCTTTCGATTTCAACTTTGCCGAGTCCGGATTTGGACACCAACTTGATAAGGTCTTTGATCTCTTCTAAATTCATGGTCTAATTTTTTTCAAAGTTAATTTAATTATGAATTGTAGGCCCACTTGAGGTAAATAGCTCCCCAAGTGAAACCGCCACCGAATGCGGACAGGATAAGAACGTCACCTTTTTTCAGTTGACTTTCGTAATCCCATAAGCAAAGTGGCAAAGTTCCTGCGGTAGTATTGCCGTAGCGCTGAATATTGATCATGACCTTTTCTTTGGTCAGACCCATGCGGTTGGCAGTTGCATCTATGATGCGGAGGTTGGCCTGATGCGGAACCAACCAACTGACGTCGTCACTGGTTAAATGATTGCGTTCCATAATTTCGGCTGAGACATCGGCCATGTTCGTAACGGCGAATTTGAAAACAGCTTGTCCTTCTTGTTTGACATAGTGCAAACGGTTTTCTACTGTTTCAATAGAAGCTGGCATATAAGAACCGCCCGCAGGTTGTTGCAAATACTGACGCCCTGCTCCATCGCTTCTTAAGATGAAGTCCATGACACCATTGCCTTCGTCATTTGGTTCTAGTAAAACAGCACCGGCGCCGTCGCCGAAAATAACGCATGTAGTGCGGTCTTGGTAATCGATGATTGAAGTCATTTTGTCGACACCAATTACTAAAACTTTTTTGTGTTTTCCTGATTCAATGAATTGCGAACCTGTAGACAATGCATATAAAAAGCCTGAACACGCCGCATTGACATCAAAACTCCAAGCGTTTTTCATGCCCACTTTATCGCAAACGATATTGGCTGTGCTTGGGAATGGGTGGTCAGGTGTTACCGTACCCACAATGACTAATTCTATTTCTAAAGGATCGATGCCTTTTTTCTCAAGTAAAGCTTTAACTGCTGCAGCGGCCATATCAGAACTTGCGCCATCTTTCATGATACGGCGTTCTTTGATTCCGGTGCGGCTCATGATCCATTCATCAGAGGTGTCGACCAACTTGGCTAAATCGTCGTTTGATAAAATATGTTCAGGCACATAGCCCTGAACAGCGGTAATAGCAGCGGTGATTTTACCCATGTTAGTTAAAAGCTTCGTTAATTTTTTCTGTTAGGTTCGAACTCACGACGTTGTGCGCGTGAAGAATCATGTTTTTGACGGCGATATCGTTAGATATGCCGTGTCCGATAATGGCGTTTCCTTTTACACCTAAAATTGGCGTGCCGCCGTAGTTCTCATAGTTGAAGCGGTCGAAGTATTCGTCTTGGATACCGCGTTGCTTCATTAATGTAAAGATGCCTTCCGCCTCTTTAAGTACGATATTGCCGGTAAAGCCATCGCAAACAATGACATCGGCAACTCCTGTAAAGAGGTCCCGACCTTCGATGTTACCCGTAAAATTGAGTTCGTCGGATTCGGAAAGTAATTTGTAGGTGGCTATTGAAAGCAAGTTGCCTTTTGAATCTTCCTCACCGATATTGAGCAAAGCGACTTTGGGATTTTCAAGGCCTAAAACACTGGCTGCATAAACAGCGCCCAAAACAGCAAATTGATAAAGTACGTCTGATTTACAATCGGCGTTGGAGCCAACATCGAGTAACACAGATTGCCCGCCGTTCATGGTGGGCAAAGTAGAGGTTATACACGGACGAATAACGCCTGGAATTGTGTTGAGTTTGTACATGGCACCCACGAGCATTGCGCCGGTATTGCCGTTGCTGGCAAATACATCGATGAGGCCTTTTGCGAGCATTTCAAAACCAACAGCAATTGAACTGTTTGGTTTTTTGGGTAGCGCTCGGGTAGGATGATCGTGGTAGGTAATTACTTCAGGTGCATGTATGATTTCGAACAACGCAGCGCTCTGACCACGACTCGCTAATTCTTTTTGAATTTGGAGTTCGTCACCAAACAAAACAATAGTGACATCATTACCCAAAGCTTGTTTGGCTAATAATGCACCATCAATTGTCGCTTGCGGAGCGAAATCGCCACCGGAGACATCAAGCCCAATCTTCATGGGAGAAAATTAGAGCTGACTAAGC
>JBIIZI010000181.1:0-4181 GCA_044346375.1 Crocinitomicaceae bacterium | reverse complement strand
AATTCTCTGGCCTGAGCTATTACTTTGTCCATGTAGGTTTTGATGGTGCCGTATTGTTCAAAATAAGCATCGATAATGCCTTTTGCTTCGGTTCGCGAAATTTGGAGATTTTGAGCCAAACCAAAAGCCGACTGACCGTAAATGATGCCAAAATTGACCGCTTTTGCAGCGCTGCGCTGTTCGCGGCTGACCTCAGCGATCGGGGTGTGAAATACTTTTGCTGCTGTTGCCGCATGGATGTCATGGCCGCTTTTGAAGGCGGCAATCATGTTCGGGTCTCCAGAAAGCGCAGCAATGATGCGCAATTCTATCTGAGAGTAATCGACGGCCATGAGTTGGAAATCGGAAGAACGGGGCACAAAAGCGCGGCGAATTTCTCGGCCTTTAGCCGAGCGCACTGGAATATTTTGAAGGTTCGGGTTATTAGAGCTTAGGCGACCAGTTGCAGTAACCGTTTGCATGAAATTCGAGTGAATTCGGCCATCAATTGGGTCGCACAGCATTGGTAATGGGTCTACGTAAGTGCTTTTTAATTTGCGCAACTGACGGTACTCCAAAATGTGACCGATAATTGGGTGGTCGTGCTCATGTTTTTGCAGTATGTCTTCTGAGGTAGCATATTGACCTGTTTTGGTCTTCTTTGCCTTGCTCGAAATTTGGAGTTTCTCAAATAAGATTTCTCCGAGTTGTTTAGGAGAATCAATATTGAATGCTTCTCCAGCCAGTTCTTTGATTTGCTGGTCGAGTTCTATTAGGCGCTGGTCGAGTTCTTTAGAAAAAGCAGTGAGCGCGGCGGTATCAATTGCTATTCCTTCTTGTTCTATTTCTTTGAGCACCTTTGCCAAAGGCATTTCGACGTCGTAAAACAAATGATGCAGGTGCGGTTTATCAATTTCTGGCTCTAAAAGTTTTTTGAGTTGGTAGGTAATATCGGCGTCTTCACAAGCGTAGTCTTTGATTTGCTCAGGTGCTAAATCTGACATATTACCTTGATTCTTTCCTTTTTTACCAATGAGCGCCTCAATAGAAATGGGCTGATAATTTAGGTAATAAGTGGCCAAGAAATCCATGCCTTGTTTAGACTCCGGATTGATCAAATATTGTGCAATCATGGTGTCGAAAAGCGGACCTTTTAATTCGATGCCATAGCGATGCAATACTTTGAGATCATATTTAATGTTGTGGGCGATTTTCTCAATGGAGATGTCCTCGAACACCAACGCAAATTCGTTTACAATTGCTTTTGCTGCTTCAAAATCTGAGGGTACAGCTACATAAAATGCTTCTCGCGGCTTATAAGCAAACGAAAAACCAACTAAGTCCGCATGAAGCGCATCAATAGATGTCGTTTCTGTATCAAAACACACTTCGCTTTGAACAAGTAGCAGCGCGAGCAACTCTTTGCGCTCTTCTTCAGAAGTGATGAGGTGATAGCTCGGTTTTTCTGTAGCGATGGTTTTATAGTTCGAGGTAGGTGCAGCCTCCTGGGGTTCTAGCATGCTTTGCATCCCAAAGAGGTCTAGCTGCGAATCTTCTTTATTTACGGTTGTTTGGGTAACTACAAGTTCTTCGCCGATGATGCGCTTGGCAAGTGTTCTGAATTCTAATTCGGTAAAGATGTCGCGAATGGCATCGGCATTAACAGGGCAAACTTCTAAATCCTTTTCATCGAATTCAATAGGAACATCGCGGATAATGGTGGCCAATGATTTGGACATGAGGCCTTGTTGCTGAAAATTCTCGACATTTTCTTTTTGCTTTCCTTTCAATTCATGGACGTGCTCAAAAAGGCCTTCCATGGAGCCATACTTGGCTACCAAAGCCTTTGCGGTTTTCTCTCCAATTCCGGGAATTCCGGGAATGTTGTCAGAGGCATCGCCCCACAAACCTAAAATGTCAATGACTTGAATAGGGGAAGTCACTTCAAATTTTTCACAAACTTCTTTAACCCCTAAAATTTCTGGCGGATTTCCGCCGCGCCCAGGCTTGTACATAAACGTTTGTGGACTTACTAATTGCGCATAGTCTTTGTCGGGGGTCATCATGTAGGTAAGAAAACCCCTTGGCTCGGCAAGCTTGGCAAAAGTTCCGATAACGTCGTCGGCCTCAAAACCTGCCACCTCCAATATCGGAATATTAAAAGCCTGAACAATTTGTTTGATGGGCTGAATCATGGAACGGATGTCCTCGGGCATTTGTTCGCGTTGCGCCTTATATTCGACAAATTCTTCTTGACGCTGGGTAGAGCCCCCTGGGGGGTCAAAAACAACAGCAATGTGCGTGGGTTGCTCCGTTTTGAGAATGTCAATAAGGACATTCGTAAAACCAAAAGCTGCCGATGTGTTTTCTCCTTTTGAATTGACACGTGGGTTTTTGGCAAACGCAAAATAAGCTCTATAAATGAGTGCGTATGCGTCAAGTAAGAAAAGTTTTTTAGGAGCAACGGGTGTGAGCATCAGAAAGAAGGGATGTAAGGAATGTATTGAGCGGGTTCAATTTGGGTCTCTTTAGAAACCGGGAATGTTTTGTAAATGAACAAAGCCCCGGCTTTTGGATAGCCGCTAATTTTAACTGTAGCAAGTGGTTTTTTGGCAGCCTTATAAGCGGTGGTCATAAAACCCGGCTCTGGTATGAGGCGTAATGGAATAGTAAGCTCGCTCTCTCGGTGACCTCGAATTTTGATCGGTTCGTCGATAAATAGATTACCAATTTTTTGTTGATCGATGAATACCTCAAAAGAACCTGGCTTCATTTTGACAGGAACCCAAAGGTTGTTCTGGATATGAAAACTGGCTTTAAACTTCACGAGCTGTCCACTAAATTGTTCAATTTGTGTACCGTCGAAGCTGACCAGTTCAACGGGTTCTTCTAAGCTTTTACATGCCACTAAAACAAATAAACCAAAGAGAAAGAAAATGTTTTTCATGCTTAGATCTCGCTAAAGTGCTTGTAAAAATAAGGGATGGTCTCGATGCCCTTGAAATAATTAAATAAGCCAAAATGCTCATTAGGGCTGTGGATGGCGTCGCTATCCAAGCCAAAACCCATTAAGATGGTTTTAAGCCCAAGTTCTTGTTCGAACATAGCAATAATTGGGATGCTTCCGCCGCTGCGCACCGGAATAGGTTTTTTTCCAAATGTGGTTTCATAAGCACGGCTTGCAGCTCCGTATGCCGGTGAGTCGGTTGGCGTAACCACTGGTTCGCCTCCGTGGTGTGGCATTACCTTTACCCGCACACTCATTGGTGCAATGCTTTCAAAATGTTTTTGGAAGAGGTTGGTGATTTCTTCTGGATCTTGGTCGGGTACCAAGCGCATGGAAATTTTAGCGAATGCTTTGGAGGCAATTACTGTTTTTGCACCTTCGCCAGTATAACCACCCCAAATGCCATTGACGTCTAGCGTTGGGCGAATAGAGCCGCGCTCCATTGTGCTATATGAATTTTCACCGTGTGTAGCTCGGATATCCAAGGCCTCGCAATAGGCTTGCTCAGAAAATGGAGCTTTTGCCATTTCGGCGCGGTCTGCGGCAGAAAGCTCTACCACTTTATCGTAAAAACCAGGTATGGTAATGCGCATGTTTTCGTCGTGCAGACTAGCAATCATTTGAGTGAGCGTATTGATCGGGTTAGCAACACAACCCCCGTAAAGACCTGAGTGGAGGTCGCGATTGGGACCTGTTACCTCTACTTCTACATAGCTTAGGCCCCTCAAGCCAGTGGTGATAGAAGGGGTGTCGTTGGCCAACATACCGGTATCAGATACAAGAATGATATCTGCTTTTAATTTACTTTTATTTTCTCGAACAAAAATTGCTAGGTTAGGGCTACCCACCTCTTCCTCTCCTTCAATCATGAGCTTAAGGTTGCAAGGAAGTTCTTGCGCCTGAAGCATCGCTTCAACGGCTTTCACGTGCATGAAAAACTGACCTTTGTCGTCGCAAGCACCGCGCGCAAAAATAGCGCCTTCTGGATGAATGGATGTTTGTTTGATGACGGGCTCAAATGCTGGGGTGTGCCAAAGTTCGAGCGGATCAGCAGGCTGAACGTCATAGTGACCATATACTAAAACTGTTGGTAACGAAGCGTCTATGATTTTTTCTGCATATACAATTGGGTGCCCTGCCGTTGGAATGACCTCCACTGCATCCAAGCCAATTTCATTTAAGTGAGCGGCTAAAT
>JBIIZI010000180.1:0-4190 GCA_044346375.1 Crocinitomicaceae bacterium | reverse complement strand
TTCTATTCAATTTAACAGTAGCACTATCCAATTGAATTTTCATAGCTTTAGCTTCAGGACCAATTCCTCTGCCTCCTCTCATTCCCGATGCTTCTTCCTCAAATGCTTTAGACCATTTATCAACAATTAACTGTTGTGCTTTAGCATCACTTTCAAGCTTAGTTACTTTGGAATTAATTTCAGAATTATGTGTTATCTCAATTTGCTCAATCTCGTATTTCTTACTCAAGGCTAATTGATCCATTGACAAACCCCATTCACGTTTAATCTCTTGTTGAAAAATTTGAGTCTCCAATGGTGCTGAAATGGTAAGACCGATTATGATGGCCATAATTAACCTTGGTAGCATTGATATCCACTCACTTCCGGTAATTTTTTCAGTTCCGTCTCCTTTAACGGTAGAAACAATAAAGCGGTCGAGGTTGAAAATAATTAAGCCCCAAATTAAAGCAACGGGGATTGTTATTCCCCAATTTCCACTACTCCCACCAAAAATTACATGCATCGCGAAGCCCATGGCGATAGTGGCCATGACGGATGTGGCGAGGACGACGCCGCCGATACCGGCATTTTTGATGTGATCGGAATAAGGTGCGTATTGGAGGATTTGAGCATCGGCTCCGCCGCATTTCCAGAGGAATTTCATGATGCGCTCCATGAACGGACTGTAGGTTTTCTTTTGGTAATCTACCAATTCATTCATGCCAATTGAATTGTTGTTTTCACTCATTGTATTGTAGTTTATGGTTCTTAACTTATTAATTTATCATTTGTATTACTCTTCATGGCTGCATTGTATTTACTCGGGTTAAATGCAACACCATGAAAATTATTTGCTCTGAAATAGCGGCTTTGGGCGGCCTTCCAAATTTTTCTTTCATACCAAGCTTTCATTTGACTGATTTGCTTTGGATATTGGATTCTATTTGTTGTGGAGCTTAAAATCTTTGTTTGGATCTTTGGTAACTGACCCAGTTTGCCGCTGCGATAACGTCCTTGTAAGGTATTGGCAGTGGTAAAAGATGTTGTTTTTCTTACCTGCGCATCTTGGTCAAATTGATTTTCCTTGCTTAGGTTTACTGTAGAGAGCTCGCGAAATAATTTAGGATCAATTACTAGGTTTTTCTCTAGCTTTCCTTTGGTAGTATAGGCAATTAGCTTGAACTCATTTTGTTGCCGCCTTGCAGCAATCATGGCTGTGTTTCCTTTTAACTTTTTGCCAATCGGCAGGACATCTACTCTGTAGGCACCCTTGACATGCCAATTGATAATGATTTTGCCACCTTCAAGAATAAAGTTTTGATTAGAGGCATTTAAATAATATTTCTTTCCTTTTGAACTCATCAAGAAATGATCTTGCGATATACGCCAAGAAAAATCTAAAATCTCTGGATCGTGATTTCCAAATTTGAGTTTTAGCCAATGAAGAATAGTTGAGGCATATGGAAACAACGCCATTAAAGCACACACCAAAACAAAAGCACCCAATGCCTGATTGGGATTTAAAGTAGCGATCCATTCAAAAAACTGTTTCATAGTAGTTGAATTGGGATTACTTCAATTTGTTCATAAATGCCAACCGGCTGGGCCTCTAATGCATGAGGTGTTGTGGTCTCGAGCAGAAGGAAATCTTTACCATTGTAGTGATGGTATTCTCCAGGATAGGTAAAACCTGCCACCCCGGCAATCATGTGGGCACCCATATCTTTCATATGACATCCGGCAAGAATTATGTTTTCAGGGCGTATGAGATTCACTAAAATGGTTGCTAATAAAACGGATTTGCTATCGCAATCGGAATACGAAATAGCAAGCGACTCATGAGGAAGTGCTAGGCCCCAATAAACGTCGGATTCATGATCGAATTCTGGGACGCCATAAGGAATAAATTGGACGAAGTTCAATGCAGCACGAATGCGGTTCTCATAACTATCTTTCCCTTTTTTCTCCAGCTCATTTTTAATGAACATGGCGATCGGATTACCTAGTTCGTGAGATATTTTAATGACATGATTGTAATCGATTCCAAAATCCTCGATGCTTTTGAAATAGAAGCCATTTTTATTCATGTTTCGCTTCAAATAAGCTTCATCGGTTGCAATAATTCGGATTTTTCCGCTGTCTGACTCTACAATATCAGTACCTATTCCAAACTGACTTACGACAGAAGAGGTGTTTTGGGAGAATAGTTTGATTTTAAATACGGATTCAGAACTATCAATGAGTGGGAATTTATACTCGAGATAGGCTGCATCTGCTACAATTTCGCCGTTGATTAAATAGCCATTCGACGAATAGTTTTCAGGCGCCTTGCGGTAATTCTTTTTTCGGGAACTGAATTGTGTAAGATGCTCTACGATCATTAAGTTTTTCTCGGATACAGAAGTCGATAATTTACCTCCAAACGAGAAATTACTATTCAAAGCAAATACTGTGAGTAGCAAAATGATGATATAGACGTAGATTTCTGACATTCAGTTATGATCGCTTTATTACTCTTAGGAAATAGCCTGCATTTTTGTCAATTTTTCTGATTTCAAAACCGTCTGTATCTAACGGAACTTGAAAAGCATAGGCCGTAAAATATACCGCTTGATCTGCGGTCCAGAAACACCTATTTGTTGTGGCATCTGCAAAAGTTGACATCGGTAGACGATGTTGAACATGGAGATCTTTCTCTTGAGCGATATCGGCCTTGAAAAATGCTGATTTCGATTTTGACATATGTTTTTGTAGGTCTTGCACCTGCTCAACTGAAGGAACAACCCATTGTTCTTTCATGAGTGTTTCAATGGCCTTTACGGCGTACCAATTGAACAAGTATCCTAACTCCTCCGCTAATTCTTGGTCATTGTTGGGATAACAAAAAACTGGTCTTTTATCGGATTGGGCATCTAACCAATCTTTTTCAGATGAGGCCAACCATAAATTGTTCTCTTGTGGAAGGTCGTCTAGAATGATGTTTTGTTCACTCCAGGACTCAGAACCTATGGCAACAAAAGTTAATGGTCGGATTGTTTTGACATAAACAGGTTCGGGAGCTGGCTCTGGAATTGGGTCTGGCTCAGGGGTTGGAATAGGTTCTGGCTCGGGAGTCGGAACTGTTTGGGGCTCGGGCTCCGGGCTTGGAACAGGTTCGGGCTCGGGTGCTGTTTCAACAACCGGTACATCTTCGACTTCTTGCATACGCAGCATACTGCGCTTTTCGATCGGACACAACGAACACCAGAAATCTGGGGTAGGTTCGTCAAACAAGTGGGTATCGTCGGAGGAGCAAACGTATTTAGTAGCCATTTAATGAACGCTATGGATTATTGATCTTGCCATTTGATTTGAAACTCGATTTCGTGCTCGCCATCGCCACGTTCGTGTTCTATAGAGAAAGTAGCGCGGTCAGGAACATAAATGGCTTCTCCTGCAACAGATATTCTGAAATTTTCGTTTTGTTCGATGGCATCAGCAAGTCTTCTTAGCTTGGCAATGAATTCTTCTTTACTGTAAACCTTTTCTATGTCTCTCTCACTCATGGGTCAATCATTTTTATTGTTCGCTAAATTTATAAAATCGATTTTCAATACTCAAATTATATTAGGGAAACCCTATTTTATCTCATTTTAAATTACTTTTAAAGTACTGATATACATTTCTTTATGAGAATTATTTGGATTTAAATAAGGACCCGATTTTTACAATAATGTTATAAAACCAGCGCATTAATTTATAGGTTGCGTATATGACAACAGCCACAGCGATAAAACCCAAGAGGATATCCAACCAATCGGCCTCTTCTTCCTTTGCAAGGCACTTGCTCTTGGGTAATTTCACCTTCATGCGGGTCGCATAATGATCTATTTCCTTTTGTTTTTTTTCATCACAACCAACTAATTCTCGTAAACGCAAAAGTTCATCATGTGCAAATGTCTGGCTACAAATTAAATAAATGTTATACAGTTTGTCGTTCGCAATTCGAATACCGTTTACCATGGCACCGTTTAATGCGAGAAATTGTACTGATGGAGTTAGGGTATCTACCTTAAATCGCTTGCACATTGACTCATACACATAACGATAAATCCGACTTTGGATGAGCTCCTGATAATATAGTGATGGACTTTTTTTAAAACTAAAATCTGTATTCGATTCAATAGAGGCATCGGCAATATCTGCACCTAATTCGAGTAAGTCTTCTC
>JBIIZI010000179.1:0-4219 GCA_044346375.1 Crocinitomicaceae bacterium | reverse complement strand
GTCTGAACTTTGGCGAGAACTACAGCAAAACAAACTGACACAAGTCTTGTCTTTGAATCCTTCAAAAAGCGATTACTTCTGGAAACACTTTATTGGCGGTGCTTTTATTACGATTGCCATGACGGGTCTCGATCAAGAAATGATGCAAAAGAACATCAGTGTCAAAACGCTCAAAGACGCCCAGAAAAACATGGTGGTATTTAGCATTACCTTGCTTGTTGTCAATGCTTTATTCTTGTTGTTAGGCAGCATCTTGAGTTATTTCGCCTTCAAAAATGGCCTTGACTTCGCACCAGACGACCTCTTCCCAAAAATCGTCCAAACGTATCTACCAAGTGGTGTCTTTATTATTTTCATTATCGGGCTCATTTCGGCACTCTTTCCTTCTGTCGATGGTGCCATTACCGCACTCACTGCTTCTTTTTGTATTGACATCATTGGTTTTGAGCGCAAAAACCTCCCAGAACCAGAGCGCATGCGCCTTAAGAAAATCGTGCACCTCAGTTTTGCCGTTTTGTTTACACTTCTCGTATTCCTTTTCAAATGGTACAACGACAAGAGCATTGTCAACTTGATTTTCCTAATCGCTGGCTATACCTATGGCCCCTTACTTGGTTTGTTTGCTTTTGGCATCCTCACCAAAAGAAATGTACCGGCACTTGTCATTCCTTGGATTGTCATTCTTGCGCCTGTAGCCTGTTATTTCTTGAGTCAAAACGCCGACCTTATTTGGAAGGGTTATCAATTTGGCAACGAAATGTTGCTCATCAATGGCCTGCTCACATTTGCGCTGCTGTTTATCAGTAGTTTTGTATTTAAATCAGCTTCTTCCGATGAAACTTCTCTTGTCTGACCACCAATTGCATTTGCGCTTTGCACCGCTTACGCTCACGCGACCTGTTGCCGAGTTGCGCTGTGGTCTTTTTACCAATACCGAACGTTGGCAACTGCTCCTCCCTACTGCCCAAATAGGTTTTGAAACCGAAAATTATTTGTCTGGCAAGTTTCCAGCCAATGAAGGTATTTGGATCAACGCGCAGTGCATTGCAAATGCCGAGTTGGCTTTCATGATCGCCAACTTAAATACTGGCGAAGCCATTTACCATCAAGACATTCTAATTGCCAAAAATGGAGAAGAAAAAACCAGTATTCAATCCGAACTTACCGCTTTGATATTGCTCGAAAACCGCTGGGACCTCTACCTCAAGAACGATGCTATTTTGCGCCATGATTTCAAGCTAGCGACAAAAAGTAGGATTTCAAAAGAACTTTCAAGAACGAACCTGCTAATTGGCCCAGCACAAGACCTTTTTATTGAAGAAGGCGCAAGCATTGAAGGTGTCACACTCAACACCACTCATGGTCCAATTTACATTGGTAAAAATGCAGAAATTATGGAGGGTAGCATGCTGCGCGGGCCTCTAGCTGTAATGGATGGTGCGGTAGTCAAAATGGGCGCCAAAATTTATGGCGCCACTACAATTGGCCCTGCGTGTCGCATTGGCGGAGAAGTCAGCAACTCAATTTTTCAAGCTTATTCCAATAAAGGCCACGACGGTTTTATGGGCAATGCCCTTATTGGCGAATGGTGCAATTTAGGTGCCGATACCAATTGTTCGAATCTCAAGAATAATTACGGAAAGGTAAGCACCTACTGCTACGAACAGCAGCAACAAGTGGCCACCACCGAAACCTTTATGGGCCTCACCATGGGTGACCACAGCAAGTCTGCCATCAACGTTCAATTCAATACCGCTACAGTTGTAGGCGTGAGTAGTAATATTTTCTGTAGTCAGTTTCCAGATAAATTCGTCGGATCTTTCCAATGGCTGTCAGACGGACAAACAGAGGTGTATCGCCTAGATAAAGCAATTGATTCGGCAACTGCCATGATGGCCAGAAGGAAGCAGGAATTGAGCCAACACGACACCGAAATCTTTAAATTTTTAGCCAAGAACTGACTTTTTTGCAGTTTCCTTGGCTTTGGCATGTATCTTGACACAAGGCCTGCCTGAAACAATTCTATTATGAGCAATCTCTTTGATCAAGGTTTTTTTGGTTTATCAGGCTACGATGCCGATGCTGAATTCATTCCACTTATTACAGCGGAGGAAGAAGAGCACATGAACAAACAAGAATTCCCTGAAGAACTCCCCATTTTACCATTGCGCAACAACGTGCTTTTTCCTGGCGTTGTCATTCCAATCACAGTTGGTCGAGACAAAAGCATCAAGCTCATTCAAGAAGCCAACAAAGGCAACAAAATCATTGGCGTTGTTTCTCAAAAAAACCAAGATGTCGAAACACCACAATTTGAAGACCTCCATCAGGTTGGAACAGTAGCGCAAATCATTCGCATGCTCAAAATGCCCGATGGTAGCTCAACGGTAATTATCCAAGGCAAACGCCGCTTTGAAATGGTCCAGGCTACGCAAACAGAGCCCTACATGAAAGCAAAAGTACGCGTCCTGACCGAACAACCTTTGGACGCCGCCAACAAAGAACTCGAGGTCATGTTCAGTACCATCAAAGATCTCGCGTTGCAAATCATCCGCGAAAGCCCTAATATTCCTTCTGAAGCACAATTTGCTATTGGCAACATAGACAGCCCAAGTTTCCTCGTCAATTTCATTTCTTCCAACATGAATGCCAACGTCGCCAAAAAGCAGTCCATGCTCGAAGAAATGGACATGAAAAAACGCGTCATGCTCGTGCTAGAGCACCTCACAGCAGAAGTGCAAGTCTTGGAAATGCGCAATGAAATCCAGAACAAAGTCCGCAAAGACCTCGACAAACAACAGCGCGAATATTTCTTGCACCAGCAAATGCGCACCATTCAAGACGAACTCGGCGACAACCCTCAAATTCAGGATGCGCGCGAGCTCGAAAAAAGAGCACAAAATAAAAAGTGGGACGAGCGTATTGCCAAGTTATTCTCCAAAGAACTCGAGAAACTTCAACGCATGAATCCGCAAGGCGCTGAATACACCGTGCAACTCAACTACCTCGACCTCCTGCTTGAACTCCCTTGGAATGTTTACAGCAAGGACAAACTAGACTTGAACATCGCGAAGCGCGTACTAGAGCGCGATCACTTTGGCTTAGAGAAAGTCAAAGAGCGCATTTTGGAATACCTTGCAGTACTCAAGTTAAAGGGTAACATGAAAGCGCCAATCCTTTGTTTTTACGGCCCTCCAGGGGTTGGTAAAACGTCTTTGGGCAAATCCATTGCCGAAGCTTTGGGACGCAAATATGTGCGCATGTCCTTGGGTGGCCTCCACGACGAAGCCGAAATTCGAGGGCACCGCAAAACCTACATTGGCGCCATGCCAGGTCGCATCATGCAAAATCTCAAAAAGACCGAAACCGCCAATCCAGTTTTTGTTTTAGATGAAATCGATAAATTAGGCCGCAGCAACCACGGCGACCCTTCCTCTGCCCTGCTCGAAGTCCTAGACCCAGAGCAAAATGGCAATTTCTACGACAACTACGTCGAGACCGAATTTGATCTTTCTAAGGTTTTGTTTATTGCAACAGCCAACAACCTTCAAAGTATCCAAGGTCCTTTACTAGACCGCATGGAAATCATCGAAGTCAATGGCTATACATTAGAAGAAAAGATCGAAATTGCCAAGCGCCACCTATTGCCAAAGCAACTTACGGCCCACGGCATTGAAAAAACCGATATCGTTATCGATAAAAAACTTTGGCAGTCTATTATCGAATCCTACACCTTTGAATCCGGTGTGCGTGGCTTGGACAAAATTGTAGCTAAGTTGGTGCGCAACCGTGCGCGCCAAATTGCCATGGAAGAAACCTTTGAACCTAAACTCAGTTCAGACGACATCTTCACCTTCTTAGGAGCAGGCCGCATGCGCACCAAATACGACAACAACGACGTTGCCGGTGTGGTTACTGGCCTGGCTTGGACAGCTGCCGGAGGCGATATCCTCTTTATCGAGAGTTTGATTTCAAAAGGGAACGGCAAACTCACCCTCACCGGCAACCTCGGCGATGTCATGAAAGAATCTGCGGTCATTGCCCTTGAATACCTCAAAAGCCATCATGAGCAACTCGGTCTAGATCCAGATGTTTTTGGGCACTACAACGTGCATATCCACGTTCCGGAAGGCGCCACCCCAAAAGATGGGCCTAGCGCAGGCGTCACTATGCTCACCGCACTTGCGTCGTTGTTTACCCAGCGTAAAGTCAAGAAAAA
>JBIIZI010000178.1:0-4221 GCA_044346375.1 Crocinitomicaceae bacterium | reverse complement strand
GGATACAAATTAGGATCGCAGCGCAATGTTTGACGGTAGTTGTTGATGGCTGCATTGGGCTGCCCCGCTACATAATAGTAATCGCCGGCAATAGAATGCGCCTTGGCCTCGTTAGGAAAAGTTTGGGTCATGTATTGAACAAGAGGCTCTAATTTAGGGTCTGGCGCCGCCTGTTTGTTTTCATTGACTAGCATGATCAAAACATTCATTTTTTGATCTAGGTTCGGGCCTTCAGCTAAAATACCTTTATGCAAATACTTTTTGCCTTCGTCTACTTTACCAGAGCGGTAGAGCATTTCGCCATACATCAGAAGGGCAACTCCATTGTTTGGATCGGCTTCAACGAGGTCTTTTAGCAAGCCAAAACCTGCTGAATAGTCTTGAATTCTAAAATAATGATCGACTAAATTGGCTAGAATACTCGGTTCAGAAGGGAAGGTGATTCTTGCCGCTTCGAGCAATGCGACGCTTTCTTTTGACTTACCCATTTGTTGGAGCAAGCGAAACTTTTCTAAAACGGTACTTGGGTTTTCGCCGAGTTGTTGCTCCATTTTTTCTATCAAGGCATAAGACTTGGCAGGTTTCTGAAGTTGGTCGTAACATTTAAGGGCGCCGCTGTAATAGTCGATGTTTTTGGGGTCTGCTTTCAATAGGCCTTCAAAAACGACAGCTGCCTCTTGTGCTTTTCCTAATTGTTGGTACATAAACGCCAACTCGCGTTTGTAATGTAAGTTTTTCGGATCGAGTTTGGCCGCTTGTTCGGTATGGAAGGCTGCTTCTTCGTAGCGGTCCTGCTTCAGGTAGGACTGAAAAAGCGCATAATGCACCGCTGCGTCATTGGGTTGTTTGGCAAGACAGGCTTTGAAATCTGTGATAGCCGCTTCATGCTGTTCGTTGAGCATATTGCGCACCCCGCTGTGAAACTGCCTGATATAAGCAGGGTCTTGGGTTGCAGCAACTGGTTCGTGCATTTTACACGAAGCCAAAGCAAGCAAGAGGAGAGCGAAAAAGAGCTTATTCATGTACACTGCTAAAATCACCTAGACTTAAGTCTTTGGTTCGGCCAACATATTGTGCATTGGAACCAATCATGGCATCGGCTAAATGGACACTAAATAACTTTGTTTGAGCACCAACAATGCTATTTTTGATGTGCGTGTCGGTCACAACCGTACCTTCTCCAAGGGAGACATGCGGACCAACAACCGATCTTTCGATGCGCACATTAGGGCCGATATAACATGGTTGGATAATGACGCTATCGACAATATTGGTTGAGAGCTGCTGCAAACGGCCTGCTTCGAGGTCGTGTTCGAGCACGCGCTGATTGGTTTGGACGGTAACTTCTTTGTTGCCGCAGTCTAGCCATTCGTCTACGGTTCCGGGTTTAAAAGACACCCCGGCTTCTGTAAGCCTGCGCAGAGCGTCAGGGAGCTGGTATTCACCGCTTTTAATGACGGCGTTGTCAATGAGGTATTGAAGTTCTTGTTTGAGGCGGGCACCATCTTTGAAGTAATAGATGCCGATCATGGCTAAATCTGAAACAAATGTTTGGGGCTTCTCGACAAAATCGATGATTTCACCATTGGCATTGAGCTTTACGACACCAAATGCACTTGGGTCTTCTATTTGCTTGACCCATAAAATACCTTCATCTTCTTTGGAAATTTTGAAATCGGCCTTAAAGAGGGTGTCGGCAAAAGCAACCACTACTGGGCCATCTAAGGCCTCGGCGGCGCAAAGCACTGCATGCGCAGTACCCAACGCTTGCAATTGGTAATGAATGCTGCCTTTAGCGCCAAGACTTTCTGCAACAGCCAAAAGTTCGTTTTCTACAACCTCGCCAAATTCCCCCACCACAAAAGCAATTTCTTCAATGGGCTCGGCGCAAACGCGCGCGATATCGGCAACTAAACGGTGTACAATTGGCTTTCCGCCTACCGGAACAAGTGGTTTGGGGATGGTGAGTGTGTGGGGTCTGAGTCGGCTGCCGCGACCCGCCATTGGGACAATTACTTTCATGATGCTTTTATTTCACACCTGTGCTGCCAAAACCACCTTCGCCGCGCTCCGAAGAGCCCAGTTCTTGGACTTGGATCAGGTTTACTTTTTCTACTTTACAAAAAACGAGTTGTGCAATGCGTTCGCCGTCGGTGATGGTGACGTCTTCGGCCGACAAATTGACAAGAATGATGCCAACTTCACCGCGGTAATCGGCGTCTATGGTACCTGGCGTATTCAAAACGGTAATGCCTTTTTTCAAGGCTAAACCACTGCGCGGCCTTACCTGGCACTCTAGGCTTTGGTCCATCTCTAGAAAAATGCCTGTCGGTACCAAAGCGCGCTGCATGGGTGCTAAGGTAAGCGGAGCTTCTAGTACTGCGCGCACGTCCATTCCGGAAGCGCCAGCCGTTTGATAAGAAGGCGCTTCATGGCGACTCTTGCTTACTATTTTTACGTCGTGCAAACTCATCTTCCAAAATTAGCGCAATTCTGCACTTCAAAGCACGGCTTTTCAAGGAATAATCAACAGCTTAGTATGGACAACATCGGTCATTTTAAGCGTATTTGCTTACTTTTGTCCTACAATCGAGTACATATGTTAGAAATACAACGGATACGTCAAGAAAAAGAAGCCATCCTTGCAGGCTTGGCTAAAAGAAATATCGACGCAAGTCAGACCATTGAGGACATCCTCGCAACTGACCAAAACTGGCGCTCCGCCAAAACACAACTCGATCAAGTGGCGGCCGAAATGAACCAATTGGCCCGCACCATTGGCGAATTGTTCAAGAGTGGCCAACAAGCCGAAGCAACTGCACTTAAAGAAAAAACAAGCGTCTTGAAAACACAAGAAGCCGAACTCAAAGTGCAAGTAAATGCCTTTGAAGAAAGCCTTCAAGCACTACTTTATACTTTGCCAAACGTTCCTAACGAGTTAGTAGTAAAGGGCCGTGACGCCGAAGACAACCAAAACATTTTTGAAGCTGGTGCTATCCCTCAATTCGGATTTGATGCACAACCACACTGGGACCTCGCTAAAAAATACAAACTCATCGATTTCGAACTTGGCGTGAAGGTAACCGGAGCTGGTTTTCCTTTTTACCGCGGCAAAGGCGCTAGACTACAGCGCGCCCTTATTCAATTCTTTTTAGACGAAGCCATTGCTGCAGGCTATGAAGAATTCATTTCTCCACACATGGTTAACGAAGCCAGTGGTTATGGTACCGGCCAACTTCCAGACAAAGAAGGCCAAATGTATTACGTCAAAGAAGACGACTTCTACCTCATTCCAACGGCTGAAGTTCCACTGACCAATATCTACCGCGATGTCATTTTACCCGACGGCAATTTCTCCATCAAAATGTGTGGTTACACCCCATGTTTCAGACGCGAGGCGGGTTCTTATGGCAAGGATGTGCGTGGCCTCAACCGTCTGCACCAATTTGACAAAGTTGAAATTGTACGCGTCGAACACCCAGACAACACTGCCAAAGCACTCGACGAAATGCTCGAGCACGTTAAAAACCTTCTCGACAAACTTGAGCTCCCTTACCGTATTTTGCGCCTATGTGGTGGCGACATGGGCTTTGCCTCTGCACTCACCTACGATTTCGAGGTGTACTCTGCAGCCCAAGAAAAGTGGCTCGAGGTTAGTTCTGTTTCTAGATTTGATACCTTTCAGGCAAACCGCCTGAAATTGCGTTTCAAAGACGACAAAAAAACTACGCTTTGCCACACCCTCAACGGTTCGGCTTTGGCCTTGCCACGCATCTTGGCCTCGCTTCTCGAAAACCACCAAACAGCAAACGGCATTCAAATTCCTAAGGCGCTGCAAGCCTATACAGGTTTTTCGGTCATCGAGTAACGCAATGTCTGGGCAATTTCGACGTTAATAAGAGGTCTTAGCCCATGAAACGCTTCTTGAAGTTTTGTTTACTTATTTTGTTGGTCTGCCAACTCTTTGCACCAACTAGCTATAGTCAGGTCCACAAAAAAGTACTTGCGCTCGCGCCAACACAACAAACCATAGTTTTGGACAGCAGCGCTATTTACACGCCGTCTTTCCATTTTTCAAGTACCAAAGCGTTTAGAGACACCCTTTCTTTTCAAAAAACAGACTTTATATTAGACAGCACCACGAATATTTTTCAATGGATCAAAGTGCCAACTGATACCATTTACCTGCGTTTTCAAGTCTTTCCACTAACCCTTCAGCAA
>JBIIZI010000035.1:0-15103 GCA_044346375.1 Crocinitomicaceae bacterium | reverse complement strand
ATTCTCTAAAGCAACTGTCGTTGCTCACGCAAGTGAAAGAAATTGGTTTGGTAGTTCAGTTGGTTAGAATACCTGCCTGTCACGCAGGGGGTCGCGGGTTCGAGTCCCGTCCAGACCGCAAAACGCTAACGTTAAAGACAAGTCCTATATGGCTGTAGGAATTAGAAAACCCTAAGAAGTATCAAATTTCTTAGGGTTTTTGCTTTTTAGGCATTTTGAGTTTCTGTAAAACATTCTGTAAAACATTTCAGGGCTTATGTAAAGCAAATACTCCCATTATTTAATCAATTATATCGTAGTCAATATTATTTTTTGGTGTCTTTACTAGTTTAATTTTAAAGGAAACCTATGAAAATGGTTTTAACTAGAATTTAAGGTATAATCTTGAATCAAATCAATGAAGATTAACATTTGAACTCAACTTAAAAAATTCAGTTTTGATTTTTTTAAGTAACTTAGAGAGTATGAAACTCGTTTTTTTCACTGGATCTGGAGTAAGTCAAGAAAGCGGCGTGCCAACATTTCGGGATCGCTTTGGAATGTGGACAGAACTCAATCCAGAAGATGTTGCTCACAAGAAATCGTGGGTTAAAAACAAACAGAAAATGTTGGAGTTCCATAATCAATTTAGAAATCTTGTTTCAACTTGTGAACCAAATTCAGCTCATTATTTTATTGCCGAACTTGAAAGATATCATGATGTATTAGTAGCTACTCAAAATGTCGATAATCTTCATGAAGTTGCCGGAA
This sequence comes from Crocinitomicaceae bacterium, assembly GCA_044346375.1. Lineage (GTDB taxonomy): Bacteria > Bacteroidota > Bacteroidia > Flavobacteriales_D > Crocinitomicaceae > UBA952. The sequence continues at coordinate 14,353 of JBIIZI010000035.1, read as the reverse complement.
GTAAAAATGTGGTTCATCTTCATGGCAACTTATTTGAATCAAGATCAACAGTTAATCCCAATTTAGTTTATCCATGTACAGGAGATTTGAACCTTGGAGATAAATGCGAGCGGGGAAGCCAATTAAGACCCAATGTAGTTTGGTTTGGCGAAGAACTGAACACCAATTACTTGTCACAAGTTATGAACGCACTTGATGATTGTGATGTTTTGATTGTAATAGGTACATCGTTAGAAGTTTATCCAGCAAATGAACTAGTGAAGAAAACTAACTCTGATTGTCAAATCATCGTTTTAGACCCAAATCCAAATAAGGACTTTTTAAAAGGACTTGATGCCACATATGTGAATGAAACAGCTGTAAATGGGGTTGGGAGATTAAGAGAACTACTATCCGTGGTTTGACAATTAAATTGAATATACTCATCTATACTTCGTTTGAAATTATGCTGATTCTGGCAAGGCCTTATATCACCTAGTCGCTATAATAGGTCATTCAACAAGCCGCAATCTGGCTATCCTCAAGAATCGAAAAAGATTTCGATTAGTGTTTAAAATCATTAACAATAGGTCTAGTAATATTAATTGAAAATTGAGGAAAAAGGTTCAAACAGAATAGAACTAATATTTTATCCATTTCAATGGTTTATTTTGACAACTATTCTCGGCATATTTTAAATTCTCAAATGAAGAAAAATTCTCAGTTGTAAATTGAATAAATCCAGAATTGCAATATGGCGGATCGGAAGCTCGAAAAATTGGCATTGTTACTATATAACTTGAGTTTACATATTGAATTTCAAGTTTATGAGTAAGGGTTACACGACAGTTTTCCCCAAATATTCTCTCTAATCTCACCTCAATTTTTGCCGCAAGAGTTTCTAATTCCATAGTGCCTTCTGACAAATAATCATCAAAAAATGAATAGATATTTCCATGTGGAAAATCACCTGCTTGACCAACATTAAATGCTAAGTATACAATATAATCCTTCACGCTTGAAATATGGACAGTTGGAAATATTTCGTCTCTGGAATATGGTTCGTCTAATGGATTATTTCCAAAATAAAAATTATAAAGCCCAACATCTAAATCTTTAGTTTTGTTGTAATCTCCTTCCAAATATTGAGACATCATACTGTCAAGAATACCAATATATTTATTAATAGAATCAATGTATGCTGGATCAGTATGAGTTGAAGGATTTTCGTTCAAATGAAATAACTCAAGAATTTGATAATCGGATAAATTTATTTTATTAGATTCTTTAATCTTATTGACTGCTAGAATTTCATAATATCGTTTATAAAACTGAGCTTTTAAACTACCAGGAGAAGAACAATTATAAACATTATCCATTTCCGCTGTAGTACATATCATTGGGAAATTTACAAATTCAGAACATCTCTCATTGGGAACTTTAGTTTTTAGATATTCAATTCTTTATACATTGAATTTAATTCACTTTCAAACTTATTATTTTGTAATTCCAAATGTCTATTCTCATCTTTTAGTTTTGCAATCTGAGATAAATTATTTTGATTGTTTACTTTGTTTAATTGTAAAATACTATCCGTTTTTTGTAAGTCAAAATGTAATTTTATAATTGTTGCATTCAAACTATCAATTCTGTATGTTAGTATTTCTAGTTGTTCCTTTTTGCTTTGAGCTAGTGTGGTTATTGTGATATTAGTGGCTAGGAAGAAATAAAGTAATTTCATGATAAAGATTTTTCAAAATAAAGTTAATGAAAAGAGTTTTTGTAAAATTTGTAGTTCAATAAAACCGACGGAAAACCTGCCTGCCAAAAAATGAAGCTTTAATTAATTAAATTAAGATCAATACCCCATTCTATTCTGTAAATTAACCATCTTCGCATCAAAACGACAACTATCAGGTCCATGGCCAGAGTTCATAAAAACTAAATGAAGCTCATCATCCTTGAAGTAAAAAGTTAATTCATCTGGCTTGCGTTCTGATAAATCTTTAACAAGTATTGAATAACACTGCTCTGAATCCTCAGCCTCAGAAAGCTCGTATTCACCTGTTGACAAAACTTCATTTACATTTTCCAAAAATTGATGCTTTTCAGACCAACTATCAGGATTGAAAATTATCTTGACTTCCTCCCCTGTTTTCAAATCAATGTTAATTGCATTGAATCCACTATGCCCCCAATTCCCACCTACTTCATAACCAAACCTAAACAAAATAGACATATATTTATCTCCTATGTAGATTCCTTCGATTCCAGAATAAAATTGATTTGCACAACATCCCACCTCTTTGTTATAATCTTCTTCCATAATGTATCTTCCAGGTTCGCAATCTCGAAATCGAGAATAATTTACATTTGATAATAACAAAGGAAATTCTTTACTCTTATTCAATATTAAATTGTTTACCTGAACTCTTCTATTTTCATCAAAAGGAGACTTGATTATATGCGGATATTCATAATCCATGAAATAGCAAGCATGATTCTCCTCTCCACGAATAGTATCAAATTTCCAAATATGACTTTCAAAATTTAAACTATCATAGATTCGATTTAAGTTTGTCTGATTTTGAATAGTTAAGGATTTATTTAAATTCTCTGATTGAGTAATTTGATTTTTTAAATCATCAATATCCTTATTTAACATTCCTGTTAACATTTGACAATCACTTTGCAATTTTTGATTGGCCAAAACAAGGCTGTCAATTCGATAATCTAATTCTTTTAGTAGTTCCTTCTTACTCTGAGCAAAGGTGGTGAAAACAGTAATAATTCCTAAAAAGAAGTAAAGTGATTTCATATCGATTTATTTTAAAATAAAGTTAGTGAAATACATATGTCCTAACCCTTAAATTTAAAGTATGTTTATAATAGAGTTGCTTTGGATGTTTTAATTATTAACGGTGTTGTTTATCTCACAATGGTAACTGGAATTCAAATTGATTATGTGAATGGACAACCGGTTTACATTAAAAATGTGAAGTAGATTTTTTTAATCAAGTTCGTTTTTGAAGTCAGTATGCTTATATCGATGTTTCAAAAACAGATTTTATACAAAACAGAATTTCTTTAGTTTTACAATAAATTTAAACCGACTACTATGTGGCCATTGAAGCGCAAAACACCTAGCTTGGAAGAGGTTAAACTCGAAGGGGATCATATAACTTTGATCCATACTCAAGGCGCCAATCGATTTTCAAAAGATGACATTTTAGCTTATTCTTACGAAAGTGATCTATTTAGTTCAAGCCTAGAAGTGAATTACTCTTATATAAATAAAATCTTGTTTTTCATATTGTTGGGAGGGTTTTGGAATATGCTCTTTACTTTTTTTCCAGTATTTGTATGGGAAAACGATCAAAAACCTAAAGTTTACTCTGAGGTGTGGTTCTCTCCAGACATAAAGGGTTGGTTTCTCCTTCACAATGTTCTTATTTTAGGGTTAGCCATTCTATTTACCTATGCATTATATCTTCTCGTTTTATACATTATCAAAATTTACAGATTAAAGAATTGTAAGGACAAATACATTAAGGATATTCTCTGTATTTCTTTGAATAATGTTCAAATCAAAATTGTATATAACTCTTATTATTTTCTAGATGAATTGAAATTGATGTTCAAGAAAACACCCGATGATGACATTGAAAAAACCGATTTTATAAGGTTCCTTTTGAAGAATTGGCAACTTACTGTTTTCTTTATTTTATTAACGATTACATTATTTATCTTTAATTATAACGTGCCTTTTTGGTATTATCAGGTTTTTGAAAATCCAATTCTAAGTATAAATTCAAAAGACCTATTTTCAGAAGACGCATTTCTTTTTTGGAAGTACTATGGCACTTGGAATGATTCAGGAATTATTCATTTGACGAACCCATTTATTGCGTTCTTTCATGGGATATTAAGTAATTGTATATTTTTATTGATTGTCACCATATTAACTGGTGTCCTTTTCATTTTGTTAGCTCTTGGTTGTGCTTTTATTTTTTTACCTGGGTCAATTTTGCTCTATGTTCTTTGGGACTTATTAACTAAAAAAACCAAGTTGATTAAGTATTATGATGACATAGTTATCGCAAGATGGATTTTTGGAATTTTTGGTTTATTTATTTCTTTAGGTATTTTTTACTTGTTGTTGGAATTCAGTATTTCAAATAATTGGACCAATTTAGACAACATAACAGGAGATGAAGAAAAAGTCAATTACGCGAAAAAAATAATGTTACTAATTGCTGTTTTTTATTCGTTATTCAATGTTATAGTTATCCTAACATTCGCAGCGTTTAAAGTGAACATTCTTTTCCCCTTTTTATTGGAAGGAGTTGAAGGAGATCGTCGAAGAGCGAAAGAATACCGACGAAATAAGGAAGCTCTTTTGGATAAAATAAAACAAGATCCAACGCTCTTAAAAAAGGCAGGTATATTTAAAGATGACAAAGATGTTGTAATGGAAGCAGTTGTTCAATCAGGTAGTTTACTTGAATATGCGTCTGATGAAATGAAAAATGATAAGGAGATCGTCAAAGCAGCGATTAGAGAAAATTATCTTGCTTTTGAATTTGCATCGGAAGACTTAAGAAATGATCCAGAAATTCAAGAGGTTTATTTATCGATTAAAAAAGCATATTGATTAGAGAAAACGGCCATCTTGACTACCCCAAAACGGAGTATGTTGACCAGCTGTTTTTATTTATCTATAATCACGATTTAAGTGATTACATGGCATTTAACGTAAATAATGCCATTCCACCAAAAAAGAGCATGGAAAAGAAGGCAAATGCAATAAGATCATTCTTTAAACTATTTCTCAATTTTAATCTTTGTTCTAAAATGGCATGAGTAGCGATTAACGTAATTATAAAAATGGTAAGTAAGTGAAGCTTATCTGAGAGATTTAATACATTTTGAATTGGAAGAATATCATCTGTCACGTATTTATTACCTACTGTTGTAAAAAGTGAACCAACAATTAAACCTATTTTTTCTTCGGAGTGGTCATTTGGATACATCATACTAACGCTAGCTAATATGAAGGATAGAAACAATGTCAAAAAAGACTTGAAATATAAATTCCAAGAATTTCTGGTTATTTCAATTTTCATGTCTATTGCTGGGTAATTGATTGATTCATTTGAGTGAACATCACCAAAATTTGTCCCATAATTTATATACCCCGTTTTAAAGTATTGCAATCTTGTATTCCAACCATCACATTTTTCAGGCGTTAACTTTGATTGCTTTTTATCAAGAATAATATCTATGTTATCAACTGAGTAATTCCCAAACTCTAATTTTAATTCAATTGATTGCTTATCAAATGGATAATCTCGAATATCAAATCGATTCAGAATAGTCGCTCTGACTTTGCATTCATAGTGATAATGTCCCTTTTTCGAAGTATCAATATAAACGTTTGAAATCTCGGTAGATAAGGAATTTGATATATCCAATTCTTCTTCAGCATCAAATAACCGATCTGTCGAATTCATCCAAACCCAAAAAACAATGTTATAGGTGCCATCTACATAGTTTATACTATGAACTACTTCATTATATACACCAACTTGAACCTTTTCTTTTTCTCCGGCCTTAAATGAATTAGATACTGTAATTATGTATCCTACTAACAAGATAACAATGAAGCGATGTAGGAGTGTTATATTCATTCTTGATTTCGTTAGATAAGGTACACTACATTTCATCCTACAACAGTAAACGACATTTGAGAAGGTATTAATTTTCTTTCAGTAAGAAGTCAATACACAATACCGCAGCCAACATTAAAATACGTCCTGGATCATTGGGCTCAATGCCTTCATTGATACTCAGGATGTAGTTATCTGCAGAAGTGAAGAGTTCTTTACCGAGACCTGCCCATTTTTTGGTGATTTCGGCAACAATTTGGTCGTTTTTATAGATTTTGAAATCCCAGCCAATTAAATTTCCCTTAAGCGTATAGACAAGTTTGCCATTTTGATCATTGATTTCAACTTTAGCTCCTCCAATTCTGAATTGACGATTCAATGTTCCAATAGTTTTACCACTTTCATCGAGGACATTTAAAGGCTTAAAACCTAAGAAAGAGAAACCACGCTTGATGCCTAAAATTGGTTCATTGGAGACTGTTTTGATTTGAACATCAAGAGGCGTCATTACTTTATACTTGGTGAAACGAAAGAATTTGGTGAATCCACCAAGGTTGTCTTCGCGACAATTGAATATGTGTTCGGAGGTAGCAGGATCAAAAATGTCGAAATTGTTTGCGGCTTTAAACATTCCGATATGTTCTTTTACTAGAAATAGATTTTTGTTTAAGAGTTGATTCATGAGCTTGATAATTGTTGATATGTATGCAATGAAGCAAGATACAAAAAAATAAATTTAAACCTATGAAAAAGCAACGAATACCAAACCCAAAACGCAGTATCTTTGATTCAAAAAACACCATGCATTTCAAGCATTTCATCATTCTCATTTTATTGGCACCCAACCTATTTTTTGCCCAATCCAAAAAAGAGGAAATCCTGGTCTTAAACGCGCGCATAGATAGCATCACGAACGTTTGTAACACCTTGAATTTGGAGAAAGCGGCGCTTCAGAAAGAACAATTGAAGTTGAAGGAAGAATTTGCGAGTGAAAAAGGTTTATTGCAAAATGAGCTGAGTGAGACGCAAAAACAATTGGAAAGTGTCAAGAAAACTTTTCAAAGTGAAAGGGCACTCCGTTTGCAAATAGCCGAGAAAAAAAGAACTGATTCGCTGCAATTTGTGTCTGAAATTGCAATGCTGCAAGAAGCCAATAAAATAGTGACTGACTCGCTGCGCAGTCTTCAAGAAGTTCAAGCTATGGGTCAGAAAGCAAAATTATTGAATGGCTCTTATTACAATTCAAAAAACCAAGTATTTACCATCAGCAACCACATTTCAGATGAAACATTTGATTTTTCATTCAAATACGGAGTCAATGATGAATGGGGATGCATGATAGAAAATGAAGGCACTGCCAAACGCTTGACAACCGAACCTGATGAACCAGGTGACGTCACTTATTACGTTGGCGAAGCTGATTATCCTTACTTAAAGTTTACAATCAGGAACGGAAATACAATTTACCTGCAAGCCGACCCAGAATTTATTGGCATGGATTGCTCAAAATTTGGAGACTCCCAAGAAGAGACTTACACAAAGTTCTTGAAAAGGTAAGATCTAGCCCCGCCCCGTAACCAATCTCATTTTATTGCTTTTAATAGTTTGAAAAAAAGCAAAAGATGAAGTTATCCTTACTTGTTCTCCTCTGTTTAACTGGTTTTTGCGCATTGAGTCAAGAACCTTTGCGCATCAATCACCGCCAAACAAACTACCGAAGTTGCGGAACTCCTAATTTATATGCCAACAGTTTCGAACTCACGAATGGTGAATATTTGGACTACACATTATGGGTGCAACAAAACCTAGGAACAGATGCCTACACGGCGGCTCTTCCTGACACCACGGTTTGGCGTTCCAAATTCAGTTTCAATGAGAAATATGTCACCTATTACCTCAGGCATCCGGCATATAAAGATTATCCGATTGTAGGGCTGAGCTACAAACAAGCGCTTGCTTATTGTGAATGGCTCAGTAAGCAGACCAACGCAACGCTTCATGACCCGCAAATTCTGCAAATCGTTTTTAGACTACCCACCGAAGAGGAATGGGAAAAAGCAGCACTCGGCGGTTTACCCGACAACACATTGTATCCGTGGGGTACCCATTCATTGTACATAGCAAAAGGGAAATTTAAAGGTTTTGCCCAAGCCAATGTCATAGGTACGCGCTACGCGCCCAACCGAGATACTTACACCTTATTTAATGGGCACAACTATTACGACACTAATGGAGACATCACCTCTCCTGTAAGGACTTACAAACACAATCAGTATGGTTTATATCATATAATTGGCAATGTTGCAGAGATGGTTGCGGATCCGGAAATCTCAAAAGGCGGTTCATGGCAAGACGAATTACATGAAGCTACAATTCAACAAGCAGAGAAACTGGAGAGACCCACAAATGCAAATGTCGGCATCCGCATTTTTGCCGAGGTTGTGGCCTATCAAACCTCTACAAAATTACCCAACGTTTCTGCTAAATCAATTGAAAATACTTGTTCATTTGTAGCTCAAAAAGACAGCGCCTTTTACATTTCTAATTTTGAGGTGAGCAATGCACTATACAACGCCTATTTGAGTTCACTTGAAGATGAAAAATTAAAAAAATCATTGCCCAAGGATTCATTATGGTGTCAAGAAACCTCTATTTTACAATACACTCAATACCACACCCAATTCCCGTCACATCCTGTCTGTAACATAGACAAAGCAAGTATGCTCGACTTTTGTCAATGGCTCGAAAACCAATACAATAACGACCCCAAACGCGCGCATTCCAAAATCGAGATAAGCCTTCCCACTTATGAGGAGTGGTATACAGCTGCTGGCGGGCCTGAACAAAGGTTATTTTCATGGCTATCCCATATGCCTACGGATAGAAACGCAACGTATTTAATGAATTTCAGCCCCTTACCTGAACACCTATTTGTAGATCCATATTTGTACCGCAAAGACAGCGCTTATCGGCAAACTTACCGCAAAGAAGTTCAAAAAGCGCGGCGCGCAGATGGTTATGACTTGACCTGCCCTGTTGGTGCTTTTGATTTAACACAAATGCGCTATAAGGATGCGCATTTGAAAAAACAACAACTCAATGGCAATGTAGCCGAGGCGCTTCTAGACGTACCTCTCGCTATTGGTGGCTCTTTTGCAAGTTTTGAGCACGAGTGTCATCTCAACGACGAAATGGATTTAATGAACCCCCATAACAAGAAATTCGGCCAAGAAATACCTTTGCCCTCGCCACAAGTTGGCTTCAGGTTTATATACCGAGTAGTTGACGCTGAGTCGGTTGCTTCAAATCATCCAGAAACGATTTCTTTGTTCGATACTTCAACGGCCATTTCCTTCTCGAGCTTTAGACGTACATGGAGGTCTCATTTGCTCGACCCGATCTACTACAATCAGGATTTCTGGTTAAATCTCAATATGAAAGATGCTGACTTTTACATTTGGAATAATGAAAAATACAATTGTTATGGGAAAATTGAAAAATGGACCCTGTCTGAAGCGAATACCAAACTCAATTTTGATTTGACCATTACCCACAAAAGAAAAAAAGGTTCGATAAGTCAACCTTGTCAAGTATGTATCGATCTTGATAAGAAGCAAATACGTATGCAGAATGGTCTCAAAAGAAAGAAATACCGGATCAGGCACACTGAATACCGCAATGAAAGATTTCTTTGATGTGTGTTCAAATCATTAAGCAAAGCAGCATTAATCGTCCGCTTCTTTATTTGCGAAATTGACGTCAAAAACCATGACCGCATTTCCGGAATAGCATCTTTGCCTTGAGAAGTGACAATAAGCTGCTTGTTGTTAGGAGACAATGCCATGCCAACAGGATACGCCTCAGCCTTCACTTCATAAATTACGTTCATGTTTGCGTTATCGATGACCACCACTTTACAAGCGTTGTTGACGCAAGCAAAAGTGTATTTGCCGTCGGCTGTAACGTCTATCGTGCGGGCACCGGCACCCACCATTACAGTTTGCCAATTTTTATATTCTAAAATATGTTCTTCGTTGAACGCTTGCTTTAAAATGTCGGCAAGTTTGGCTTTTTGCACCGCGCCAAATTTGTTGGAACTTAAATAGATGTCGCCATTGTTTAGCGCTATGTGGCGCAGGTTCAGATAAGAACCCGTAATGGTGCCTTGGTACTTTCTCGATGGCAAATCAATGACGGCAATTCCGTTTCCGCCCATTTTGGCAACGAGAATATGCTGGTTGTCTTCGGTAAATACAGTGCCGCGCAAACAATTACTACAGTTGTTATCGCGGTCGACATTACCGCTAAAGTTTGTAATGACTTGTTGGTCGATGATGATATGCGACACATACGTAAATTCCATAGGGTCTTGACTTGAAATGTCAATTAGCCCAACGGTGTTGTCGCCCCAATGGGTTACGGCAATATAATTGTTGTCTGCAGAACAAGCTATCATTTTTGGGAGCGGCCCTGAAGGCATGACGCGCACAATTTGATCGGTTTTGGTATCGATTATAGCTACTGCCGAAGGCGACTCTGCATTCGGGTCCCAATTGCGGCGGTAGTAAGTGACCCAAAGGTATTTGCCATCGTGAGACAAACAACTTTCTACTGGCTTTCCCAAAAAAGTATTGTAGTCTTCTTTTTGCTGCTTGAATTGGTATCCGAAAACAGTTGTTTCGTTGTTTTTGAAGAGCGACCGATTGCTGGCATTGAATTCATGACGGATTTCTTTGATTTTTGCCAGTGTTTTGGCATCAAAAACGGCTGTGGTGTAGCCTTCTAATGAATTGATGTAAAACTTACTGCCGTCTTGTGCGTAAATCGCTGACTTCGGCGAATTAATGGCCGTTTCATAAAACCAATTGGAGTCTTTGGGAAATTGGACTTTGCTTTGAATGACGCGCACTAATTTTAACGCCTCGAACTGCCCATTAGACACCACAGCTTCTTTTTTTAAGGTGTCTGAAGGATTGGTTGTATTTTTTGCAGCGACATCTTTTGCACTTTGTGAACATGAACTGAAAGTAAGGCAAAGCGTAAAGAAGAAAAGCCAGATGGTTTTAGTCATTTTGAGTTGTTTTTAGGTATTGCTTGAGGTTGTTTGCCAATAAAACCCCTTGTTTTTGATAACCTTTGCGAAGAAAATGGATGTGGTCGTCGTTGACCAAACCCTGTTGCTTCCATTGCAGCATACAACCCTTCCCTCCCATTGCTTGTTGTTGGTCATAGGTGAGTAATTCTTGCTCTTTTGCCACTTTCAAAAGTACTGCATGAACAGCATCTATTCTTGTATTGTACGTGTAGCTGCCATTGACCTTTATGTAGTTCTCATTGGGCAAGACCAATACAATCTTTGACGCTGAGCTATTGGCTCTGATCCGATCGATAAATGTCCGAACCTCTTTTTCAAAAGCGATGGGATCCCACTTCTTGACGCTTTCATTGGTGCCTAAACTGACCACCACCATATCGGGAAGGAGGAGTTTTAAACCCTTCTCAACGTTCGGGTTGTCGTTGTAGCTTTTAAAGGTGGCTCCGGCAACGCCTGTGGAATGATAGATAATGCCTGGAGTATTGGTATACTCCATTAAATCTAGTAAGGTAAATGTGCATCCTTTGAAGGCAATCATGGAGGTATCCGACGAAATTGAAAAGTTCAAGGTGTCTGTGAATTTAACTTGATTTGCATAGGTCTTTTTGATCCCATTGACCTCTACAACACAATTTTGACAATCTTGAATGGCATATAGCACTTTACCTAAGGTGGCCGGATAAGCTAAGGTATCCTTCCCTGTAGCCCATTGAATAGAACCACTTGTGGCATTGCTTTGAATAGAAATTCCGGTCAATCCTATGGCTTGTAAAGTTGGTTTGGTGATCCAGGAAGAAGTCCAGGCGGTGTTGCTTGTAAAAGTAAAGTCTTTTGGCCCATTTGTTTTGGCTAAACCATATGGGAAAATCAGGCCCCTGCCTGCGTTGCCAAATTCTTTTTGCAACTGATAACGCGTCATGCCACTCAAATTATTGGGCTGTAAATGTGAGTCGCCAATATGTAAAATAGTATACGGTTCTTGTGCATGCGTTGCACAAGTAAGGTTCAGATAGCAAACAATACTAAAACTGAAAATAAATAAATGGTTGTATTTCAGTAGACTGAAATTCATACATGAGCTGAATTAAAATGATAAATAGCAACAACTTGACGACATAACGCTCTTTTAAATAGTACTGCATGGCCTTTTCCTTGATTGAAGTTGAAAGTAAGGTCATAGAAAAGCCCAATACAAGCACAAGTACAAAAGACCAATTTTGGGTACAGAATATAGACAAAGTTTGCCAATCTAGGCCTTTTGCAATGGCTCCGAGTACAATGTAGGTATCTGTTAAACTCTGGGCTCTAAACGGAATCCAAAGCAAAACAACACACACAAAAGTAAGCAACCAGGATAGCGCTGTCCAGATTTTGTGCTCCGGACTTCCGAAGTATTTTACAAAAAGCTTGTGTAGTACCAATAAAATGCCATGCCCCACACCCCACCAAACAAATTTCCAATCGGCACCATGCCAAAGGCCACCAACTGTCATTGTCAGCATTAAAAACAACAGTTGCAAAGCAAAACCTTTTTGATTGCCGCCAAGGGGGATATAAATAAAATCGCGCAGCCAACTCGATAGCGAAATATGCCATTTACGCCAAAATGAGGTGATATGAAGAGCCTTGTAAGGGGAGTCAAAATTCAGGCACAACCTATACCCCATGAGCAAAGCAATGCCGATAGCCATGTCGGTGTAGCCCGAAAAATCGCAAAAGATTTGCAAGGCGTAGCCCAATACCGCAAAAGTTGCTTCTACGCCTCCTATTCCTTTTGGAGATGCATAAATAATATCTACATACTGCGCTATAAAATCTGCAATAATTGCTTTTTTAACAAAGCCTTTTGTAATCAGGTAAAAGCCTTCGTTCATGTGCGCTTTTGAAACTTTAATCTTCTTGCGCAACTGAGGCAAGAAGTCTTTGGCCCTTACAATTGGCCCCGCCACGAGATGTGGAAAAAAGCTCATGTAAAGCAAGTAATCTATCAAACTAGGTAGCTTGATTTTTTTGCGGTGTACATCTACGAGATAACTAATGGATTGAAAAGTATAGAAGGAAATACCGATGGGCAAAACCATCGCGATGCTTTGGTTTGTCTTTTGGCCAAAACCGAAAGATTGCAAAAAGAAATCGAGGTACTTGAAATAAAGTAAGAAACTTAGGCTAAATAGAATAGCCACAGCCGTGAGTAGGGTTGCTATTCTTGGTGTTTTTGCCCGAATGATGAGGTGTGAAAACAAAAAATCTGCACCTACAGTAAGCAGTAAAAGAAATAAGTAATTGCCACTTGACTTATAGTAGAAATAAAAACTAAATAAAATCAACAAGCCTTTTTGGAGCGTAGTTTTGGTACGCAAAAGCCCATAAAGAATAATGAAATTGGCAAAAACAAATAAGAAAATGCCATGATGAAACAACATGGGCTGTTCAGCAATGTAAAGGAACTGACCAAAAAATGCCTTCAAATCAATCATTCTTTGGGTACTTTAAGTAAGATCGTAGGACTCACACCCGAGTAAAGCGAATCTTTTACCGTTTGAAGGTCTAGGATTCCTTTACTGGTCATGTGGCTTGCCACGCGGTCGAACCATAGCGCACCTCCATTCTTGGATGGGTGTCTGCCATCGGCTGCTCTTTCAAGCGTTAACAAATGAGACGGATAAAAAAGTTCTCCAAATGTGCTTTGCAGGACAGTTGTGATGCCTTTGTCCTTGACCCATGCCGCCGGACCAATAAAATAATAAGGCATTCGGGCCGCCTCGAGTTTGGCCTTGATATTGGCTGCGTATGCAGTGCGCTTCGGGATGTCATTGACAAAAAGCTCATTGAGCCCCAACGCGATGAGTATAAAATCAGGCTTGAATTTGGCTATAAAGTAGTTTAATGTGTCTGAATTGGCCCATTGTTTGGTCGAAGAGCCATACCAAATAACGGAGCCCACCAACTGATAGTTGTTATCCATCAATCTCTTGCGAATAGGTTGACGAAGATTTTCTAATTGAGAATCGCCAATCAGTAAAACCCTCCGAACGGTATCATTTGGTGTGTGTGGAAAAAGGCGCTCAAAAGCTGCTTTTCGAACAGTAAGTGAATCGGCTTCAGTTGGTGATTTTAGCTTGTTTTCTGACTCTTGACTTTGAGCCGTACCCGCCTTTTTGTCTTTGACATACGGCAACGCCGGAGACTTGAGTTCAAAGGTGTAAGGAGAAAACCAAAGCGCTTTGGCCCAAAAGACAAAAAACACAAGATTTAAGGAAAGTCCGATGCCTAGAAATTGTTTCAACTTAGCGTAATTTAACTTGCAAAAGGTGGTCAAAAAAACAGGGCCGATTTGCACCGGCCCCGAAATTTACAAAATATAATTTAGTGTTGTCGATCTTTTAAAATCTGGCGTATTGAATACAAAATGAGAATGGAAGCAATGGCTAAAATAATTCCAAAACTAGCCAAACCTGATGAACCATAAAGTTCAATGTTATCGGCTTTTTCGCTTTCTTCTTGCGCTTTTAATTGCTCAGCCAAACGGTATTTTTCTATGTATAGATAAATATACTTATTGACTTTCTCTGTGAAATTCTTTTCATTGAACTTAAACGTCTTGGAACTA
>JBIIZI010000034.1:0-15274 GCA_044346375.1 Crocinitomicaceae bacterium | reverse complement strand
GCACAACAACCATGAGTAATATAGTTGCAATAGTCGGACGTCCAAACGTCGGAAAATCTACCTTGTTCAATCGCCTTACAGAATCTCGCGATGCCATCGTTAAAGAAGTGAGTGGCGTTACCAGAGACCGTATCTACGGAAAAGGCGAATGGAATGGTTATCAGTTTTCGGTCATTGACACCGGGGGTTATGCCACTACCAAGGAAGATATTTTTGAAGGCGAAATCAGAAAACAGGTTCAAATTGCCATTGAAGAGGCAACGGTCATTGTATTTATGGTTGACGTCATGACCGGAATCGTAGAAATGGATCAAACCGTTGCGCAATTGTTGCGCAAAAGCAAAAAGCCTGTTCTTATTGCTGCCAATAAAGTAGACAACACCGATCGTGTTGGCCTTTCTTCAGAATTTTACACCTTTGGTCTAGGAGAGGTCTTTGACCTCAGTGCAACCAATGGTAGCGGCACCGGCGAAATCCTCGACGAACTCGTGAAGTATTTCAACAAAGAAGACGAGTCTATTCGCGAAGAAGACAGCTTGCCACGCATTGCTATTGTAGGGCGCCCGAATGTAGGCAAATCTTCAATGGTCAATGCATTAACTGGTCAGGAGCGCAATATCGTTACCGATATTTCAGGAACCACCCGCGATGCCATCCACACCCGCTATAAATCTTTTGGTTTTGACTTCCTTCTTATTGATACTGCTGGTATTCGTAAAAAAGCGAAAGTCACCGAAGACATCGAATACTATTCGGTCTTGCGTTCAGTGCGCACCATTGAAAACGCAGATGTCTGTATGTTCATGATAGACGCCTCTGAAGGCATCCAAAAGCAAGACTTGAGTATTTTCTACATGATTGAGAAGAACTCCAAAGGGGTAGTGGTGTTGGTCAATAAATGGGACCTCATCGAAAAAGACCAAAATACAATGGTCAAATTCGAGGCCGACCTCCGCGAACAACTTGCGCCTTTTAACGATGTGCCCATTATCTTTACCTCTGCTATCGAGAAGCAGCGTATCCACCGTGCCTTAGAAACGGCCATGCGCGTATTTGATAACAGAACCCGCAAAATTGCTACCCATGAGCTCAATGAGGTCATGCTCGACATCATCGCTGCCACACCGCCTCCAGCCATCAAAGGCAAATATGTGCGCATCAAGTTTGTAACGCAATTGCCAACTCACGCGCCGGCATTTGCTTTCTTTTGCAACTTACCGCAATACATTACCGATGCATACAAGCGCTTTATCGAGAACCGTTTGCGCGAACGCTTTGACTTTGAAGGGGTGCCTATCAAGATTTTCTTTAGAAAAAAATAATTGGTTTCCTGTTCAATTGAACTGATTCAAAACAAAAAAAAGGCGAGCTGTTAGGCTCGCCTTTTTGCTTGATAAGAGAAAGCACTATCTGATGAGATTCAAGTGCCCAGTGACAATCTTGCGATAGTCATTTTCTTTCGTTTCGAATTGTAATTTCCAGGTGTACATACCTGCAGGTACTTTGGCTCCGTCCTGACCGTAGGTTCCATCCCAAGCCTGAGTAGCATCATTGGTTTCCCAAATGACCTCTCCCCAACGGTTGAATACGGCCAAATGGAACGCATAAGGGTCAAAACCTGTTGTGAAGATGGCTTGCCAAGTTTGGTTGTGCTCGTCTTCATCTGGCGTGAAGGTGTTAGCTACATAATAAATTGGCTCTGCAATAACAGGAAGGTTGAGTTGGTAATCATCAGAACAACCAAGTGATGTGTAAGCGGTTAGTGTAACCAATAGGTTTTCTGATACGCCAATATACATGTGGTTTGGATTTTCTTCCGTACTGGTGGTGTTGTCATCGAAGTCCCATACGTATGTGAGCGCGCCTACAGAATTATTGACAAACTGGATTGGCATCGTGCTTTCTGTGAGTGCACCAGGTAGTGCTGCAAAAGATGCTTCAGGATAGCTTTCCATGTAAATGTAGTCGTTGTAGGTAGTGGTTTCGATACAGCCCAAGAGGTTGTACTCTAAAGTGATGTCGTGGTAACCACTGGCATCAAAAGTATAAGATAAATTAGAGCCCTGACCAATTTGGGTTCCGCCCCAAGACCATGTATACACTGCGCCTTGTACTGCACCAATTGTGCTCAGATTCACTAATAATGGATTACATCCGGATAGTGTATCTGCAACAAAAACTGGTGGTACAGCAGGAACAATGGTGATAGTCATATCGACGGTGTCGCCACACTGCCCTGGATCTGGGAAGAAAGTGTGGATATTGATACCTGGTATGGAAGTGTCGATGTTCGGTGGTGTCCAAGATCCGGTAATTCCTGGAACGTTATTAGACGTCGTAGGGAAAATTGGATTGGCGTCGTCTTGACACAACTGCGGAATTTGTGTGAATTGCGGAACAATAAGCGGATCTACGGTAATTGGGAAGGTAAGCGTAGAGGCACACTGATTAGGATCAGGTGTAAAGGTGTAATTTACTGTTCCTGGTGCAGTGGTAATGACCGTTGGGTTGTTCCAAGCGCCGGTAATAAGTGGCCCGTTTAGATAGCTACTTGTATTGGTGGCTGTAGTAGGAATAACTACGTTTGTCATGTACTGACAAATTTGACCCATTGGATTGAACTGAGGAGTCGTGAGCGCATGCACTACGATATCCATGGTTGCAGGGAAAGCACACTGACCAGCCGTTGGGGTAAAAGTGAATGTAAATGTTCCTGCATTGGCTGTTGAAATAGTTGCCGGGCTCCAAGCACCCGTATAAGGTATATTATTGGTAGATGTTGCCGGTAGGGCAGGTGCAACACCATTGATACATAAATCGGCAATTTGATTGAAAGTAGATTGTTCGTTTGGTAAAATTTGGATGTTCATGGTTGCCTGAGTTGCACAAATACCTTGGTTCGGACTAAAAGTATAGGTAGTAGTGCCTGAGTTTGCAGTGTTGATCACAGCAGGGTTCCAGGTTCCTTGGATTACGGGGTTATTTGTAGATAAATTTGGCAAGCCTGGAGCAGATGCGTCTTCACAGATAGGAGCTATCTGATTAAAGGTTGGCACTACTGGCGTATTGACCACGACTGTTGTTGTGGCAGTTGAAATACAGCCACCTGCATCGTAGGTTACAGTGTAAACGCCAGCCATTGCTGCTGTAGCGTTCGGAATAGTAGGGTTTTGAAGGTTGGAGGTAAAGCCGTTAGGGCCAGTCCAACTGTAGGTTGGTGAGCCGGTGCCGATAGACAAAGCAATTGTTGCGCCTGCACAATAAGGGCCTGTATTACTTGCGGTAAGAACTGTGGAGCCTGCAATGTAGGTAATCACGACCTGGCCATGGCCAGTTTGGAAACCTTGGGTACATGTACCGCCAGCTGGATAAAAACTTGAACCGCCGCCGCCACCGCCGCCGCCATTTGCGCCTGCACAACAGTTGTCTGCGCCGCCGCCGCCACCGCCGAAATAACCGCCGCCGCCGCCGCCGCCAGATGCAGTAGCATAAAAACCGCCGTTTCCGCCTTGACCAATTGTTCCAACAAAACCAATTTGTCCGCCGCCCCATGCTGGGCCGCCGTTTCCGCCTGCAGTTTGGCTACCGCCAACGCCACCAACATTTGTGAAAGGAGAGCCAAGACCTGTTTGGCCAGTTAAACAGCCGCCAGCACCACCGGTAGCTTGATAGTTGGTTTGTCCGGAGCCGCCTGAGCGCCCACCGCCGCCACCTGCAACAACAATACGGTTGTTCATGGCATAAGGTGTAACGCGGATATCAGAAGCGCCACCGCCACCTTTTGATTCATATTGTGTATTGGAGGGAGATGCCTGTCCGTTACCGCCGCCGTTCCAGCCACCCGCCGGGCCAGTTGGATTGCCACCAACGCGAATTTCAAGAACCTGCCCAGGTGTAACTGCAATGCTAGGATGTTGTACACGCGCACCATTACCACCTTGGCCTGAGCCTACAAATGGCGTAGCTAGAATACCGCCACCTTTGGCACCGCGAACGTCTACTTGGATGTTATAGACACATGGCGGAACCGTCCAGGTTTGTAATGAGCCTGTGTAGTTAAACGTAACAGATTGTTGAGCCTGTGTAAAGAATGAGGAGAGAGAAAGTAGGGAGAAGATAATCTTCTTGAACATATGCTAGTAGGTTATGTAGGTAAGCAAATTTATATTAAATATTCGTGATTTCAGAACGTATTTTATGCACAGAGGTTGCTTTTAGGGATAAAAAAATGTACTTTGTACGTAAATTCACTGCATATGACACCTTACACTGGCCCCTGGACCTCCGCTGAAGCTGCCCACTTGCTTAGGCGCTGTACTTTTGGCGCAAGTTTTCAAGACATCCAAAACGCGGTTGGAGTGGGAATGTTGGGAGCTGTAAATCAACTTTTTTTAACAAGTTCTATAGATCAGCCTTTGGCTTATGATGCAGGCGAGCAAATTGTAACACTCGGTCAAACTTGGGTATCGGCAGTTTACCCATCTAATCCTGCCGCCAATCAGCAAACGGAAGGCGCGCGCATGAAGTCGCTGGGTGCCTGGCTCGCTAAAAACTTAAATCAAGAAAACCTTAGTTTGACCGAGAAAATGTTGTTTTTTTGGCAAAATCACTTCGGAGTCACCTCCTCGGGTGATGCAAGGGCAATGTATCAATATTTGTCCTTACTTCGCCAACATTCATTGGGGAACGTCAAGCAACTTGTGAAAGACGTGACTATTGACCCCTGCATGTTGATTTTTTTAAACGGAAACACCAATACGGTTTTTTCTCCGAATGAGAATTATGGCCGCGAGCTACTCGAACTATTTACTGTTGGTAAAGGCGTGCAACTTGCAGCTGGTGACTACAGCACCTTTACTGAGCAAGATGTGGCTGCCGCTGCTAAAATTTGTACAGGATACATCGTGCAAGGCGTGCGCAGCGACACCCAAGCTCAGGTGAGCAGTCAGTTTATGCCCGTCTTGCACGATGCCACTACCAAAACACTTTCCTATCATTTTGCCAATCAAACGATTAGTGCTGCTGGTGCTCTGGAATATGCAAATTATATCGATGTTGTTTTCAATCAGGCCGACACCGCCCTGTACATTTGTCGTAAACTCTATCGGTATTTTGTGAATTGCGACATCACTGCGTGGGTAGAGCAAAATATCATTGCAGATATGGCCCAAACTTTCGTGGCCAACAATTTTGAAATTACACCAGTACTGACGGAGCTTTTCACAAGCGCACATTTCTATGATAGCAGTGTGCGGGGTGCTATTATTCGCTCACCCCTTGAAACGTTGTGTGCCATGCTCAATACTTCAAATACCACAGCCAATTTTGATTTGCAAAGCACGTATCAAATCTATTTATCAATGTACGGCTTGGCCGATCAAATGGGACAGAGTTACGCAGCACCTCCTAGCGTTGCAGGATGGACGTCTTATTACCAGGCCCCTGCATTTTACAGGCTTTGGATCAATTCAACCTACATCAAAAAGCGCTTTGATGTCGCCAATTTATTGACGTCTAACTTTTATAATGTCAATGGAAATATATTTAAAATCAAAGTTGTTGATCTGCTCAATGGCCTCTCCGCCCCGGCATCGGCACCTCAGGTTATCGATGACCTTTGTTTGGTGTTGTTCCCAAAAGATCTTCCCGCCGCCGATAAACTTGCCATCAAGAGTATCTTAACCAATGGCTTACCAGATTTCGAATGGACACTACAATATAACGAGTACCTTGCCGATCCTACGAATCCTGTTTTTTACAATCCGGTGGAGCTGCGCATGCAAGCAGTGCTCAATGTCATGTTTAAAATGCCTCAATTCCACGTTTGCTGATGAAAAGAAGATCTTTCCTTAAAAATGGGGCGCTTGCAAGCCTCTCTTTGCCTTTCGTGCAGAATGGCTTTTCGATGCAAGCGATTGCCAAGCACCTATTTGAAGTACCCAAAAGCGCCGAAGACAAAGTGCTCATTTTGATCCGTATGAACGGTGGAAACGATGGTCTCAATATGGTTTTTCCGAGAGATCAGTACGCAGAATTGGTCGTGCAGCGCGCCAATATTTTAGTGCCTGAAAATCAAATTCTACCCTTGAGTGCCGAAGTTGGTCTGCATCCCAAAATGACCGGGATGCAAACGCTGTTCAATGAAGGTAAGCTTAGTGTAATCCAAAATGTGGGTTATCCCGAACCGAACCGTTCTCATTTTAGGTCTATGGATATTTGGACTACAGGCGCATTGGATATCAACCAAACCAGCGGATGGCTAGGCCGCTATTTTGACAGCGCATATCCAAATTTCCCTGACGCATATCCAAATGTAGATTACACCGATCCGTTTGCCATTTCAATGGGCTCAGAGGTGTCTGCAACATGTCAAGGTCTTATGGGGAACTTCAGCCATGCAGTTTCGGATCCTTTTAATGCTTCGAACTTATTACTAACCTCAGTAACCAATGACGGCACTTATTATGGTGGCCAGATTGAATATATTTCTACACTGATCAATCAGACCAATGAATACGGTCAGCAAATCAGTAGCGCAGCAAGTGCCGGCAATTCCTTGTCTGGTATGTATGATCCGCTTAATCCATTGGCTGTTCAATTGAAATATATTGCTCAAATGATTTCAGGAGGTCTCAAAACAAAGGTTTATATCCTCAATGTGAATGGTTTTGACACTCATGACGCACAAGTCGATCAAAATGACGTGAAGGAAGGCGTACATCCGAACTTATTGAAGCGCATATCTGATGCTGTTCGGGCTTTTCAAGATGACCTTCAATTATTGGGGCTAGAACAGCGCGTTGCAGGTTTTACTTTTTCGGAATTCGGACGACAAATTGCCAGCAACGGCAGCATGGGAACCGACCACGGCGATGCCGCGCCTATTTTATTGTTCGGAGCTTGTGTCAGCAATGGCATATTAGGAGCCAATCCGCAAATCCCGAATCAGGTGAGCAATCAAGCGGGTTTGACCATGCAAATTGACTTTCGAGATATTTATGCCAGCATACTTAAAGACTGGTTTGAGGTAGATCAGCAAGTGATCCAAAGTTTGTTCGAGCAAAACATCACTTACTACGACCTCCTACAAGGCTGTACGAATGCTGTTCCTGAAAAACCAATTGTTGCTCAGCAAAAACCACTTGTTTTCCCGAATCCGAGTTTGGGTCAGCATCATTTGAAATTTGTGTCAAGCCAAGAATACCTTGAGATCTTTTTAATTGATCAAAATGGTAAGGTGCTCCAAAAGTCTTTTGAAGGTCAGGTAAGTGATGGACAGCAAATACTTAGTTTTGAGAGCAACATGCTCAAAGCAGGCACTTATTATTACCTTTTAAAGTCGGGCTCAAGACAAGAATTGGTTTCTTTTCAGAAACTTTAACTTCAGAAGGAAGCAATCTTAATTGCCGCCTTGCATTTGCTCCAAACGCTGTTGGCGTTGCATTGGATTTTCGCGCTTTGACTCTTGTTTGTAGAGTTGGTAACGGGTCGGAAGCATGACTCTTGGCCAAGTATTGTTGTCGAGGTCGGTATCGGCAGTTTCTAAGAATGGGTCCAGACGGAAAGAAACAACAGGTTGGTCGTAGACAAAAACTTTGCTTACTTTCAATTCTTCTATACGCCAGATTTCTGCTGGAATGCGCTCCACTTTGGTGCTGCCATCGGCAAATGCAGCTTCAATAATAAGGGGCATTACTAAGCCTCCGAGGTTTTCAAAAGTGAGTTCGTACAATTGCTTGCCTGCATTTAAATAAGCCAAATCTTCAGCGCTTGTTTTGGATACAAAGGTTTGGTAATCTTTGCGGTCAATTGCATCGACAGCATAAATATTGCGCTTGGCGTAGAAGTCGTCAATTTGTGCATCGCGCTCATTCACTGTTTGAGAAATGGCTGTTTTGTTGCGCGTATCGCCGATGAAAACATCCTTTTGTGCGTCTTTTTGTTGTAAAAATGCTTTCTCAAGTTCGGGGTTTTGGGTATTCAACTCAAACCATTTGACGTCGGTAACGGCAATATCGACGTGGTCGGTAGAGTAAAACCAACCGCGCCAAAACCAGTCGAGGTCTACCGCAGAGGCGTCTTCCATGGTGCGGAAAAAATCGGCAGGAGTAGGGTGTTTTAAAGCCCAACGTTCGCAATAGGTTTTGAAAGCGTAGTCGAAGAGTTCTCGGCCCATTACGGTTTCGCGCAGAATATTGAGTGCAGTTGCGGGCTTGCCATAGGCGTTGTTGCCAAATTGCTTGATGGACTCTGAGTTGGTCATGATGGGCGAAATGCCACTGAGGTCGCCACGCATGTAGTCGGCGATCATGTAGGCAGGGCCGCGGCGGCTAGGGTAGTCGCGTTCCCATTCTTGTTCGGTCAGGTATTGAACAAAGGTATTGAGGCCTTCGTCCATCCAGGTCCATTGGCGCTCATCAGAATTGATGATCATTGGGAAGAAGTTGTGGCCTACTTCGTGGATAATTACGCCCCACATCCCGTATTTTTCTCCTTCAGAATAGGTGCCGTCTGGTTCAGGACGGCCGCCGTTGAAGCAAATCATGGGATATTCCATGCCAATCCATTTGGAGTGAACAGAAATGGCAACAGGGTACATGTAATTGACGGTGTATTTGGAATAGGTTTTAATTGTGTGCGCTACGAGTTTAGTTGAATAGCGTTCCCACAACGGATTGCCCTCTTTCGGATAGTAACTCATACAAAGGATGTCTTTGCCACCTACCGTTTGCTTTTGAGCATCCCAAATGAATTTGCGGGATGTAGCAAACGCGAAGTCGCGGACATTTGTGGCTTTGTAAATCCAGGTTTTTGTTTTTTGGACTTTGGCTTTTTCAGCAGCTTCTGCCTCGGCTTGCGTGACGATCACGACTGGTGTGTCGGATTTTTTTGCCACTTCGTAGCGCTTGCGTTGCTCAGGGCTAAGGATGCTCGCATAGTTTTGACATTCGCCAGTTGCTGCAACGATGTGGTCTGCGGGTACGGTAATACTTACTTCGTAGTCGCCAAAAGGGAGCGTGAATTCGCCTCGGCCTAAGAATTGTTTGTTCTGCCAGCCTGTAACGTCGTTGTAAACGCACATGCGCGGAAAAAACTGCGCTATGGTATAGAGGTAGTTTTGATCCGCTTCAAAATATTCGTAGCCAGAGCGGCCACCCACTTGCATGCGGTCATTGACGTTGTACCACCACTTGATTTGAAACGATATGTTTTGCCCAGGCATTAGTGGCTTTACTAAATCGATACGCATCATGGTTTTGTTGATGAAGTAGGCCATTGGTTGGCCACTCATGTTGGTGATCTTTTCAATTTTGAAACCGCCATCGTAATAGAAGTCGCGCTTGCGCAAATCCGAAACACTTTTAAAGTTTTCCATCTTCTCCACCTCAATGAGTTTGCTTTCTGCATTTTGGTCATAGATGTTTTGGTCGAGTTGCAACCACAAATAAGCCAAAGGATCTGGCGAGTTATTGGTGTAGGTGATGGTTTCGGTGCCGTCCAGACGCTGTTTGCTGTCGTCGAGTACAAGTGTCATTTTGTAATCGGCCTTTTGTTGGTAATAGGCATGGCCTGGCGCACCTGACGCAGCGCGGTAGCTATTTGCCGTTGGTAGCAGTTGGTCTAGCTGGGCAAATTTCGTTTGGGCCACCATTGCACCACTAGCAAGGGTTAAAAAAGCAAGGGCTAATTTTTTCATGGTTTGAGGGTAAAATATTTTTGTTGATCGTAAAGCAAGAAGTTAAGGGTCTCTTTTTGATTTCGATAAATAAAGGTGAGCTTGTTCTGTTGGTTCGTGTAACGCTCCATGAGCGCATCAAATTTAAATTGTACTGGATTGTAAAGCGCACCAGCGGTTGAAGAAATATAGCATTCAATGGTTCCGTTGAGTTGTGTTACAATGCCTTCAAGCGTAAATTGACTCTTGCAAATTGCATCTGTGGCATTCGAATCGAGGGCGCAGCCGTAATTGATCTGGAAATGTTGATTGATATAATGCTCAATAAGCTTTAACTCTGTTGATGTTTCATCTAGTTTTTCAAATTTACCGATGAGGGTGCCTTTTGGCTCTATTGCGCGTTCGAGGTCGTGGGTTGTAAAGATAATGGTGCCTTCAAAACGCTGCTGAAGTTCGTTGTAGGTGAGCTCGGCATAGGCAAAGTAAAATTCATGCGCAAAACTAGTTGCACTGAAAGCAAAGACCATCAAGAAAGAAAGCATTGTTCTGAGCATGGCAACGAAAATACAAAAAGCAAATGAAATGTTTAACTTTAACCCATGAAACTACCGATCTTCCTTTCCATTATGCTTGTTGTTTTTTCAAGTTGCACCTCTGCTGATCCAGATGCCTGTACTTGCGGTCAAGAACTTTCTAAACCAATCGCTGATCAAGATGAAGAAATCATGGCTGCTTGCGCTCAAAAAGGCGAGGCCATGAAGGATAAAGAAAAAGTGCGTTGGTTTGAAGATATCATGAACTGCGTAGAGTAACTATTGAACCACCACAACTAAAAAAAAGAAAGTCCCGCCGTAGCGAGACTTTCAAACAAACAACAAACAATTCTTGCATGCCCCATGTGGCATTTGAGCAAGAATACCTTTTTGTCCGTTGCCCGGATAAATCATGAGTTGCCTTGCTTAACGCAAAGTGCAAAAGAATGGTTACATTGACAGGTGAGAATTCTGTAAATCCACGTAAAATCGGTTGTTTTGTCAGGTTAAACGCTCAAAAATCGGAAGTTATGTCTGAATTTTTGGGCTGGTGTAGCATTTGAGCGGTGTGTTCCAAACAAACCAATTAGCAATGGATTTTGAAAAATTTACCCACCGCGCACAAGAAATACTTCAAAAGAGCCAGTCTTTGGCACTCGCCAATAGCCAACAAGCGCTAGAACCCGGGCACCTGCTCCTCGCGCTATTAGAACATGATCCAGATGTAATAGGTTTTTTACTCAAAAAGAACCAATTGCAACTCCATGAAGTACAAAAAGGTGCTAGTGCTATAGTGGCATCCTACCCAAAAGTGACCGGTGCTACTCAACCTTTTGCCAGTGCTGATTTTCAAGCGCTCTTGCAACGTGCACTCCAAATCCAAGTTGAGCTCAAGGACCGTTTTGTAGCCATAGAAGTGCTGTTTTTGGCGCTGCTCGAAGGCAAGGATGCGGCGGCTCGCTATTTAAAAGACCTACACTTAAAAAGTGCAACACTCAAAACACAAATTATGGAACTTAGAAACGGCGCCAATGTCAATGACTCCAATCAGGACGCCACTTATCAATCATTAGAAAAGTACGCCAAAAACCTCAACAAACTCGCCGAAGAAGGCAAGCTAGATCCCGTTATAGGCCGCGACGACGAAATCAGACGCGTTTTACAAATCTTAACGCGCCGCACCAAAAATAACCCCATCCTTATTGGAGAGCCTGGCGTGGGTAAAACGGCCATTGCCGAGGGTTTGGCTCACCGCATTATTGCTGGCGACGTACCCGAGAACCTCAAAACCAAAACAGTTTATTCCCTAGATATGGGATCTTTGGTTGCAGGAGCCAAATACAAAGGAGAATTCGAAGAGCGTCTTAAGGCAGTGGTTAAGGAAGTTATTGCTGCAGAGGGTGAAATCATTTTATTCATCGATGAAATCCATACATTAGTAGGAGCCGGAGGCGGAGAAGGCGCAATGGATGCAGCGAATATTTTAAAGCCAGCTTTGGCTCGTGGAGAGCTGCGAGCGGTAGGAGCAACCACTTTAAACGAATACCAAAAGTATTTCGAAAAAGACAAAGCGCTGGTGCGACGTTTTCAGACGGTGCTCATCGACGAACCAAGTACCGAAGACGCCATTTCTATTTTGCGCGGCATCAAGGACAAATACGAAAATCACCACAAAGTACTCATCAAAGATGCGGCTATTATTTCAGCTGTTGAGCTTTCTCAGCGCTATATTACCGATCGCCATCTGCCAGATAAAGCCATTGATTTAATAGATGAAGCTGCGGCCAAACTCCGCATGGAAATCAATTCAAAGCCAGAAGAACTCGACGAGGTTGAACGTAAAATCATGCAGCTAGAGATAGAGAAAGCCGCCATTTTGCGCGAAAACGACCAAAAGCGTTTGCAACTAGTCGAAGACGAGCTTTTCAAGTTGCAAGAACAACGCATGAGTTTACAAAGCCGTTGGCAAGCTGAAAAAGACCTCATTGAAGGCATTCAGCGCGCCAAAGAAGAAATCGAAGCCCTCAAATTTGAAGCCGATGCAGCAGAACGCATGGGCGATTACGCTAGGGTAGCGGAGTTGCGCTATGGTAAAATCAAAGAGGCAGAGGCTGCACTAGACCAAATGAAAGAGAAGCAACAACTACTTGAGACACAAGTAAAACTCATCAAGGAAGTTGTCGATGTTGCTGAAATTGCAGAGGTTGTTTCGAAATGGACAGGTATTCCGGTGGGCAAAATGCTTGAAAGTGAGCTAGGCAAGCTACTGCGCCTCGAAGAAGAACTCCATAAGCGTGTGGTGGGGCAAGAAGAAGCCATTACAGCGCTTTCCGATGCCATCAGGCGCAGCAGAGCAGGCTTGCAAGATGCCAAGCGTCCAATTGGTTCGTTTATCTTCTTAGGTACAACAGGTGTGGGTAAAACGGAGTTAGCTAAAGCGCTCGCAGCCTATTTATTCAACGACGAGCAAGCCATGACACGCATAGACATGAGTGAATATCAAGAAAAGCATGCGGTAAGCCGACTCGTTGGCGCGCCTCCAGGTTATGTTGGCTACGAAGAAGGGGGGCAGCTCACGGAAGCCGTCCGCAGAAAGCCATACTCGATCATCTTGCTAGATGAAATCGAAAAAGCGCATCCGGACGTCTTCAATATCTTGCTTCAAGTACTCGACGACGGCAGGCTCACCGACAACAAAGGCCGTTTGGTGAATTTTAAAAATACGCTCATCATCATGACTTCTAATTTAGGGTCGCAACTCATTCACGAGCGTTTCGAAAAGGCCAAAGAAGCGGCATATCCCGAAGTAGCTGAAGCAACAAGGGTGGAGGTACTCGAATTACTGCGCCAAACCATCCGGCCAGAATTCTTGAACCGCATTGATGAAAGCATTTTGTTTTTGCCGCTCACTAAAAAAGAAGTGGCACAAATTGTAGAAATGCAACTCCATGAGCTCAAGCTCAAGCTCCAACTTTCAGACATCCATTTGGTGGTCACGCCAGATGCCTTTGAGCACATCTTAACCTTAGGCTATGACCCATTCTTTGGAGCGCGTCCTGTAAAGCGCGTGATTCAAAAACAAGTGCTCAATGAGTTGTCCAAAGCAATTTTGGCGCAAAAAGTAGACAAAACCCAAAATGTGGTTATGGATATGTTCGACGGAAAGATAGTCTTTAGAAAACCAATACATGCCCACGAGGAGCTTTTGGTTGTAGAACCTCAGTAATTAAATGCGGAACTTTTTAAAGAAGGCATCCCAATTCCAAACAAAGTTAGTCATGACTTCATCCATGCGCTTTAAGAAAAGTGGATTGGGTGCTTGCATCCGCTTAAAGTAGTCGTCTTGGAATTCGTATAAACCATATTTGTGGAAAACCGCTTTAGACATCCCGTAAATCCAGTTTTTAGACGGATGATTCACGCGCATGATAAAGCTTTGGTATTCGCGGATCATGTTTTGGAAGTCGCCAACACTCATGTCGTAGATGCGCGCTAATTTTTGAAAAATCAGTTGCTCAACTCTTTCAGCTTGATCTGGTTCGAAAGTGCTTTCTAGAAACGATAAATTGCCAACAATGACGATCAGTCCAAATTGACCTGAATCTGAGGTAGCGATATTGGGTCTTGTGACAAAAGCGCTGTCTTCGTTGATCATCTCGGCAACTTCGGCAAAGCCGTTGTCAACGCTATCAAAAATACCATTGATAAACACGTTGGCAACTTGGTTGTCAGATAATTTTTTCTTGGTGAAGGAGCTAAACATTTCGATTTGGAATTTGCTTCATTACAAATTTAACATTCGGTTCATCTGTTCCAACCCAACAGAAAAGTGCTTTATCAACGTAGTTTTCAACAAAATTAAACCTAAAATAGCTGTAATTTTGCAGTAAAAAACAAATATGAAAGCAATCATTTCCACCAACAAAGGCGACATGCATGTGCAATTTTTTGCCGAAGATGCGCCAAACACCGTAGCAAATTTTGTCAAATTGGCTAAAGAAGGCTATTACAGTGGTCTTCAATGGCACCGCGTGATTCCTAATTTTGTAATCCAAGGCGGTTGTCCAAATACACGCGAAGGCGCTGCTGGCAGACCAGGTACTGGTGGCCCAGGTTATGCTATTGACTGTGAGCTCACAGGTGGCAATCAGTACCACGACCGCGGTGTGTTGTCTATGGCACACGCCGGACGCAATACAGGAGGGTCACAGTTTTTTGTGTGTCATTCGCGCACGCAAACTTCGCACCTAGATGGCGTTCATACCGTATTTGGTAAGGTTGTTGAAGGCTTAGATGTCATTGATGCCATTCGCGAAGGCGACAGCATTGACCGCATTGAAATTATTGAAGAAGCATAACATTTAGCGCTACAAGAGCAGAAAGCTTAGGCTTTCTGCTCCTTAGCAAATGCGATGATCAGTTCGGCGAGTTCTTCGCCGATGCGGTCTTGGGCTTCTAAAGTTGCTGCACCGATGTGCGGGGTGCATGCAATGCGCGGATGCGCAATTAATGCATTTAATGGGTTGGGTTCGTTTTCATAAACATCTAGTGCTGCAGTAGCAACGGTGCCATTTTCTAGAGCTTCTAGCAAAGCATTTTCTTCAATAACGCCACCTCGTGCGGTATTGACCAAACGCACTCCTTTTTTCATGTGCTTGAATTCTGCCTCGCCAATAACTGCCGCGCCGTTTTCTTGCTTTGGCACGTGGATAGAAATGTAATCTAGTTGATCGATGACTTCTAAAAGATCGCCTACTACCTTTACAGGAACTTCTAAAGTTTGACCCGCAATTTTAAGTGTTATTGGCTGAATGCGCGCTTTGCGTTCAATGGCAATCACTTTCATGCCTACACCCAAAGCGTAGGCCGCCAAACTTTGGCCGATGCGTCCAAAGCCAATGATGCCGAGTGTTTTGCCTCTGAGCTCAACGCCTTTGGCATAATTCTTTTTGAGGGTAGAGAAATCGCCGGTCTCGATGTTTTTGAAGGAGTCGTTCAAAAATCGGGAAATCGAGAAAAGTTGCCCCATAACGAGTTCTGCAACAGATTGAGAAGAAGAGGCAGG
>JBIIZI010000033.1:0-15302 GCA_044346375.1 Crocinitomicaceae bacterium | reverse complement strand
CGCGACCGCAAAAAACCAGATCGCAAACAAAAAGATGACCTCATGATCCAGTACCATCTTACAAACGACGCAAAAGCCCTCAAGCAAACGCGCATCTGGAGCTTGGAGGACGCCACAGAGGTAAGTGTTGTGTATTTGGAAAGGCAAGTATTGGACGGCTTTGATTTACCGGCAAAAGTAGAGATCAATATCCGAACACCTAAAAAAGCGTTGTTGCTTACTTTAAACTATGAACGCGTAGAAGTCAATGAACCCCAAGAATTAATCATCGTCATACCAGAAAGCTATGAAAAATGTGATTAGACTCCTTTTGCTTTTGTGTTTGGCGCTACAGGCCTACGCACAACAAGATCAAAATCAGCTCAAGCGCGAACAGCAAAAATTAGAGAAACGCATCTCTAACACCAAAAAATTATTGAATAAGGTCAAGAACAATAGTCAGGCCTCGCTCAATGAAATTCGCCTGATCGAAAATCAAATCCGTAGCCGCGAAGCTTTGGTCAATCTATTCGACAACCAAGTTCGAAGTGCCGAAATGAAAATCGTTCAGAAAAAAATCGAAATCAAGCGTTTGCGCACCAAGCTATCTCAACTCAAGCAGCAATACCGTAAAATGTTTTTGTACGCCTACAAACACCGCGGAAACTACAATAAAGTGATGTACCTTTTGGCTTCATCTGACTACAACGAAGCCCTGCGCCGCAACCGTTACCTCAAAAAAGTAGCCGCCGTCCAGCGCAAGCAAGCAGCACTTATCCAACAACACCAACAGCTGATCTTTAAAGAAATCAATCAAATTGACTCTGAAAAGCAAATCAAGCAACAGGCGTTAGTTGAAAAGCAACAAGAACGCCAACTCATTGAGAAAGACAAAACTAAAAAAGAGAAGTCTTATCAAAAGTTCAAGAAAGAAGAACAGGCGCTAGTTGCGCAGCTCAAAGAAGACGAGCGCAAAAAATTACAGCTCAAAAAACAAATTGATGCCGCAATTAGGGCGGATATCGCCAAAGAACAGGCACGCGAGGCGGCGCGTTTAGCTGAAATCGCTAAAGCAGCACCTAAACCTGCTCCAAAAACCACTACCAAAACCACCACGAGTACAACTACCACCACAGCTGCTGCGCCTAAAACGACCACTACAACAGCGGCCCCTAAAGTTGTGGCAACACCAATTTCTACTGAAGGAGCGGCTATTGGCAAGAGTTTTGAATCCAACCGCGGGCGCTTGCCTTCACCAGTCGATAATGGAAGTGTGACCGAAAGATTCGGCCGCAATTACCACCCTACCTTAAGTGGCGTAGAATGGAACAACAACGGTATAGACATCACTTGCAACAAAGGTTCTAAGGTTCGTGCGGTCTTCGAGGGTGAGGTCACAACAGTTTTTTCGGTGCCTGGCGCCGGCAAAGTAGTGATCATCAAGCATGGTGCGTATCGTACCGTTTATGGCAACTTAGCCGAGACCTTCGTGGGTGTTGGTGCTAAAGTTTCTACCAAACAAGCCATTGGAACCTTATTAAATGATGGAGGTGTATCGGTGTGTCACTTTGAAGTGCATCAGGTAGTTGGCGTAAACCCCGTTACGCTCAACCCTTCGCTTTGGATTGGCCGCTAAGGCTCAGCTCGCTTTCGTAAACCAACCACATAGCGCAAATACCCCAGATGGGAACAGCCGCTTTATCGGTGTCTAGATAATTATTCAAAAAGGCATGAATAAAATAAGTACTGAGTGCCATTATAGTACTTAATACAATAATTCGGTCTTCTTTATTTTCTTTAGGTAAACGATGATACAGTGTGATACCAGTAAAGAAAATAGCTGCAACAACCCCAATTAAGCTGAGCATACCTATCAATCCGGTCTCGGCTAAAGCACCTAAATATTCACTGTGGGCATTGCCCATGTCGCCAAAGTTGGTCGATATGATCGTAAGGTTTTCGGGCCGTTGAAAAGGGGCGTACTCAAAAGCGTAGGTGCCTGGTCCATAACCCATGATAGGGCGCTCCTTAAACATAGCAATTGCACAACTCCAGCGGTTGATGCGCTCGAGGTTCGAGGCATCTGTAGAAATATTAGCGGCGCTTTGCAAGCGTTCATCGAAGGCTTCTGTAGTGTGTTCGTACTTATTGCGCTCGAGTTCCATTTGGATCTGATCCCAGCGGATCAGCACTATGACCAGGCCAAGACCAGCTAATACAGCAATAGGTTTCCAAGAAATTTTGTAGTAGAGCACAACAGCGATACCAACACTTCCCAATACACTAAGCCAAGCAGCGCGGGTATAGGACAGCACAAGCCCAATCAGAATAATGACTATAAGACTAATGAGCGTCATTTGCACCAACGGATTGTGTTTTTTATAGAAATAAAGCCCGACGGCGAGGGGTAGAATGAGCGCCACAATTGCGCCGTAAATGGTGTGGTCTTTGAAGAATGGTGACATCACCCAGTGCCCTTCTTTTTCGCCAAAACCGTAAAAGGAATGATGGATGAGTGTGTAAATGATCACTATAACAGTTGCCACAATAAATAGCCAAATAAAGGCAATGCGGTTGCTGCGTTTTTGAAAGAAGTAGGTGCCAAAAAACAGGATAGGTACAATAAACCAAAGTCTGGCGAGAATAAATTTAAATGACACTATTGGATGGCTACTCGTAAGAGCTGAAAGCAGCATCCAAAGAATATAAATGATAATGGCCCAAATGAGTGGACTGCGCCAAATATACTGGGGCAGGAAGGCTTTTTTGATTTGAATGGCGCTCAAGAAGATCATGAGCCCAAAAAGCAATGGTTCGGTCGGGACAAACAATCCAAAGCTACTGGTGTATTCTTCGATATTGAAAGATAAAGGCGTCAGAAAGGCCAAGCTCAAAAATAACTTCTCGGTCTGAAAAATAGCGTAATAGATGGCCAATAAGCCAACTGGAATTAGAGAATAAACAGTAGGGTCGGTCATTTGAACCTTATGCGGCGTTCTGCTGAAGTTCTTTGATGCGTTGTCTGATCAGCAAGAAAAACAAGCCAAATAGGAAGCCACCGACAGTAGCTACCAACACAATAATCATGCGTTTTGGTTTTTCTTTGCGGTCTGCAACAACTGCTCTTTCCACTACAAATTTGTGATTGAAATTGGCATTTGCATCGGATTCAGCTTGTTCGTAAGACACTTTAAAATCCTCAATTTTGACGATTTTTTCGTTGCGTTGGTATTCCAAACCGTCGTAAACGGAGCCATACTTGCTGTTGGCTTCAATTTTTTTACGAAGTTCTTCTTTTTCTTGTGGATTTTTGGCATCAACTAAAGCTTGATAAAGCGTGGCGCGTGTATCGTTTGGCAAAACACCCAATGCTGCGAGGTCTTCTAAACGGGTGAGGATAGAATCGCGCTCTTTTTCCATTTGTTGTTTTTTGCGCAAATTGATTTGAAATGCTGGAATGGTACGTTCGCGGATCATTTCGTTTTTGATGGTATCGATGAGATCTACGATATCGTTAGCCATGGCAGCGGCTTGTTTTGGGTTTTCGTCGAGTACATCGATTTGAATAGAGCCATAACGCGTACGGCCAAAAGTGAAATGTTCGTTGTAGGCTTTGTTGAGCTTGTAATATTTGTTGGGATCAGTTTTTGAAATCTCGTAATCGTGCATGAGGTCGTATTTCTGGACAATGCGATCCCTAATGCGCGAAGAGGATAAAATTTGCACAAGTTGTTCGGCTTGTTCTTCTTCTCCGAAGTCCATTGCTGCTGCTTTTACATTTCGTTGTTCAGAGAAGGATACATTACTCGATGCTGCAGGAAATACAATAGCAGTCGATAGATATAAAGGAGTAATCAGAAAAGCGACAATAATGGAAATGACAGCGGCCGCGCTTGTGAATAGTATCAAAGCTTTGCGTTGATTCCAAAGAAAAATTAATAAGGCGTTGCGTTGGTCTGAGAGGTTGTTGTTTTCCATAGGTCTTACTTGCGGGCGCTAATTTTTTTCAAAGCTATGACAATAACTCTAAAAATCCATATTTATTGCGTTTTACTGCGTTTTTGAACAAGTGAAATCAGTTCCTTGACATCTATGAATTTAAAAGCCAAAAGCAAGAATAGTGTTGCGAAAAAATCAAATAATAGGATCCAGTTACCATATATATAACCTATTGGAGACCAATCAACAACAACAAACCAAATTACCAAGGTAAAAATGAGCAAGGGATATCTATAAAAATGGCGTGCAACAATGGGCAAATCAAATAAGCGTTTACAGTAAATTGCTTGCGCCAAGGCCACAAGAATTTGCGTGAGTGCTGCTACCCCTGCTGCAATAACTGCTCCGCCATTGAGTACTTTAGGAATCAAAATCAAATTCAGACTTATATTCACTAATAAACCAACAAATGAAATGGTATTCAACACCTTTAATGATCCATTTGCTGTGAGTAAAGAGCCATAAATAAGGTTTGATGCCATTCCAAAAAAGGCGATGCTCAATAGAAACAATATACCACCGCTATCTACAGATGTAGCGCTATAAATTTCATCAAGCAAAAGACCACCACGCAATAGGCTAAAGACAATAAACGCTAAACTCGACCCAAGAAGTAGTTTACTAGCTTGGCTTACCAATGCGCCAATTGCTTGTGGATTTTCTTTGAGCATTTTGGCAAACATCGGAAAGAGGAGCCCAGCAAAAACCATTGCAAACATATAAAGTGCATCAATTAAGCGATAAGCTTGTGCATAATATGCAGCTTCTTGCGTGCCGTTATTGACAGAAAAGTGAAGGACTAAAAGCGCGTCTATTCGGGTATAAAACGTCATCAGTACGATGAGCAGCGCAAAAGGAAATGATTTTTTAACGATCGGTAAAATGGCATTTAGGCGAGGCCATTCCAATTGGGGCTTGAGTAGATACCATGCCAAACCACCAGCAAATAGAAAACTCATTGCGTAGCATCCAAATTGAAACATACTATAGGTTTCAATATCGATAAGTTTAAATCCGTCCGGAGAAATATATATAATGTAGCCCATTGATAAAATGAGCAAAAGTCGATCGAGTATGCTCAAAAAAGCATCTAGGCGGAAGCGTTGTAATCCGGCAAAATAACTCCGAAAAAAGGAGATATTGGCAATTAAAAATTGGTTCAGTCCAAGAAAAAGTATCAGCCTATATTCTGTCCAGCTGAGTGTAACAAAAACTTTGAGAAGGCCAATTCCAGCTAGATAAACGAGCATTATTAAAAGGCGTAGACCAAGGATAGTTGAAAACAATTTTTTGGCTTCAGGCAAATTTTGAGCGCTTAGCCTTGTGCTATAATTATTGACACCTAAATCAAAAACGATGGAGATGATCAAGCTAAAATTGAAAAAAGCGAAGTAAATTCCGTATTGCTGCCCTACAATATTTTGTACGGCCATATCAATTGCAAAGATGGCCAAGGGCTTCACCAAGAGGTTCAAGCCCAACGAAAAAAATAAATTGGAATAAAAACTGCGTTCCTTCATGCGCCTGAGTAGGTCAGGCCCAAAGATAGGATTTTCTCTAAACTAGCGCAGTAAATTGACGTGGCCTGTAATGACTTTGCGTTCGTCTAAATCAGGGTTTTTGTATAGAATACGGTAAGTATACATTCCGGCTGGCGCTTCATAAGCATCAGGGCCGTAAGTGCCATCCCAACCCACTAATGCGTTGCGGCTTTCAAAAATCACTTCGCCCCAACGGTTATAAACCGTGAATTCATAGTTCTGCGCATCATAGCCTGAATAGAATACAGGGCAAAATACTTGGTTGTTTTGGTCGCCGTCTGGTGTAAAGCTATTCGGGATGTAGAGTATTTCGTTGTACTGATAACCAATGCTAATTGAGGTGACATCGGCACACTGTAGGTCGGTAAGAGCAGTGAGTGTGATGGTGTAGCCCTCAGTGGTGTTTTGGAACACATGTGATGGCTCGAAGTCGTAGGCAAATTGCCCGTCTCCAAAATCCCAAACGTAGTTGGTAGCACCTAGTGAAAGGTTAGAGAACATTACGTATTGCGCTTCTTGAGTAAAGACACTAATAGGCGATTCAAAATCGGCTACAGGGAGGTCTTCTACGTAAATATAGGCCAGTTCGGTGTGTGTGTCGTAGCAACCAAAAGAGGTTGTTGCCGCCAAACTCACATCGAAGGTGCCGCCGTTTCCAAACACTATTGTTGGCGCGTTGCCGGATGCAGAAAGCCCATTACTCGTAGACCAACTGTAGGTGGCGTTTGTGGCGTCGTCAGCAGTAAAGTTAACGGCAAGCGGAGCACAACCTTCTATTGGTGTGGCGCTAAACGTTACAATTGGGAGTGGGTGAACGGTTACGGTGCCTGTTGCAGGTAAGCTTGGGCAATTGTTGAGCGTGTACAGAACTGTCAAGGTGGTATCTTGAAGTGGCGTAAAGGTTTGGTTGGCTCCGCCTACAACGCTGTTTGGCCCCCAAGCGTAACTACCTCCAATTAAGTCGGGCGTTGCGGTGAGGGTAACTGGATCAGCTTCACAAATTGTTGCGCTAGTCAGTGTTACAACCGGAATAGGGTTTACAGTTACTTGCGCAGTAGCTGCCGGGCTTGTACAGTTGTTTAAGGTATAAGTAACCGTGTAATTTGCGTTTGTTGCCGGACTAATAGAGATGGTGTCGTTGGTTTCTGTTGTAGACCACAAATAGGCACCGCCTGGCAAATTAGCCGTAGCAATAAGGTTAATGACATCACCAAAACACATGACGGCATTGCTCGTTTGCACGACAGGAATTGGATTCACCAATACTGTAGTGGTGGTGGTGTCTTGGCAACCATTGAGGTTGTAAATGACAGTGTAGGTTGTGGTGGCTGCTGGGCTCACGGTAATGCTAGCACTTGTTGCTGCCAATGGTGACCAAGTGTAGGTTCCGCCAGAAATATCTACGTTAGTGTTGAGCGTAGTAGAACTACCTACACAGATAGTGTCGTTGGCGGTGGTAATGACTGGATAAGGTTTAACAACGATTGTACCGCTTACACTTGGGCTCACACAGCCATTTGAACTTGTAAATACAACGCTGTAATTGGTTGTTGCTGTTGGAGCCGCAACAAGACTAGCTGTTGTAGAACCATTGCTCCAGAGATAGGTTCCGCCGGCACTTACATTATTGACAAAAAGTGTTCCGTTAGAACCCACACAAACGGAGTCTGTGGTAACGGTAGGTTGTGGTGTTGGTTCAACTGTAACAGTTACGTTGCTTGTGCCTGTGCACCCTGCTGCCGTGTAATCAACGGTATAGGTTGTTGTTGTTGTGGGTGAAACGGTCAAACTAGAACCTGTGCCTAATGGGGTTCCGTTCAAGGACCAACTATAGGTACCGCCCGCAACAGCTGAGCTGGCCGTTAGAGTACCGCTTGCTCCTGAACAAATCGTAATTGGGCTGGCAGTTACTGTCGGGCCTGGATTGACAGTTACGGTAGTTGTTGCATTGACCGTTCCACAGTTCGGAACAGTAAGTGTAACAGTATAGGTTCCTGCTGCCAATAAAGTTGGGCTTGCAATTGTGGGGTTTTGTTGCGTAGATGTAAAGTTGTTTGGCCCTGCCCAAGACCAGGTATAGTTGTTGCCAGTTGGGTTAGGAACAGCTCCAAAGTTGAGCGCTTGCCCGCTACAGATAGGGCTTGTATTTGACGCAGTTAAGGTTGGTGTTTGGCAGCAGTTGATGTACATGGAAATGCGTCCAATGTTGTAATTCACCTCTGACCAGATATTGGCCATAGGAGCGCCAGTACCTGCAGGGCAAGACTGCATACCACTTCGTTGAAGCGTAGTATTGAAACCGTTAATGCTCGTTACAAAGTTGGCAGGGCCATAACTATTGACGCAATTGGCACCTCTAGCGCCATATACACCGATAATTTCGCCAGCAGCTACAGGAATATTACAAGCAATAACTTGTGTTGCAGGCGCATTTGAAATGGTGAATAATTGAATAAAATTGTTGGTGGTACCGGCAAACGCAGGCGGTGGGCCAGCTGTAAAACGCACAACGCGAATGGTTTGTGTTCCGGTTGGGTTCGCATCGGGTGGGATATACAAACCACATATTGTAAAACTTGTGGGTGCCGTAAAGTGATAGCCCCTGATCATGCTTGTGAAAGTAGTGGTTTGCGTACCAACACTTATGGGAGTACCTTGAGCAAAGGTAAATCCTAGAAAACTGAAGTATAGGATGACTAAGGATAGTAGTTTTTTCATTTATCTTATCAAATTAACGTGACCTTTGATGGTTTGACGTTTGTCTATAGACGGTACTTTTATAGTAATCAAATAAGTATACGTTCCATTTTGGGCTGGGTTGCCTTGCATACCAAAAGTTCCATCCCAACCAAATTCTGGGTTTAATGATTCAAAAATCACTTCTCCCCAACGGTTGTAAATGAGCAATTGGTAGTTGTATGGATCGATACCCGATGTAAAAATAGGCAGGAAGGTTTGATTGAATTGGTCTCCGTCAGGAG
The DNA here is from genome assembly GCA_044346375.1 of Crocinitomicaceae bacterium. Classification (GTDB taxonomy): domain Bacteria; phylum Bacteroidota; class Bacteroidia; order Flavobacteriales_D; family Crocinitomicaceae; genus UBA952. Next base: position 6,802 of record JBIIZI010000033.1, on the reverse strand, counting down.
TAAATGAGTTTGGAATGTAATATACCAAACCTGGATCAAAGCCTATGAAGAATGCTGCGGTGTCTACACAACCAAGATTGGAGTATGCGTAGAGTACAACAGTTGTCCCTTCATTTTCAACTACGAATAGATGCGTTGGTGCTTCGTCATTAGATGAGCCACCATCTCCAAAGTTCCAAACATAACTTGTGGCTCCGACAGAACTATTCCAAAAGGAAAGGGACTGATTAGGTTCCGTGAAAACTTGCGAAGAAGGTTCAAATGCGGCGATTGGGTAATTGTCTACGGCAATCATATTTGAAATAGTTGTTGTACTAGTACAGCCATTCAAAGTTGCAGTAAGCGAAACAGAAAATGAACCGTTCATGTCAAATTCAAGATTGGCTTGTGCTCCTGTGGCATTCAATTGATTGCTTGTTTGCCAAGTGTAAGAGGTATTGTTACTTACATCAGCGCTGAAATTGACACTTAACGGCACACAACCTTGCAAAATATCAGCACTAAACGTACTGATAGGCAAAGGCAATACGGTAACAGTTGCTTGAATAGTGTCTGAAGAACAACCATTGAGTACATTAAATACAGTAATTGTTGAATCTTGTGCAGGTGTAAAAGTATTGCTTGCAATACCTTGCACTGCATTAGGACCCCAGTAGTATATGCCGGCAGGATTCGCAACAGCTTGCATCGTAACTGGATCACCGAAGCAAATTGTTTGGTTGTTCATGGTGATGCTCGGAACAGGATTCACCGTTAAGGTGGCGCTTACAGGGATAGAGGTACAACCTGCTAATGTATAGGTAACACTTTGAGAAGTTGTAGATAGTGGGTTTAAGGAGATGGTGTCATTCGTGCTACCGTTGGCCCATAGGAATTGACCGTTAGGCAAGTTGGCACTGGCAATTAAAATACCAGTTTGTCCAGCACAAATAGTTGCATTTTGAACTTGAACAACAGGCACCGGATTTACGATGACTTGCGCAAATGCTGTATCTGTACATCCGGCTAGGTTGTAAATAACAGCATATGAATTGGTATTGGCCGGAGTAACGCTCAAATTGGCAAGTGTGTTTGCGTTACCAACCCAAGTGTAGGTCCCGCCTATAAGATTGATTTGTGTGGTTATAGTAGCTGTACTTCCTGCACAAATGGTATCGTTTACTGCTGTAATACTTGGATACGGATTGACCGTTACAGTCATGGTAGCCGTGTTGGCGCATAGTCCGGTATTTGGGGTAAATGTATATGTAGTTGTAGCATTTAGGTTTGGCGCCGGGCTCCAACTTCCGTTCACACCATTGTTAGATGTTGAAGGCAAGTTAATGGCTCCACCTGTACATACCGCGGCAATTTGTGTAAAAGTAGGGTTGGTGTTTGCTTGACTAGTTATTGTAATTGACTCTGTATCTGTACAGCCGTTTGCCGCTGTTGTAGTCACTGTGTAGGTCCCTGCGGTAGTCACTTGCACTGCAGCAGTAGTTCCTAGGTTGGCCGTACCGTTAGACCAAGAATAGGAAACACCACCGCCTGCTGTTAATGTAATATTGGTGGTATTACAATCTAAAATGGTTGTTGTAGCGCCATTTGTTATAGTGGCGGTTGGAGCTGAAATATTTTGGGTAATCACAATCTGTTCTGTATCGGTACAACCATTTGCAGCTGTAGCGGTTACGGTGTAGGAACCAGGTGTGGTAATAGTTAATGCAGCCGCAGTTCCTAACACACTCGTTCCGTTGGACCAAGAATAAGTACTGCCGCCATTGGCGTTCACTGATATGCTCGTTTGTGAACAGGTAAGAACAGTTGCATTAGAGGCATTGAATATACCAGCCACAGGTGTAGTGATGTTCTGGGTAATTGTACTGTTCGCCGTAGACGTACAACCATTGGCAGCGGTTACAGTAACGGTATAAATGCCTGGCTGAGTAACTGCTAATGTTGCTGCAGTGCCCACAATGCTTGTTCCGTTAGACCACGAATAACTGGTTCCACCACTGGCCGTGAGGTTAATTGTTGTAGTGCTGCAAGTAAGAATGTTTGTAGCTGGCGAATTGGTTATGGTTGCAGTTGGCGCAGCAATATTTTGGGTAACGGTTGAGTTTACTGTACTCGTACAGCCGTTGGCACCAGTAACTGTCACGGTATAGGTGCCAGGAGTAGTGACAGAAATATTGGCTTGGCTACCTAGGTTGGTTCCTGTAGAAATCCAGGAATACGAACCTCCTCCAGATGCGGTTAGTGCAATACTAGTTGTCGTACAAGTCAAAACAGCTGGACTTGGCACACTTGAAATGGCTGCTTGAGGCGCCGTAATATTTTGGGTAATTGTAGTTGCGCTCGTACTCGTACATCCGTTTGTGCTGGAGCTTACGGTAACGGTGTAGGTGCCGGGTGTAGTTACAGTTAAATTTGCGGAGGTTCCAACAATGGTAGTGCCGTTGGACCAAGAATAGGTACCACCACCTGTTGCTGTAAGACTGATGCTCGTGAGTGAGCAAGTCAATTGCGTTGCTGCTGTATTATTGGTAATTGCCGAAGTTGGTGCAGTAATATTTTGGGTGATACTCAATTGTTCTGTATCAATACAGCCATTTGTTCCTGTTATTGTAACCGTATAGGTACCTGGAGAAGTGAGGCTTAATACTGCGTTAGTTCCAACAATACTAGTTCCGTTAGACCACGAATATGTGGTACCACCACTAGCAAGTAAGGATATACTTGTTTGGCTACAAGTGAGTAAAGTTGAGGCAGTGTTGTTGGTGATCACTGCAGTAGGGACTGCGATATTTTGAGTAACGGTATAGTTGGCTGTTCCTAAACAACCGTTGGCTTCAAGAATATTTAAGGTATAGGTTCCTGGTGTATTTACGACCAGGTTGGAGACGTTTCCTGTTCCTGAAATAGGGCCAGTGCTAATTACGGTGGTCCCGTTTAACCAAGTTGCTGTTCCAGTTCCGGTAGATGAACTTCCTGTTAAGGTAATACTGGTATTGCTACAGGTCAGTACGCCGTTGGCTGTTGCAGCAATACTCACCGTTGGCGCTTGGTTATTTTGTGTAATGGTTGTTGCTGCTGTTGCCGTACAACCGTTGGCTCCTGTAACTGTGACCGTATAGGTACCTGGATTAGAAATGCTAATTGTTGCGCCAGTACCAATAGTATTTGTCCCGTTCGTCCAAGAATAGCTTCCACCGCCGGATGCGGTTAAGGAAAGCGCGTTGTTTGTACAAGACAACATGGTTGTATTGGGGTTGGCAGTAATTGCCGCTGTTGGTGCTGTAATGTTTTGAGTAATGACTACAGCTGATGTTGCTGTACAACCATTAGTACTTGTTACAGTTACGGTATATGTACCTGGGCTTGTTACGTTTAAAGTGGCAGTTGCCCCTACAATTGTAGTGCCGTTCGACCAAGAATAGGTCCCTCCACCGGTAGCAGTGAGGTCAATGCTGGTTTGAGTACAAGTAAGAATTGTTGTATTTGCATTATTTGTTATAGATACGATAGGCGCTGCAATGGTTTGGTTAATTGTTGTACTTGCTGTCGCGGTACATCCATTAGCTCCAGTTACTGTTACTGTATAGGCACCCGGACTATTCACACTTAATGCTGCATTTGTTCCAACGATACTTGTTCCGTTAGACCAAGAATAACTTACCCCTCCAGTTGCATTTAGATTGATGCTTGTTGTGGTACAGTTGAGTGTTGTTGTATTCGTTGTGTTGTTAATGGAGACGTTCGGAGCTACAATATCTTGAGTAATGTTGGAATTTACACTTGCTATACAACCATTTGCACCCGTTACGGTTACCGAATAAATTCCTGGGGCGCTTACATTGATACTTGCGTTGCTTCCAAGATTAGTAGTACCGTTCGACCAAGAATAGGAAAGCCCTCCACTAGCTGTTAGGGCTATGGATGTTGTGCTGCAAGTGAGTATATTGGTTTGTGGATTGGCCGTAATTAAGGCTGTAGGCAACTGCGTATTTTGGGAAATAACAATACTCGTAGTGGCAGTACAACCGTTAGATCCAGTTACAATAAGATTATATGTTCCTGGAGTGGTGACCGTAAGTGTTGGATTATTTCCGAGGTTAGTTGCGCCTTGAGACCAGCTATAAGTGCCGGTTCCATTTGCAGATAAAGTGATGCTTGTAGTTGTACAAGTTAGTGTGTTGCTAGGCACGTTGCTCGTAATACTTGCAGTTGGTGTATTCGTATTTTCTGTTATGATGAAGCTAGACGTATTTGAACATCCGTTCGAACTAACGACGTTGACGCTGTAAATTCCTTGGGCATTTACGTTTAAACTCGCGCTTGTTCCAAGAATTGTGCTATTAGACTCCCATTCGTAAGTACCACCGCCTGTAGCAGTGAGGGTTATCGAAGTAATTGAACAGTTAATAACAGATCCGTTTGACGAACTGATATTCACTACCGGTAAGGTAATGTTTTCAGTAATACTGATGCTCGATGTATTGGTACAGCCGTTTGCTCCGCTTGCAGTGACGGTGTAGGTTCCTGGAGTGGTAATGCTCAGTGCTGCATTGGCCCCCACGTTCGTTGTTCCGTTACTCCAAGAATAGGATGTTCCGCCTGTGGCGGTGAGGTCAATGGATGTAGTTGTGCAAGTAAGCACAGTAGTTGCATTCAAATTTGTAATACCTACTGTTGGCAGGGTGATATTTTGGGTGATAATTTGATTGACAGAAGAAGTACAACCATTTGCACTTGTGACTGTAACCGTATATGTGCCCGGGCTCGTAACAGTTAGGCTTGCACTTGTTCCGACGATTGTTGTGCCGTTGCTCCAAGAGTAGGTACCACCACCTGTTGCTGTTAAAGTAGCAGAAGTTGTGGCACAAGTGAGTTGTGTTGCTGAGGTACTGATTGCTACGGTAGGAGCAGTAATGTTTTGGGTAATGCTTAGACTTGATGTTGCTGTACAGCCCGAAGCATTGGTTACAGTAACGGTATAGATCCCAGGGGCATTTACAGATAAATTTGCGCTTGTTCCGACAATAGTTGTTCCGTTTGACCAAGAATAAGTACCGCCTCCGGTAGCTGTTAATGAAATGGCCGTTTGGGCACAAGTTAACTCAGTTGTATTGCTGTTATTGGTTATACCTGCAACCGGAAGCGCATTTATTGTAATGGTCATGGTTGCTGTAGTAGCACATAAACCCGCTGTAGGAGTAAAGGTATAAGTTGTTGTTTGATTATTATTTAACGCTGGCGACCAAGTTCCAGTGATACCATTATTTGAGGTTGTTGGAAGAGGTGATATTGTAGCGCCTGAACACAAAGCAGCAACCTGGGTAAAGCTAGGAGTGGCATTAGCTGTGACTGTTACAACCCCATTGACATTACTGGTGCCATCCCAAAATCCACCGCCTCCTGCATTGAATCCGCCGTATACTGTACAGCCATTATAGGTATAACTAAAAGCATAATAATAAGTGCCTGGTGTTAAACCTGTTAATGTGCCAGAGTATTCGTCGTTATTTGGATTGACAGAAGAGAAAGGGTTATAGGTAGCGGCAGACCAAGCGCTTGTAGGCCATGTAGCAGGATTTGTATTTGAAGTAGACAAACCGTAAGAGACGGTTATTCCGGCTGCTTGTCCAGCGGGGTTGGTTAAGCCGTTTTCAAAAACTTGACCAAAAATAGAGAGTGATTGACCCTCGCAAATTGTTGAGGTTCCTGGCCACTGGATATTGGCCCAATCTAATGTATTTGCTAAAGTTGCTGTACCTGTTGCGGTTCCTGCTGGGCACCCAGGAAGTGTATAACTTACGTTGTAGGTAGTAGTAGCAGCAGGACTCACTGTGATACTACTGGTGTTTTGCCCACCCGGGGACCAGCTAAATGTGCCGCCTGTTGGACTTGCTGTAGCGTTAAGCGTGACGCTTGTTCCTGGACAAAAGGTAACGGGTGCAACACTCACCGTCGGGCTTGGCGCAACTGTGATGGTTCCGGTAGCGCTTGCAGATGAACAGCCGTTTAGGGTGTAAACAACACTGTAATTGGTGGTGGTTGTAGGGCTAACGTTGATGGTGCTGGTGGTTTGGCCGCCAGGGCTCCAGAGATAGGTTCCACCCGGTGCGCTCGGCGTTGCGGTGAGTGTTGCCGTTTGTCCGGAACAAATGGTTGTTGAATTGACACTCGCGGTTGGAGGTGAGCCAACTGTAACCGTGACCTGATCTTGGTTGGTGCAGCCATTGGCAGTTGCTGTCAGTGTGTAGGTGGTTGTTGTAGTTGGGCTCGCATTGGTAGTGAGTGTATTTGTACTCGATAAAGTAGCTCCGGGGCTCCAGGTAACAGTAGGAGTAACCGTACCGGCACAACCTGCTATAGGCACAGCTATGGTTTGCCCACCTGTTAAGATGGCAATTCCGCCGCTAATGGAAGTTCCGGTGAGCCCACCGCAAAGAATGTTGTAGCCTGCAACGTTGGAATTTGAAGGGCCTTGTGTTTCTAAATTGAAAGTATACGGTGCATTCGTAGGATTGCTAATGGTGATCGTGTTATTGGACCCAGCAGCATATGGCCCGCCAGAACCGAGAACGGTCCCGACTGAATTGGTAAGTGTCCATGTTGTTTCGTCTAGGTTGCTACCGCTAAATAAGTTAACCGTGATGTCTCCGGTAAAGCCTCCTGTAGCGCTCGCGGTACCATTAAGGGTTGTTGATCCTTGGCCAGCGCACAAAGAAACATCAGGCCCGGCATTTACAGTTGGCAAAGGGTTTACATAAACAGTGACTTGGTCTTGCCCTGTGCAAGTTCCTTGTGTAGCGGTGAG
>JBIIZI010000177.1:0-4315 GCA_044346375.1 Crocinitomicaceae bacterium | reverse complement strand
TTGCTCAGTAAAAGCATAGGGAACAAACCCCAGATCATGCCGTCGTTGAGGTTATTGACCAAACCACCTTGGCTTATACTACTTAAATTGGGATTTTTCCATGTTGTTTCTTTGAAGACATTAGAAAGTAAAGGAACACTGCTGTTTTCACTTTCGAGTTGAACAAATCCGCGTGTATCTTTGATTAAAAAAATACTAGACAAAAGTCCAAAAATGACGAGTACGATACCAATGTAAAAGGGATAAGGCCGTACGCCATATGCATTGGCCATACTCGCGCTCAAAAACGCTACTGCCCCAACAGCAAAATAACCTGCAGCCTCATTAATTCCCATGGCAAAGCCGCGGTTTTTGGGCCCGACTAAATCGATTTTCATGACCACCGTACTGCTCCAAGCCAAGCCTTGGTTGAGGCCTAAAAATATATTGGCCACAATGATCCAAGACCAATAGGGCGCATATATCAAAAGGAAGGGAACGGGCAGGGCAAAGATCCAACCCAAGATCAAGAGGTTTTTGCGTCCCCAGCGGTTGGCTAAAGTACCTGCAAAATAGTTTGTGAGCGCTTTGGTGATGCCAAACACGACAATAAATGAAAGAATAGCGGATTTAGCAGCTAAATGAAATTCTACTTCGGCTAATTTCGGCAGAATGCTACGCTCCATGCCCACCATACCACCAACAAAGGCATTGACCAATACTAACAAGCTAAATTGTCGCCAATTTTCTTTGAGGCCGAGTTGTTTTGTAGGCATTACATCAACAACAAGCCAATTGAGAAATAAATGAAGATGCCGATGACGTCGTTGAGGGTGGTCACGAAGGGGCCAATAGCGAGTGCTGGGTCAATTTTGTAGCGGTTCAATATCATTGGGAAGAGCGTACCGAAGATGGCAGCAAATAAAATGACGGTGAAGAGTGATAAACTCACTACAACTCCTAAATGGATGTCGACAAAAACAGTGGCAACTAAAAAGATGAGACTTGATAAAATCAGGCCATTCATTAGGCCAACACTGCCTTCTCTGATCAATTTTGGTAAAATTCTGCCGAGGTCTTTGTCTCCTCTGGCTAAAGATTGAACTACAATTGCCGATGATTGAACGCCAACATTACCACCCATTGCCGTAATCAGCGGAATAAAGAAAGCCATTGCAGGTATGGCGGTAATACTCGATTCAAAATTAGAAATAACTTTTGCGCCAATTGTGCCGCCAAACATAGCGATGATCAGCCAAGGCAAGCGAGAAAAACTCAATTTCCAAATAGGGGCATCGGAATCGACTTTGTCTGAGATACCAGTTGCCATTTGGAAGTCTTTATCGGCTTCTTCTTTGATGTAGTCCACGACGTCGTCGAGGGTAATACGGCCCACTAATTTGTTTTGGTAATCAACAACGGGTACTGAAACGAGGTCGTATTTTTCCATGACCTTAGCTACCAATTCTGCTGAATCACTGGCCTTGACCGAGATGATTTTTTTGCTTTGGTAGATGTTTTCGATTTTAGTGCGCGCATTGGCAAAGAGCAATCTTTTGAGCGACAGCACCCCGAGTAGGTGATCGTCGTCGTCGACCACAAAGATATTGTAAACTTTTTCGACGTCTTCGGCTTGCTTGCGCAGCTCAATGATAGCGCGGTTCACAGGCCATTCTACGTTGGCCTGGAAAAACTCTTTTTGCATGAGCCCCCCTGCGGTGTCGTCGTCGTAGTTGAGGAGGTCAACGATGTCTTCGGCTGCTTCGTCGTCTTCCATTTGGGAGATGACCTCCTGTATTTTTTCGTCGGGGAGGTCACCGAGGATATCGGCGGCGTCGTCGGAGTCGAGGTTCTCGAGCTGATCGGCCATCTCTTTACTAGAAAGCGAGGCCAAGAAGCGGTCGCGGACTTCTTCTTCAAGCTCCATTAAGATGTCCGCCTGGGTGTCTTCGTCTACCATGAAGTAGATGAATTTGGCTTCGTCGTTGGTAAGCTTATCGAGAATTTCGGCGATTTCGGCGTAGTGGAGCTCTAAGACTTGCTCTTGGATCCAAAGTTCATCTGCCGCGACAATTTTTTGACGCAGTTCGGCAATAAATTCTTTGGTTAACTCAAAACGCACCGGCTTCTTTTTGACAAAGATACGGAATTGAGTTGCAAAGGTTTTAACGCAAGGTTAAGATATGTCCGAATTAGTCGTGACACAGGCCCTCTACTTCGTGAAAGATGTCGTGAGCTTTGGTAATTTTTTCAAGTAAAAGGGCATCTTTATTTGCCTCGTCTTTCATCGGTTTCTGAACCAATTGATGAATGTCCAAACATTGCTTTTCAAGTCTAGTAAGGGCTTCCTGAACGCGTTCGTTATTGGCAGATGCAGGAGGAGTAGAATTTTTCAATAAAATTGCTTTCGCGTAGAGTTCGCCGCTACGTGTGCGCAAAGGAGCAAAGTTCTTTTCTTCTGCAGGATGAAAAGTTTGCGCCATTACTTTGTGAAAATCTTTGATGGCCAACCAGTTATCTTTTTCGAGTTCTTTCAAAAGTGGGTCATTGAGCGCAGCAGCGTATTTATCCGAAACAGCTCCCCAATTGATGAGGTTCCAGATGCCACTGAGGTAATCGGCGCGCTTGTTTTGGTATTTGAGGTAGTAGGCGTGTTCCCATACGTCAATGCCGAGTATTGGAATACCGCGGTCTTTGCTGATATCCATTATGGGGTTGTCTTGATTTGCAGTGCTGTAAACGGCGAGTTTGCCCTCTGGCGTAACCACCAACCAAGCCCAACCGCTACCAAAACGAGTAGTTGCTGCAGCATTAATTGCAGCTTTGACAGAATCTATACTTTTAAACTGATTGACAATAGCTGTTTCTAATTCCTTTGAAATCGGCTTTTGGCCAGCTGCAGGAGCTAAAATATCCCAAAACAAACTATGGTTGTAGTGGCCACCAGCGTTATTGCGCACGGTTGCAGAACGGAAGCTCGCATACATGAGGAGGTCGTTCATGCTGATTTTTTCCATTGCTGTACCGGAAATGGCCTTGTTGAGGTTATTGACGTAGGCTGCATGGTGCTTGCCGTGGTGAATTTCCATGGTTTGGGCATCCACGAATGGTTCATAAGCGCTGGTTGCAAAAGGTAAATTCGGCAGGTTATAGACCTGAGCATTAGCGATGAAAGAAAACAAGGTAAGAACGGAGATGAGATGGAATAGTTTTTTCATGTGCATTTGTTTGAAGTGTAAAATTACCTCATCTTTCTTGGACCACTTGTTATAGGCTCGTTAAATATTCTGTAAATCGACCATTCGCATGGCGATGAAAGCCTTCAGGACTCTTTCCCCAACATTTGGAACTTCCACATGAATCAGGTAGATACCCGAAGCAACAGGAATACCTGCGTGGTTGGTGAGGTCCCAATCTTGGAAGGTGAGTGGGCTGTCTTTTTTGATATTTCGAATGAGTTTACCGTTGGAAGAATAAATGCGGATCTGGCACTGTTCAGGCAGGTTCGTGATTTTGATGCGGTTGTCTAGTTTGTTGCGCTCATATTCTGAGAAGGCATAATAAGGGTTAGGCACCACATTGATGAGGTCTAGCGCTTCTTTAAGCATGTCCTGAGAACCAACTTGTGTAGCGATTTGGTCCATACTCCAACCGTACATTGGCTTGCCTGCGTTTTCGCCAGAACCTGTAAAGTTTTTGTATTCCTTGTTGACGCGCAAACGGATGGTAACGTCTGTAGAGAGTAATTCTTGGTCTGGTGCTAACATTGGGTAGGCAATCCAGGTTAAAGAACCATAAAGCTCGCGTTTGGCAGCAGAGCTGTTGCCCTCAACTTCTAAGTATTTTGTGTAAGCTACGTTGCTACTGTTGTTTTCTGCAAGAGCAGGGTCGTAGGCAGGGAAGTTGAAACCGGAGCTGAAGCCGTTGGTGCTCGCTTGGTTGTAGCTGAACACATAAACCGGATGCATACCGCCCATGAGTGGTGTACCAACGTTGCTCACTAAGCGGTCAGTTGGGTTCCAGATCATGTCGGCGCCGTTTTCACCACCTAGGAAAGAGTTTTCTCCGAAGGCCATGTAAAGACGTGCACCTGACTCGATGTCTACGGCGTAACCCGGGAACCAACCCATACCTGTTCCGGTACCGTCTGGCTGACCATTTTTGTCTACGCTCGGGCTCTTGCGCAATGCACCTGGTTGCGCACCACCCACGTTGAGCGCCGTATTGCGACCAAGTTCAACAATTGGGCAGCGTGTCCAGAGGCTCTTGTCTGAGGTAAGCACGATGTTTACACTTGGTAAGAACGAAATAGAAGCATTGAGCTTGCTAGAACCAG
>JBIIZI010000176.1:0-4316 GCA_044346375.1 Crocinitomicaceae bacterium | reverse complement strand
AATCAAAAGAAAATGAATTATGCGCTTAATCAGCCTAACAAAGAGGCGTTTATTGCAGCTGTAACCGATGGTTTATTGCCTCCTCCAGCTTACTTTGGTCATAATGTAGCTATGAATAAAAAAGGTTATGACAGTTTTGACGCAGTTAAAGAGAAGGCCCTTACGCCACTTAGCCCGGCCGCTTTTGAAACACTTGTTGAAGCAACGGGTGCATTGATCTTAGATACACGCCCGGCGGCAGATTTTCATAAAGGATACGTACCTCAATCGGTTAATATCGGTATTCGTGGTGACTTCGCCCCTTGGGTAGGAGCATTAGTTGGGGATGTCAAGCAAGAAATTGTACTCATTACCGAAGATGGAATGGAAGAGGAAGTGGTCACACGTTTGAGCCGTGTGGGTTTTGATAAAGTTCTTGGTTATTTGGAAGGTGGTTTTACTGCTTGGCAAGAAGCCTCAAAAGAAGTAGATCAAGTCACACGCATTACAGCTGAAGAATTTGCTAGTCAATTTAAAGCTGGAGAATCTATGGTGATAGACGTACGCAAAGAAAGCGAGTATGAAGCGGAGCACGTCGAGGATGCTTACAGCAAACCACTTGCTTACATCAACGACTGGACCAAAGATATTCAGCCCGATCAACACTTTTTTATGCATTGCGCAGGTGGCTACCGCAGCATGATTGCGGCCTCTATTTTACAAGCACGCGGCTACCGCAACTTTACTGAAGTAGACGGTGGTTTTGGCGCCATTTCTAAAACAGAAGTGCCAAGAACAGATTTCGTTTGCCAGAGTAAAGTCATGAAACAATAAACAGTTTTAACTCAAACTTCCACCCATGGCAAAAGCACTCAAAGTTTTATTACCTACCAATTTTTCAGTTCAGGCTAGTTACGCACAAATCTTATTGGAACAACTCGCCAAAAAAGTAGAATTGGACATCCATCTTGCGCATGTTTTGCCTTTACCAGAGACAGTATCTATTTTGCCAGATGGGCAAATTCAGACCTGCGGAGAAATTGATTTAGGTTATGTGACCTTGCAACGCGACCTCACTTTGCAAAAATTGAAGGAAATCAAAGGACAATTTGCAGGTTATCATATCCTTGTTGGCCCTTCCGTTGATGCGGTCATTCAGTATGCGGAGCACGAGCAATTTGATCTGATTGTCATGGGTACAAAAGCAACCGAAGGTCTAGTCGAAAAAATGGTTGGTACCAAAACGCAAATTGTAGTTCGCAATTCATCTGTACCTGTACTTTCTTTAATGTGCGACCGCAGCGATTGGACACCAGAAGAAGTGCTTTTGGTGCACCAGTTTGACAAAGAAGATTTAGTGCTTCCAGCAGCTACACTAGCCATTATTGAAGCCTTTCATAGCCGAATTCACCTTTTAGAATTTGTTAAGGATCAAAAAAGTGAAGAAAGTGTTAAAGCCGCGATGCGTGCTTTTGTAACCAAACATGCCCTTCAACATGTAAATATGCATGTACTTCAAGAAAAAGACGTGGAGCAAGGCGTGTTACATTTTGATCAAATGAAAGGCGTAGATATGCTGCTCATTGGTACCCATGGCAATGGAGGTTTGTTTCACAAAAGTGCTACCGAAAGCCTCATCAATCATATGTATAAACCTATGTTAACCTTTCCAATTTAACTTAAAACCCAACCCATGCTCGATTTTTTAATGCAACCTTGGCCATGGTGGTTCTCCGGAATCATCATTTCGGCTGTTATGTTCTTGATGCTCTTTTTTGGAAAGAGTTTCGGATTCTCATCTAATTTACGCACGATTTGTACTATTGCGGGTGCTGGTAAACGCGTCAAATTTTTTGATTTTGACTGGAAAACCCAATCTTGGAACCTTGTGTTTTTAGTTGGGGCCATTATTGGCGGCTATATTGCCAATAACTTCCTTAATGATGGTGCAGCTTTTCAAATTGCAGAAAGCACCGCTAAAGATTTAGCGGAACTTGGTTTTGAAAAAGCAAAAGAAGTGCAGCCCCTTGAGTTGTTTAGTTGGGAAGCCATTTTCACCTTAAAAGGTTTTGCTGTACTCGCAATTGGTGGTATTCTTGTTGGTTTTGGCTCTCGTTATGCGGGTGGCTGCACCTCTGGGCATGCCATTTCTGGTATTTCAAATTTGCAAGTTCCTTCATTGATTGCCGTTGTAGGTTTTTTTATTGGAGGCCTACTCATGACTCATTTTATTTTCCCATTCATCTTTTAAGCTATGAAGTTCATTAAGTTTTTAATCGTTGGGATTTTATTTGGTATCGTAATGGCTAAATCCCAAGCCTTAAGTTGGTACCGTATTCAAGAAATGTTCCGCTTCCAAAGTTTCCATATGTATGGCATCATCGGAACAGCTGTAGTTTTAGGTGTCATAGGCACCGCACTTATCAAACGTTTCAATTGGAAAGACGTTCAGGGCAATCCGATCAACTTTGCTCCAAAGGAAAAGTCTTTTTGGCGCTATCTCCTTGGTGGAAGCATCTTTGGTTTGGGCTGGGCTTTAAGCGGTGCGTGCCCTGGGCCTATGGTTGTTAATATTGGCTACGGATTCATCAGTTTTATAGTTGTTGTCTTTTTTGCTGTGATCGGCACTTATTTATATGGTGTCTTGCAAAGTAAATTGCCACACTAAATCAGTTACTATGAAGAAGTTATTTTCGCTAAGTAGCTTTGCATTTCTCTTGTTCTCTTGTGAAGTATCAAACTCCGAAGAGCAAGCCTCGCAAACAAACGAAAGTATACAAGCTACACCTATCAGTGAATTCTGGCAACCCGAAGATTTTTTTGCCATTGCCGACAAGAAAAAATCTGACGAAGTACTTTACGGCAGAGATTTGATCATACATACGGCTTACTACCTTGGTCCAAAAGGGCGCATTGCACAACAGACAAATGGCATGAATTGTCAAAATTGTCATTTAGATGCCGGCACAAAGCCTTTTGGAAATAATTACGGTTCTGTTGCCTCAACATATCCGAAAGTGAGAGCGCGTAGTGGAAAAATGGAAAGCATTGAAAAACGCATCAACGATTGTTTTGAGCGCAGTTTAAATGGCAAAGCCCTGGCTGAAAACAGCAAAGAAATGCGCGCCATGGTTGCTTACATGAAGTTTTTAGGAGAAAACGTGCCGAAAGGTGAGAAGGCTGCAGGATCTGGTTTCAAAGACCTTCCTTTTTTAAGCCGTGCTGCAGATCCTCAAAGAGGAAAAGGCGTGTATGACTTGCGTTGTGCGAGTTGCCACCAAACCAATGGGCAGGGCATCATTGACGGCATTGGCCAGTCTTATGTGTATCCGCCGCTTTGGGGTAAACATAGCTTTAATGATGCTGCAGGCTTGAGTCGTATCTCGAATATGGCAAAATACGTGAAGTACAACATGCCACTTGGTGTAAGTCATGATGCGCCAGAATTGAGCGACGAAGACGCCTGGGATGTTGCCGCATACATTGAAAGCAAGCCAAGGCCACACAAACCAACGCCGAAAGATTGGCCAGATATTTCTAAAAAACCAATAGATCATCCGTTTGGTCCTTATGTCGATGCCTTCACTGAGCAGCAACATAAATATGGTCCGTTTACATCCATGAAAAAGGTCAAAAAGTAATATGAAATTCAAAGTTCATCTCTTCTTCATTTGTTTGGCGATACTTTTGTTTTATACAGCAGTTCCAACTTGGGCTCAACACCACGAGCTTTCGGACCAGCCCATCATGTGGAAGGGAAAGCCACAAGATATCATGGACTCCACATCTTTGTTGTATGCCTTTAAAACCGGAACAACTGCTGGTCATTTTCGCTATTTCTTCAGTCAAACGACAAATGAAGGGGCGCTTTCAGATTACTACGCCAATGCAATTGGAGGTGGCTTGCGCTTTGAAACTAATTCTTTTCATCACTTTCAATTTGCTGTCAGTGGCTTTTATTTTTTCAATATTGGTTCATCCCAATTGCATGATCCAGATCCTTTAACTGGAGCTTTGAGTAGGTATGAAATTGGTTTGTTTGACGTCGAAAACCCCGATAATCATGAAGATATGGATCGTTTGGAAGAATTGTATTTGAAGTACAATCTTAAAAAAGGCCATCTGATTCTCGGCAAGCAGCTCATCAATACGCCACTGATCAATATTCAAGACGGGCGCATGCGGGGCACAGGTGTTGAAGGGTTGTGGTTTGACAAAAAAATCATTCCTAATTTGCGATTTCAGGGCGGTGTACTTACGTCTATTTCACCGCGGAGCACAACTAAGTGGTACAGAGGAGCTGAATCTATTGGTTTGTATAGCCAAGGCGTCAATCC
>JBIIZI010000248.1:0-4344 GCA_044346375.1 Crocinitomicaceae bacterium | reverse complement strand
CGTTGTTTTTAACATATACTTTATTCATGAGTTTGACAACACCACTCCATGTTGTATTGGTGGTGATGTCAGCAGAAACTGTAGTAACTGTTGTTGGGTAAACAGTTGTTTCTGGATCGAAGTTAGCCCAGCCAGACGTCCAGTCAGTTGCCGGTGTGTTGTCGGTTACTGGAAAAGCACCACGGTAGGTAGTTGGTGTCCAGAACGCATCCTGAGCCATGGCAGCAGAGCCAAGGCAAAGGGCAGTCAAGAGGGTGTAAATTTTTTTCATCTTTTTTAAATTTTAACTGCTACAAAGTTCTTGCGTATTCAGCCGGGTCAAGTTATAGAGCCCTTAAGTTTGCTTTAAATGTGTGTTAAGGAAAAAGAACAATTTCTTAACATTGGCGCTTTAGAACTTGTATTTGAAATTCAGTGTTATAGTTTGCCCAAATGTGATTTCTTGCCATGCGCTGTCTACACCTTTGTCGTAGCGCTTGTTTTTATTGATGTCTTGGAAGAATACTAAATCTTGTGCTAATAAGTCAGCACAGTTTAATTTGAGTTCGTATTTGTCTTTCCAAGTTTTACCAATCTGGAAGTCGAGCACGTGGCGGCCGTTTTCCCATACACTTGGTTCTTGGATGTTACCTGCAATCGCAATGCGCTGCCCAACATAGTTATAAGAGAAATTGACAACAAGGTCTTTTTGACTTTCATAAAATAGGCCTACATTGAGAATATAAGGAGATTGTCCTTGAAGAGGTCTTGTAGAACCTGGATATTCTTCCAAGCCAGCAAAGGCACTGAGGTCGGCTGCCGAACGGATCAAAGAAGCGTTTGTATAGAATGTAGTTCTTGAGAATACAGAATTAGAATCTGTGCGGTTTAACCAACCTAAATTCATGCGGTATTCGAGTTCGGCACCATAGCTCGTGGCTTTGTCAATGTTGTCAAAGTAGAGTTCTGGTTGGCCAGAGGTTCCGGTGCGCAAAAGTAATTCAATTGGATCGTCAAAGGTTTTGTAAAAACCTGAAACGCTAATGACCTGACCTTTGCCTGGGAAGTACTCTAAACGCGTGTCGTAGTTGTTGATTGTTGCGCGCTGTAATTTCGGGTTTCCGGATGCTAAGTTGTCGTTCAAGAAGTTGTAAAAGGTAAATGGTGCCAATTCGCGAAATTCCGGACGGCTCACTGTGCGTGCTGCACTAGCTCTCCATTGAAAACGTTCGGTAATCTTATAAGTGAGGTTAATAGAAGGCAATAAATCAAGGACGGTTGTATCTAAGTATTGATCTTCGTTAGAACCAAATTCTATGTAATGGAATTTCTGTTGGTAAGATTCTGCACGTAGTCCTGCAACAACGCGAAGCTTTGTAAATAAACGCATATCAACCATGCCATATAGGCCATGTAATAAAGATGACGCATCGTAACTGTCATCTACGTTCGTTCCTTCTTCTAGTTTGAAACCACCTTGACCATCGGCCATCAGGCCTAAGTTTTGAGTTGCAAAAATTTGATCTTCAGGCAACAACAATAAATTTGAATTGAAAGAAGAAGACCCTAATGGATCGAATTTAGAGAAGCCAAGGTTGCGTGCTGCAAAGTCGCGACCTCTGTATTGGTGAAGGCCACCGAATTTGAAGAGGTTTTTGGAGTCGTCGCCACCAAATTGCTTGCTGAAATCGTAGCGGGCATTTGCAATATTTTCTGTCATTGTAGACCAAAACATGTTTCCTGCACCGAGTGTAGAGATGTCGTTATTTTGAACAACGGCAAAAAATGGCAAAGTGGTATCAACTTGTTGGTAGACCATACGGCGCAAGAATGGGATGTCTCTGGCTACATGGCTATAACCTGCTGTCCAGTTGAATTTCCAGTCGTCTTTCCAGTTGTGTTTACCCAAAAGTTGAGTAGTGAGTAAATTATTTTGTGTGTACCAAATGTTGGTGGAACGTTCGTTATAAACTGATTCGATATCCATGTCGCGCTTACCTTGACGGGTATTCACTTTGTCGTCAGCTGATACAGAATAAAGTGTTTTGAGCTGTATTTCAGTGCGCTTGCCCAAATCTAATTTGATATTGAATAAACCAGTATTTAGTATGGATTTGGTAAAAGCGGAATCTTTCAATTCATTTTTTGTAATCACACCTGAAGCTTGTTCTTCAAATTCGCGTCGCGTCACCAAACTGAAGTTGTTGGTATTGCTATATGAATAGGCAAAAACGTATGACAAGCTTCTTTTGTCTGTTAACTTTACTTTGTTGCCAATGCTATATTGTAAACTTCCGTTTGGAAGGGCTGTGCCTCTGCTCGTTGACCAATTAGATGGGATGAGTTTGGCAAGGTCTGCTTTTTGTTGCGAATTAAGCGCGTTGAATTCTGCTGTACTTGGCAAACCATCGGGAATTGCTCTTGCATTGCTACCAAAACCTAATAGGTCTGTTGATCCGCCATTGTAGGTCTTGAAGTCTTTGAGCGTGCTAATCGTGTTGAATCCGGTACCAATTTGGATATTTTGAAATTTTTCGCCTCGAGGTTCAACAGTTTTGATGTCGATGACACCACCTGCAAATTCACCTGGTAATTCTGGTGTAGCACTTTTCATGATGAAAAGATTTTCGAGCATGTTAGACGGGAAGATGTCGAAAGAGAAGGCCTTGCGGTCGCTTTCTGTACTTGGAAGGGGTGCGCCATTGATGAGGGCAAAGTTGTAGCGATCAGAGAGTCCGCGAACAACGACAAACTTGTTGTCTTGCACACTTGCTCCACTGACGCGTTTAAAGACTTGAGAAACACGTGAGTCTGGTGTTTTGACAAATGTATTTTTATTGATGCCATCTACAACTCCTGCTTGGTTGATCTGCATCTTGGTGATTTCCATATCACCCTTATTCTTGTCAGCCTTCCGTTCGATACGGATATCACCTGTTGTTTGTGACTTTGCTTTAAGTATAGCTTGGGTTGTGCTCACCTGACCTTCAGTTACAGTAATGTTGTCACTTTTGAAAGTTTCAAAGCCAGGCGCCTTGATTTCGTAGGTGTAGGTGCCTGCCGGAAGGCTACCGAACAAAAAGCTGCCTTTTTCGAAATCGACTTCGGCCTTAACAGCCGTCGATAAGCGAACCGTAAACTCTTTGATAATTTTGTTGTCGTCGTCTAGGACAGTTCCTGAGATCGCGCCAGTTTGAGCAAAAACTTGGTTGGTAAAAAAACCAAGCGTTAAAATTTGAAATGCAAGGGTAAAATACTTCATTTGTTATCTTTAAAAAGTAATGCAAAGGTCAAGTTGTATCTTCACGATTACATTAATCAAAGATTAATAAAGCATTAATAAGCCGCGTCTTTTTGTTAACATTAGCATAACATAGAAAGGGAGGCCATTTGACCTCCCTTTCCTAATTAGACACTTTTTGATTTTATTCTAAAATTATTTTCATTTCAACGCGGCGGTTCTTTTGTCGTCCTTCAGGCGTGTCGTTTGGCGCAATTGGTTTGGTTTCACCATAGAATAAGGTAAGTAGGCGTGCTTCTTCTACACCTTGGCTCATAAGATACGCTTTGAGTGCTTCGGCACGTTTTTTAGAAAGCACCAAATTAATGTTGTCGTCTCCAACGTTATCTGTATGGCCTGTGATTTCTAGTTTCCAGGTGGTTTTCTTCTTAAGAACCTCGGCCAATTCGTTGAGTGATGGTTTAGAACTTTCAAAGATGACGTCTTTGGCGGATTCAAACTCTAGGTTGTCAAAGGCTGTTTTGAGAACTTCGATTACTGCTTGCTCAATAACTGGGCATCCTTTGTTGGATTTTGGCCCAGGTGTGTTCGGGCAATCGTCGTCTTTGTCGAGCAAGCCGTCGTTGTCTGAATCTTTGTAAGGGCAGCCTTTGTTGGCTTTAGGGCCGGAAAGTTTCGGGCAGTCGTCGTCTTTGTCGAGTAAGCCATCGCCGTCGGTATCTGGCCAAGGGCAACCCTGATTTTCTTTCGGACCGGCCACTTCAGGGCAGTTGTCTACATAATCGAATAAGCCATCGGCATCTTTGTCTGGGCAACCTTGGTTTTCTTTTGGACCGGCGTTGTCAGGACAAACATCTTCGGCATCTGTAACACCATCGGCATCTTTGTCTGGGCAGCCTTTAAGTGCGAGAACTCCTGCTACAGTTGGGCAAGCGTCTTCGCTGTCGATGATCTTGTCTCCATCGGTGTCTGGGCAACCTTTAAATTCTTTTAGGCCGGCTATAGTTGGGCAGGCGTCTTCGCTGTCGATGATTTTATCGCCGTCGGTGTCTGGGCAACCTCTGAATTCTTTAAGGCCAGGTACGGCAACACATACATCATCTGAATCGGGAATGCCATCGCCG
>JBIIZI010000175.1:0-4387 GCA_044346375.1 Crocinitomicaceae bacterium | reverse complement strand
GAGTTTTAAGCGCTAGAAAAACGTCAATTTATTTATTTTATTTGAATAAATATTCGATATTTGTAACCTTTGAAACCTGAATAACGTTAAGATTGTTCGTGCTAAAACCAACTTTCGTGAAAATAGTCAAACCACTTCTAGTCGTCCAGATTAGCCTCATTACCCTGATAATGAGCTCAATATCTTGGGCCCAAGACCCTACTTTTACGCAATTCTATGCCAATCCCACCTACCTCAATCCTGCACTTGCGGGGTCGTCCGGATGTCCTAGAGTTTCGTTAAATTACCGTAATGAATGGCCACAATTGACCGGAAATTACGTTACGTATGCCGCTGCCTACGATACCTACGCCAAGAATATCTCTGGTGGTTTTGGTTTATTAGCCATGCACGACGTCCAAGGTCAAGGCACCATCCAAACTTCCATGATTGGCGGCATCTATTCTTATAATGCCAAAGTAACGCGCAAATTTTCCATCATGTTTGGTGCAAGAGCCGCTTACTTCCAAAAATTCCTTGATTGGGACAAACTTACCTTCGGCGACATGATCGACCCGCGTCGCGGCTTCATCTACCAAACCGGCGATGTTCCACGCGGAAACGGCCGTCGCGGTTTCTTTGATGTAAGTTTTGGTATGGTTGGTTTTACAAAGAATTTTTATTTCGGAGTTGCCGGACACCACCTCAATCGCCCTGACGAATCCATGATCCTCGGTGAATCGCGCTTACCAATGCGTATCACAGGTCACATGGGTGCCAACATCAAGTTGGGTCAACGCGGTCGTTATTCTAGCACCACCTTCTTGTCTCCTAACATCATTTACCAATACCAAAATGGTTTCCAAGAATTGAATATCGGTGCTTACCTCAAATATGAAAACTTTACTATAGGTGCTTGGTACCGCAACCGCGATGCCTTCATTATGACTGTAGGTATCAACACAGACAAATTCAAAGTTGGTTACAGCTACGATCTAACTGTCTCCAAATTAGGCAACGGTATTTCAGGCGGATCCCACGAAATCTCCATGGGAATTAACCTTAAATGTAAAAAGAAGCCAAAAAACTTTAGAAAAACGTCTTGTCCGTCATTCTAAATGTAACCAAACGATTATAAAGAACTTTACGTTATAAAACGCAAAAAATATGAAGCGATTGATTCAAAACATCTTCGGAATTGCACTAACAGGAATGTTGGTGCTTTCTTCGTGTTCAAAAGAGCGCTCTTCAGCTACCGGTTGGGAATTCAACAATTATAAAAACGGTGGTTTTGAAAAATTTGACGCGCGCGAGCAAGAAACCGGACCTGGTCTGGTCATGATTGAAGGAGGTACCTTTACAATGGGACGCACCGAACAAGACGTCATGGCTGACTGGAATGCACGTGCTGCACGCGTAACGGTTTCTTCTTTTTATATTGACCGAACTGAAGTCACAAACTTTCATTGGTTAGAATACATGTACTGGATGCGTCGCGTTTATTACAAAACCTATCCGCATGTCTACAAAAAATGTTTGCCAGATACCCTCGCTTGGAGATCAGCACTTAGCTACAAAGAAAAATATGTCAACTATTATCTACGTCACCCATCTTACCGCGACTATCCAGTTGTAGGGGTATCTTGGTTGCAAGCAAATGATTTCTGCAAATGGCGTACAGACCGTGTCAACGAAGCAATTTTAGTGCGTGAAGGCATTCTTAAATGGCACTTTGCCGAAGAAGGAAGCGCCGATGTAGGTGCAGCTAACCGTTCAGACTACGACAAAAAATATGCTTCTGTTCCACAAAACATGTTCTCCACTGAAAATTACCTCAATGGAAACTATACCATTGAATCAGAAGGTGGTTATGTTCTCAACAAAGACAGCAAGCCTAAAGCACCAACCGATAAAAACAAACGTGCTAAACCACGCGATCCATATCAACTCGAAAACTACGATCCAATCTATGCAGACATGGACAACGGCCGTTTAGGTACGCGTCCTGTCAAAATGGAAGATGGTATCCTTCTTCCTGCCTATCGTTTGCCTACTGAAGCAGAATGGGAATTCGCAGCACTTGGTTTAATTGGTAACCTAGATCCAAATTCAGAAAACATCAATGACCGCCGCATCTATCCTTGGGATGGACACTACGTACGTCAAGAAGAAGAGCAATTTGCAGGTGCAATTCAAGCAAACTTCATGCGTGGAAAAGGCGACAACATGGGTGTTGCTGGTCGCTTGAACGACGGTGCTGACGTTTCAGACCGCGTAGATTCATTCTGGCCAAACGACTACGGTCTTTACCATATGGCTGGTAACGTTTCCGAGTGGGTTATGGATGTCTATCGTCCACTAACATCTGAAGTTGCCGATGGTTTCATGCCTTTCCGCGGAAACAAATTCCAAACACAACTTCTTGTTCCAAACGGTCTCTATGACAAACCGGTTAAAGCCAATGAAAACATCTATGACGTTCACGGCATGAAAGAATTCGTTAATGAATTCGCTCGTGTGCGCTACTTGGCTCATGCCAACAAGAAATACAGCCAAGATGCAAGCTCGAATTTCCAATCCAACATGGTGGACAAATCAGCTACAAAAGATACCAGCAAAGGTTCTACTGACACCTCTGCCGGAGCACAAAATGCACCTAAACCAGGAGCTGTAAATAACAATCCTATGAATTCGCGCATTTACGCCAAACAAGATCCGCGTAAATACCAATTCAATGCACCGTCTAACTACTATATCTCTAACAACTCACAGTTCACGTCGCAAGAGCGCATGCAGTTTGAGTTTTTAGATACACTCAACATGATGCTAGATACAGCCATTGCATTGCACAATCAAGGTCGTACAATTGCTGCTTCTGCTTACATTGAGCGCGTGCTTTTCAACAAAGACCTCCCTGCAGAAATTCAAGAAGGTGCTAAAAAGCAAGATTTACTAGAATTAATGGCCCTTGCATTTGATTACGAAGCTCCAGCCGAATATCTTGGTATTGACACCGCTCTTTTCAGCTCTGACTACCTTGAGCGCAAATTCTTATCCTACAGCACAGATCCAACCATTACCACCTGGATCATGACACTCCGCAATGGCCTAAGTGAATTCATCACAACTACCAAAGGCAGCCAACGTTGGAGAGACGTCACTGTAGAAGAAAACGCTGGCCGCTTGAACTACCGCAAAGACGACTACATCGATTACCTTGATGGCGATCTCGAATCTTCGATCTATTACAATAACACTCAACGAAAAGAAGAAATCAACAGCGGTATTCGAGACCCTAAACTCGTAATGTACCAAAGCGAACACGAAAACAACAACCTTGGTAACGAGTCTATCAACGCAGGTAAATCAGGTTGGCCTACTACACTTGTATCAGACAAGAGTCGTGTATACAAAGGTGGTTCATGGGCAGACCGCGCATATTGGTTATCAGTTGGCAACCGACGTTTCCTAGACGAAGACAAAGCGTCAGCAACCATTGGCTTCAGATGCGCAATGGACCGCATCGGCAGTTCGCGCCGACCAGACATCAAAGAATAAATATCTTAGATATTCCTACAAAGCCCGAAAATTTCGGGCTTTTTTTTTGCAACTTTGTTTTATGGAAAAATGGCTTGCGCTTTTTGACGCCTGTAACGGTGTCAGTACCGATAGCAGACAAATAATAGAAGGCTGTTTATATATTGCGCTCAAAGGAGAAAACTTTGACGGCAATCTCTTCGCTGAAAAAGCTATTGCTGAAGGAGCCCGTTATGCAATAGTAGACAACCCTGAGTTTGCCAATGAAGATAATATATTCTTTGTCCCAGATGGATTGCTTTTCTTGCAACAATTGGCACATGCGCACCGCAAGCGCTTTCACATCCCTATCCTTGGCATCACAGGAAGCAATGGTAAAACAAGTACTAAAGAACTGGTCAATGCCGTGCTACAAACCAAGTATAATGTGTTGTGTACCCAGGGAAATCTAAATAACCATATTGGTGTGCCGCTCACGCTCCTGCAACTCCATGCGCAGCATGAACTCGCCATTATCGAAATGGGGGCGAACAAACCACTAGACATCGATGAACTTTGCCGCATTGCCGCCCCTACCCTTGGCCTGATCACCAATATTGGCAAAGCACACCTCGAAGGCTTTATCAATTTTGAAGGTGTCCTTCAAACAAAATCAGAACTCTACGACCACGTGGCTGCCCTTGAAGGAGGAATATTTGTGAATGCCCAAGACACTATTCTATTAGCAGCTGCTCAAAAAAGAACAGCGCAAATCTTTACTTATGGCGAGCAAAATGGCGAATTGCGTGGGCAACTCGCTTATCTGGATCCTTATGTGCATTTTTCTTGGACTTTTCAAGCATACGTGAGTCCGGTCATTGATACACAAATG
>JBIIZI010000032.1:0-15848 GCA_044346375.1 Crocinitomicaceae bacterium | reverse complement strand
ATGGGCAAACGCGAACGTGCTACCGGTTTTTCGATTGGTAGTTTGGGTTATCTCTGTGGTGGTTTAGATACCGCTGAGGTCATACATAAAGATTTATGGGCCTACGACCCTCAGACCGATGCCTGGACGCAAAAAGCCGACCTTCCGGGCGCTGCACGCCGAGATGCAGTTTCGTTTGTAATCGATAATTATGCTTACGTCGGATCTGGTATGGACAGCATTTCTGGGCCTACCGGTACAACACTTAAAGATTTCTGGCGCTACAACCCCAGCACTAATTCGTGGTCTACTATTGCAGATTTTCCTGGAGCTGGAGGCAACGGCGTTTATTTTGCTACTGGCTTTGCTGCAGGAGGAAAGGGCTACCTCTGTGGTGGCAAAACTGGACCTAATTTGTATAGCAATCAGCTTTGGGAATACAAACCAAGCAACAACCAATGGATCCAACGCGCCAATTTCCCTGGAGGGGTGCGCTACCAAATGCTTTCTTTCGTTGTCGGCAATAAAGCATACGTTGGGATGGGCACCGATCAAAATATATTTAAAAAGGATGTGTATTGCTATGATCCAGGTGCCAATAATTGGCAAACCATAGCTCCTTTTCCAGGATATGAAAGAGGGTCAGCTAGTACTTTTACCCTAGAAGACCGGGGCTTTGTTTGCGTGGGCAACAATGGCGGCTTACTGACGGACCTCATTGAATACAATCCAAAAACAGATACTTGGACGCTTCGTGCCGAGTATGGCGGTAGCGGTCGCAAAAGCGCCGTTTCATTTGTAATTGACGGCAAGGCATATTTGGGAACTGGTAAAGGTTATTCTGGCAAAAAAGACAGCTGGTACGTATATGCACCAGCTAATTATGCTGCGCTAGAAGAACTGAATGCGTCCTTGAACATTTATCCAAATCCGGCAGTTTCAGCAGTTCATATCAGTGGAATGACAGGCCAAATAGTTGATGTGACCATCTACAATTCCTCCGGAAGAAAATTGCTGTCTGCCGACCTTTCTCATTCTTTTGAAAGTTCTCTTGACGTTTCCATGTTAGAAAGTGGTGTTTTTTTATGCAGTTTTAGACTTGCTGATGGTCAGGTCTTGACTAAGAAAATAGTGAAGACATGAATATAAAAACAGCTTTATTCTTTTTTAACTTTTTTGTCGTTCAAGTGCTATTTGCACAAGATTATTGGTTGCAAAAAGATACCGTAAATGGTGCGCCTAAGGCTGCTGCTAGCTCTTTCGTACTTGAAAATCGAGCGTATATTGTCGCTGGCACCGACGATTTTGAGTACAAACGAAAAATGTATTCCTATCGCGCCGATCAGGACGACTGGGACGACGAAGTGTCCTTAGGTGGTGACAGCGGCGATGGCTTGGCTAGAATTGGCGCCACCTCGTTTGCCTTGACCCACGAAGGCCAGACCAAAGGTTATGTTTGCATGGGTCAGACCCAAACCATTGCCTTTATGAACGATTTATGGGAATACAATCGCAGTACAGAAGCCTGGACCCAAAAAGCAAATTTTTCAGGTGCGCCGCGTCGCGAGGCCGTTAGTTTTGTAATTGACAATAAGGCATATGTAGGCACTGGCACTAGCGCTGCGGGCCTTAAAAAAGATTTTTATGTCTATGATCCGAGCAGTAACACTTGGGATCAAGTCAGCGATTTTGCAGGCACGGCCCGCAGAGCTGCAGTTGCTTTTTCAATGGACGCTTTCGGATTTGTCGGTACGGGTGACGACGGCACGCTGTGTCAAGACTTCTGGATGTATAATCCGCAAACCGATCAATGGCTCCAAAAGGCAAATTTTCCAGGTGGCGCACGCTCGGGTGCTTGTGGTTGGGCAGCTTTTCCAGTTTGTTATCTCGGCACTGGTGAAGATGCCGCACATACCTTTCACAACGACCTCTGGGAATACAATTATTTCTTAAACTCCTGGATCCAGCGCGCCAATTTACCTGGGCCCGGCCGTAAAAATGCAATAGCGTTTTATCTCGATGGTTGGGGACATATCGCCACGGGCTTCAACAATGGGGTTTTCCTCGACGACCTATGGGCGTATAGTGGAACAGCTTCAATAGCGTCTTCTAACAATCTAAATATGGTCATAAGGCCCAACCCAACTGTGTCTTATCTTGAGTTTGAAATCCAAGAACCGAATGCAACTGTTCAAGTTTTTTCTGCATCGGGTCAAGCTATGGTCTTCAATTGGAGTCAAAATAATTCAAAAATAACCCTTGACACCAGCCCATTTCCGCCTGGAAACTACTTTTTAGTGGTCAAAGCAGACCAAATGGAGTATTGCACTACATTTGTCAAATGCAACGGATAATCTTCTTATTTGCCATTTTAGCAGCTTGTCAAGCCGGTCCTCGAAAGGAAGCAGCTGTCAAAACAAGTTCTGCACCCTCTTCAGCAGTAAAGAAAAAACCATCTTCCAAAAGTACTTTTGAAATCACAACCTTGCAAAGTGCTAATGGTTGGTCTTATCAAATTCGACAAAATGGCAAACTACTTGTCGATCAACCCACCATTCCAGGTCGCCCCGGAACTGCCGGTTTTCAGCGCCAAGAAGACGCACAAAAGGTAGCAGAATTAGTGAAAGCAAAGTTGCAAGCCAAGGTGTTTCCACCAAGTATTAGCGAAGCTGATTTGCAGAATTTAAACATTCACTAACTTTGCAGCATGAAAAGAATCCGCATCTCGCAAATTTTAGCAGGCCATGAGGCGCTGCTAGGTCAAGAAATCATTGTAAAAGGATGGGTGAGAGCCTTCCGCTCTAATCGTTTTGTACAACTCAACGATGGTTCTTGTATGGCCAATTTGCAAGCCGTAATCGATTTCGAACAATGGGATGAAGCATTGTTGAAACGCATTACAACTGCTTCGGCGCTTTCATTAAAAGGGACCCTCGTTGCCTCGCAAGGCTCTGGGCAAGCTGTCGAGCTCCAAGTAACTGGCATCGAAATTTTAGGCGATGCGCATCCAGACGACGTCCAAAAAACGGTCATGCAGCCCAAGCGTCATAGCCTAGACTTCCTTCGCGAACAAGCTCATTTGCGTTTCAGAACAAATACCTTTGGCGCTGTTTTCAGAATTCGTCATTCGGTTGCCTTTGCCATTCATCAGTTTTTTAACGAGCGCGGCTTTTACTACCTGCACACGCCAATCATTACAGGTTCCGATGCGGAAGGAGCCGGAGAAATGTTCAGAGTAACTACCCTCGACGCCAAAAATCCACCTTTAACCGACGCTGGTCAAATTGATTACAAGCAAGACTTCTTTGGCAAGCCAGTCAACCTTACTGTGTCGGGCCAGTTAGAAGCCGAATTAGCAGCAACAGCTTTAGGTCAGGTTTACACATTCGGACCAACTTTTAGAGCCGAGAACTCCAATACTTCTCGCCATTTGGCTGAATTCTGGATGATCGAGCCTGAAGTTGCTTTCAACGACCTCAAAGACAACATGGACCTCACCGAGGATTTCCTCAAATATATTTGTGCTTATGTGCTTGAAAATTGCGCAGCAGATGTTCAGTTTTTAGATGAACGCGACGCACAAGAGCAAGCGCAGAAACCCGTCAACGAGCGCCACGAAATGAGCCTCTTGGAGCGCCTTAAATTTGTTATCGAAAACCCTTTCAAGCGCCTCACTTATACCGAAGCTATTGATGTCCTTCTGAATTCAAATCATTACAAGAAAAAGAAATTCAAGTATCCAGTAGAGTGGGGGATTGATCTTCAAAGTGAGCACGAGCGTTACTTGGTCGAGAAAGAATTCAAGTGCCCAGTTATACTTACCGATTACCCCGCAAAGATCAAAGCATTTTACATGCGCTTAAACGAAGACGGCAAGACGGTTGCAGCTATGGACGTACTTTTCCCTGGTATTGGCGAAATTGTCGGTGGTTCACAGCGCGAAGAGCGTCATGATGTTTTGGTTCAAAAATGTGAAGAATTCGGTATTCCAGCAGAAGAACTTTGGTGGTATTTCGATACGCGTAAGTTTGGTACGGTTCCGCATGCAGGCTTTGGCTTAGGTTTTGAGCGCATGGTCATGTTCGTAACCGGAATGTCTAATATCCGAGACGTCATTCCATTTCCGCGCACACCACTCAACGCAGAGTTTTAGAAAATGTGCTTACCGGCAATGAATCCGGTGGTCCAGGCTGCTTGAAAGTTATAGCCTCCGGTGATCCCATCGATGTCTAGGATTTCTCCTGCGAAAGAAAGATTAGGGTACTTTTTACTTTTCATCGTCTGAAAATCGATTTCTGAAAGCGCAACGCCTCCGGCAGTAACAAATTCTTCCTTAAAGGTAGTTTTACCCTGAACTTCAAAACGGTCGTTGAGTAAAGTATTGACCAATTTATTAATGGCTTTTTTGCCTACTTCTGCCCAGCGCTGATCAGCTGAAATTTCTGCGCGCACAAGTAAATGGTTCCAGAGGCGGTTGGTAAGCGGCGTAGGGTTCCAGTTACTGAGTTTCTTAGCGCCGTGGGCATTTATGGTATGTATTAGATCTTGGCGCAAGTCGTCTTCCTTTTTTTGATCGAGCCAATTGACAAGAATGGCAAAGTGGTAGTTTTTTTCGGCAAGTAAGCGCGCACCCCATGCCGATAGCAACAATACAGCTGGCCCACTCATGCCCCAGTGGGTAATCAATAGAGGGCCCTGCCCGCTTAATTTGGTGCCTTCAATTTTAACAGTCGCATTTGGCACTACCGTTCCCATCAATTCAGAGATAGGGTTTTTAGGCATGTTGAAAGTAAACAGTGAAGGTAATGGCTCAATGATTTCTAAACCAAGTGCTGCCAACCAATCTAAACCGCTTCTTTTGGGTTGCCCTCCTGCACAGATCACGACGCGGTCGTAGGTTTGTATGGCTTCATTGTTGTGTATGGTCACGGCTGTAGTCGAGACTTCTAATTTGGAAATGTATTGCTGGGTTTTGAGGATAATTCCGAGTTTCTTGCAAGTATTCATGAAGCAATCGATGACCACTTGTGAATCGTTTGCAACAGGAAAAACACAACCGTCGGGATATACCTTGAGGTCAACTCCTCTAGATTCAAACCATTCGAAAGTATCGGTGGCGGCAAATTGATGAAAGGCTTTGCGCAGTTGGGTGTTTCCTCTTGGATAGGCGTTGGAAAGCTCCTTGATGTCTGGGCAGTCGTGGGTGACGTTGCAGCGCCCACCGCCAGAAATCTTGACTTTAGCCAAAAACTTGTTACTTTTTTCTAAGATGCTCACCTGCGCATTTGGCCAATGTTGTTTGGCAGATATGGCCGCAAAAAAACCAGCTGCCCCTCCACCAATGATTGCAATTTTTTGCGGGTTGTCCATTAGTAAATCTTGTTAATTTTCCAATTTCTACCGTTAAACGGAGCGCTCTCTTGTTCCTTTTTTCCTTTGAGGGCTTGGTAAAGAGGTGCTTCTGTGCTCAAGCAAAAATAGGTGGTTTGGTCCAGTTGAATGGGCCCAAAAGGCACGCTACAATAGTACCAATTTTGGTCAATTTCAAAAAGTGAGCCCACAAGAATTTGGTCGAGTTGCACGTTAGGATCTAATTTTTGAAGTGCAGATAACTGTTGTTGAACCAGCGCAATTTGTTGGTCGAGTTTTCCGATTTCGATTTGCGCCATGGCAATACCAACTTCGTGTTTGTCGCCTGCGGAGCCCTTACCACTTTCGGTACTATCGATACTTAATTGGCTTCGCCCGAGTTGTAGCGTCGATTTCCGACTTTCAAGTGCGTTAAATAATTGTTGGTGGAGCCTTGTTTTGAGCGACATATCTTGCAAAAATAGCCCGATTTGTCGTAAATTCGCGTCTTTACAAAGTTATCGTTCATGAAAGCAAAATATCCTGAGTACAAAGGATTAAATCTCCCTAATGTCGCTGCCACTGTTCTTGAAAAATGGCAAAAAGAATCCATTTTTCAGCAATCCGTGGCACAGCGCAACGGAGCACCCTCTTTTGTCTTTTATGAAGGGCCGCCTTCTGCCAATGGTTTACCCGGTATTCACCACGTCATGGGCCGTGCCATAAAAGATATCTTTTGTCGTTACCAAACGCTCAAAGGAAAGCAAGTGCACCGCAAAGCTGGTTGGGATACCCACGGCTTGCCTGTAGAACTCGGCGTAGAAAAAGAACTCGGCATTACCAAAGAAGATATCGGCACCAAAATCAGTGTAGACGCCTACAACGAAGCTTGTAAAGAGGCCGTCATGCGCTACACCGACATCTGGAACCAACTTACCGAAAAAATGGGTTATTGGGTCGATATGCAAGACCCCTACATTACCTACACCCCGAAATACATGGAGAGTGTTTGGTGGTTGCTCGCTCAGCTTTACAACAAAGGATTGTTGTATAAAGGCTATACCATTCAGCCGTACTCGCCCAAAGCAGGAACAGGCCTGTCTTCGCATGAACTCAACCAACCTGGTTGCTACAAGGACGTCAAAGACACCACAGTTGTAGCTATGTTTGAGGTCTTAGCTGGTCAAAACCTCCCGTTCGAAGCCAGTTTTTGCGAACAAACGCATTTACTCGCCTGGACCACCACACCTTGGACACTTCCATCAAATACTGCATTGACGGTAGGCCCTCAAATTGAGTACGCACTCGTTGCAACCTACAATCAATATACTTTTGAACCTATGCAGGTCGTGCTCGCCAAAAATTTGGTTTCCTACCAATTTTCTAAAGGGTTTACGCTAGTTCAAGATGTTGCTGAATTGGCAACTTACGAAAGAGGAGCTAAACAAATACCCTACGTTATTTTAGATACTTGCTTGGGTAAAGAATTACTAGACCTGCGCTATGCGCAACTCTTGCCATATGCCTTGCCTGCCGAAAACGCAGCTGCAGCTTTCCGCGTCATTGGCGGCGATTTTGTAACTACCGAAGACGGTACGGGAATTGTACACACTGCCCCAACATTTGGTGCAGATGACGCCCGTGTGGCGGCTGACGCCGGTGTGCCAGGGCTGCTCGTAGCAGACGAGCGAGGCAATCTTGTGCCACTCGTAGACCTCCAAGGTCGTTTTCGTCCGGAGGTAGGCCCTTATGCAGGCATGTACGTCAAAAACGAATACTACGACGCAGGTCAGGAGCCAGAACGTTCTGTCGATGTGCAGATTGCCATTCAACTAAAAGAAGAAGGAAAAGCATTTAAGGTAGAGAAATACGAGCACTCCTATCCACATTGCTGGCGCACAGACAAACCGGTCTTGTATTATCCGCTAGACTCCTGGTTTATCCGTGTTACAGATCAAAAAGACCAATTAGTTGCTCTCAATAAAGAAATCAACTGGAAACCAGAAGCAACGGGCACTGGCCGCTTTGGCAAATGGCTCGAAAACGCCAACGACTGGAACCTCTCGCGTTCGCGTTATTGGGGCATTCCAATTCCTATTTGGTCTACCGAAGAGGGCGATGAACGCATATGCATCGATTCCATTGCCACGCTTCAAAAAGAAATTGACCGCGCAGTTGCGGCTGGCTTTATGTCTAGCAACCCATTTGCTGGGTTCAAGCCGTCTGATTTTACAGCGGACAACTACGCGCAAATAGACCTACACAAACACAAAGTTGATCCAATCATCTTGGTTTCACCATCTGGCAAACCCATGAAACGCGAGGCCGACCTCATTGATGTTTGGTTCGACTCCGGCGCTATGCCCTACGCACAATTGCACTATCCATTTGAAAACCGCGAGCTCATCGACAACAACTTGGCTTTTCCGGCCGACTTTATCGCTGAAGGCGTTGACCAAACCCGCGGATGGTTCTATACCCTCCATGCCATTTCAACCATGGTTTTTGGTTCCAAAGCCTATAAAAATGTGGTTTCAAATGGTTTGGTCCTTGACAAAAACGGACAAAAGATGTCCAAGCGTTTGGGCAATGCCATTGACCCATTCTCAACTCTAGACCAATACGGCCCAGATGCCACGCGTTGGTACATGATCACCAATGCCCAACCTTGGGACAACCTCAAATTCGACTTAGAAGGTATTGCTGAGGTGCAACGCAAGTTTTTCGGTACCCTTTACAATACCTATTCCTTCTTTGCGCTTTATGCCAATATCGACGGCTTTACCTTTGAAGAAGAGGCCATAGCACTTGCGCAAAGACCAGAAATTGACCAATGGGTACTTTCCAAACTGAACTCTCTGGTAGCTGAGGTAGACGCCGCCTATGCCGCCTATGAGCCAACCAAAGCTGGCCGCGCCATCCAAGAGTTTGTAAGCGAGCAATTATCTAATTGGTATGTGCGTTTGTGCCGCCGTCGTTTCTGGAAAAACGACGACGCCCAAGACAAACTTGCTGCTTACCAAACACTTTATACCTGTTTGGAAACTGTCGCTGTTTTAGCTGCGCCAATAGCGCCTTTTTACATGGATCAGCTCTATTCAGATTTGAATCAAACTACAGGTCGCCAGCCCAAAGCATCCGTACACCTTGCCGATTTCCCTCAAGCCATTGCCGATCAAATTCTACCAACACTAGAAACCCAAATGGAACTTGCCCAAAAGACTTGTTCTTTGGTGCTAGCCTTGCGCAAGAAGCAACACATCCGGGTGCGTCAGCCCTTGCAAAAAATCATGATTCCTGTACTCAATGCGCAGGAGGCAGCCAATTTCCGACATGTCACCGACCTCATTTGCTCAGAAGTCAATGTCAAAGAACTCGAGCTCCTTACCGACACTGGTATTCTCGTGAAGTCCATTAAACCAAACTTCAAAACCATTGGGCCAAAATACGGCAAGCAAATGAAAGCAATTAGCGCTTTGGTGCAACAGTTTGACCAAAACGATATTGCACAAATTGAACAAAATGCAGGTTGGAGTGGCCTCATCGACGGCGAAACACTCGTACTAGACCTCACCGATTTCGAGATCCAAGCACAGGATATCCCAGGTTGGTTGGTGGCCAATGAAAATGGACTCACCGTTGCCCTCGACGTCACTATTTCTGCTGAACTCAAAGCAGAAGGTTTGGCCAGAGAAATTGTCAACCGCGTTCAAAATTTGCGCAAAGAAAGTGCGTTTGACGTCACAGACCGCATCCATGTTCGCATCGACACCACCGCACAAATTCAGGCGGCAATTACAGCGCATAAAACTTATATTTGTACCGAGGTATTGGCCAACGATATTCAATTTGAAACACTGGATATTCCAAAAACAGAAGAAATCGAAGCTGAGGCAGATACCGCAATTCAACTTTCAAAATGACGCACATGAACAACTGGTTCCTAGACGATAAAGAAACCCAAACCTTAAGTGGTGCAGCTGTCAAATGGTTTGACCACCGTTTTTTTGAAATCAAATTTGACGGTAAAAAATACCACGGCGAGCTCGTAGCAGACCAATCTGAAACAGGTCAGCTCACGATCCGCATCAATCACCGCACTTTTCATGTCAAAAAAGCACATGCCCTTGACGCGCTCATTGCCGCAATGGGCCTAGACCAACCAAAGTTGCGCAAGTTAAAAGAAATGCAAGCCCCAATGCCGGGCCGCGTCACCGCCATTCATGTGCAAATAGGTCAAGAAGTAGAGCCAGGCGCACCGCTTCTTTCTCTCGAAGCCATGAAAATGGAAAACGTCTTGAAAGCCGAAGGTGTAGGGGTGGTTTCAGCAATTGCAATTCATGAAGGAGATGTAGTAGAAAAAGGCGCTATCCTTATTCATTTTGAGTAAAGATTTACCCTAGGTTCTTCTTAAGAAGTTGACCTTTATTTGGCATTCTATTTTAGGTGTTTATTTGATCCGAATCTGACATTTTTTGTCGCGGTCTAGAACTATTTTAGCCGATTCAAAGCTTGGTGCTGAAAACGTTTCCCTGGCATTATTCGAAAAACCATAGGCTTCTGTGGGCGCACCAAATAGGTTTTTATCGAGTTTTCCATTCTTGTTTTCGTCGTGGTAAATGGCCAACGCATAGGTATCTTTTGGTAGGTTCTTGAAGCGATACGTATGGCTTTTGCCTTCATGCTTGACCACCACTCCTTTAAATTGTTTGCCGAAGAGCGGAAAACTGCTGCTTGAATTGAACAAACCAATGAAAATGGTTCCTTTGGTGTTGGGTATACCATCTACCTCCACCTCTAGGTCGTACGAACTGCCGAGCAGACTCAATAAAGAAAGAATAAGGATCAGTTTCATAATGCGATTAACAAACTTAAAGCAAAGCTGTTCAGCTACCAACAGATTCTCTAACTTTGTTTCATGAATAAATACATCTTAGTTACTGGAGGCGCAGGCTATATTGGCTCACATACTGTTGTTGCCTTACAAAAGCGAGGGTTTATACCTGTTATTGCCGATGATTTTCGCAATGCAAACCCAGTGGTTCTGGAAGGTTTGCGCCATATCCTAGGACACGACTCCATTGTACACCGCGTGGATATCTGCGACAAACCTGCAATGGAGGCACTTTTTCAAAAATATGCTTTTACTGGCGTAATCCATTTTGCGGCCTATAAAGCTGTTGGTGAGTCTGTGCAAAAGCCGTTGGCCTATTACCAAAACAATTTGGTGGGGCTGCTCAATATCCTTGCTTTAATTGAAGCATATGAGGTTCGAAATTTCGTCTTTTCCTCCTCTTGTACTGTTTATGGTGAGCCGCAAGGCGCCAAAGAAGTGAGTGAAGCCACACCCAAACAACTGCCAGAGTCACCATACGGTTTCACCAAATGGATGGGCGAACAAATAATTGCAGATTTTCACTGCAGCGCCCCGCAGTTCAAGCTCATGAACCTGCGTTATTTCAATCCTGTTGGTGCGCATCCTTCTGCACGAATTGGTGAGTTCCCAATCGGGAAACCCAATAATTTGTTGCCTTTTGTGACCCAAACAGCCATTGGTAAACAAGCGCAATTAACTGTTTTTGGCAACGACTACCCAACCCGAGATGGTTCTTGCATCAGAGATTACATCCACGTGATGGACCTCGCCGAGGCACATGTGGCGGCCTTGACCTATTTAATGGAACAAGACAAAGGTTTGTTAGAAGCCGTAAATATTGGCACTGGCGACGGCACTTCAGTATTAGAAATTGTAAAAGCTTTTGAACGCATTACTGGCCAGCCTTTACCTCATGTAATTGGCCCCCGAAGAGCAGGCGATGTGATTGAAATTTACGCAAATGCAACCAAGGGCGAAGCGTTATTAGGCTGGAAGGCGCGTTTGAGCATCGACGACGCCATTAAAGATGCTTGGGCTTGGGAGAACTATTTAGCTACCCTATGATTATAGATACACATTCACACCTATACGCTGAGGAGTTTGATTTAGACCGAGCTGAAGTCTTGCAACGCGCCAAGCAAACAGGGGTAGGCGCTATTTTATTGCCCAATATTGACGTCGAGAGCATAGCTGTGCTAGAACAACTGGCCAACGAACAAATCTCTTGTGTCCCAATGATGGGCTTGCATCCTACCTACGTCAAAGACAACTGGCAGCAAGAACTTGCCACTATTGAGGCGCAGCTTTTTGCAGCTCCGGAGCGCTATTGTGCTGTGGGCGAAATTGGTCTTGATCTTTATTGGGACGACACCTTTTTGGAAGCGCAAAAAGAAGTGTTCCGAATTCAAGTACAATGGGCTAAAAAATTGCAACTGCCTATCGCAATTCATGTGCGCAAGGCTTTTGAAGAATTATTTGCAGTACTTGACCAAGAATGGACACCAGAACTAAGTGGCGTTTTTCACTGTTTTACTGGCAGCAAAGAGCAAGTGCAGCGCATTTTAAAGTATCAGCATTTTTATTTCGGCATTGGTGGTGTCATTACCTATAAAAATGCAGGTTTGGCAGAGGTGGTCAAAGACATTCCGCTTGATAAATTACTTCTAGAAACAGACGCTCCGTATTTATCGCCTGTGCCGTATCGCGGCAAACGCAATGAGCCTTCCTATCTTATTGAAGTGGTCACTAAATTACAAGAAACCCTAGGTTTATCTTCTGCTGAAATAGAATCCCATACAAGTGCCAATGCCATTCGTCTTTTTCACTTAGAAAAATTCCTTACATTCGAGCATGCGTAGGCTCTTACTTATATATACCGGCGGCACCATTGGCATGATTACCAATGCCCAAACTGGCGCCCTTGAAAGTTTTGATTTTGCACATCTTTATGCCCATATTCCAGAACTCAAACGCTTTGAGCTCGATATACAAGTCAAGAGTTTTGCACAACCCCTAGATTCTTCGGAAGTTAGCCCACAGCATTGGCAACAAATTGCTTCCTGGATTTCCGAGGCATATGATCAATTTGACGGTTTTGTGATCTTACACGGCACCGACACCATGGCCTATACGGCCAGCGCCTTGAGTTTCATGTTGCAAGGTTTAAGAAAGCCTATCGTATTTACGGGTTCGCAGCTTCCAATTGGTATCATCAGAACCGATGGCAAAGAAAACCTGATTACCGCTATTGAAATTGCAGCAGCCTGCGATGCCCATGGTGCGCCTATATTACAGGAAGTGGCCGTTTATTTTGAATATGCACTTTTTAGAGGAAACCGAAGCGCTAAGGTATCGGCACATCAGTTTGAGGCTTTTGCTGCGCCGAATTATCCGCTGTTAGCCAAAGCAGGCGTACAAATTGAGTGGTACAAAGAGCGTTTATTTCGGACAAACTTACCAGCGCTGCAACCGCAACTCCAACTAAATAATGAAGTGCTCATTTGGCGCCTTTTTCCAGGAATGCCCATTTCTGTTTATGCGTCAGCACTCAAGTATCCTGATGTAAAGATCTTGATCTTAGAAACTTTTGGTGCAGGTAATGCCTTTAGTACTACCGAATTTCAGTCAGTTATTCAAGGATTTATTGCTGCTGGTGGCTTGGTACTCAATATCACGCAGTGCCAAAGTGGTGCAGTACGCCAAGGGGCTTACCAAACAAGTACGTTTTTCGAACAAATTGGGGTCGTTAGTGGCGCAGACCTTACAGCTGAAGCGGCACTTACCAAAAGTATGTTTGCATTGGCAAATATCGAAGCGGCCCACCGTGGGCACTTTCTAAAAACTTCAATTGTAGGCGAACTGACTGCGCTTGAGAAAGGATAATTAGTTTCTTTCGATTAATTTACCGTCTAACACTTCTAAAATTCTTCCAGGATAGTGCTGTACCATTTGCATGTCATGAGTAGCCATCAAAATGGCGGTATTTTCTTCTTTAGCGACCGCTAAGAGCAATTCCATGATTTCTTTGGAGGTTTCGGGGTCAAGGTTTCCAGTGGGTTCGTCGGCAAGAATGAGCGCCGGCTGATTGAGTAGGGCTCTTGCAATTGATACGCGTTGTTGTTCTCCGCCAGAAAGCATATGCGGAAAAGCATTGGCTTTTTGCTCAATTCCGACAAGTTGTAGGCAATTGAGTGCCCGTTGTTCCATGAGTTTTTTGTCTTTCCAGCCCGTTGCTCCCAAAACAAACTTAAGGTTGTCAATTACATTTCGGTCTGTGAGCAACTGAAAATCTTGAAATACGATGCCTATTTTTCTGCGTAAAAACGGAATGTCTTTGCGTTTGAGTCCTTTTAAAGTATAGCCACAAACTTCGCCATCTCCTTCTTTTAAAGGAATTTCAGCATATAGCGTTTTGAGCAAGCTACTCTTGCCGCTACCGGTTTTACCGATTAAGTAGGCAAAAGATTGTGCAGCTAGTTCGAGCTGAACTTGATCTAAGATGAGGTTATCTTGTTGGTAGATTTTGGCCGAGGCCAGCGCAATGACATTTGACACGAGTTCTAATTTTAGACAAATGTGTTCAATATGTCGTAACCATTTGTCAAAACACACGATTTTATCTTAACAAATTCAGGTTTAAAACTTTTGAAGATGGGGGGCTAGATGCGCCTGTACCCCACTTAATTTTACATTCTATGAATCGTAACTTGCGTTATCTTGTCCTCCTTATGTGCTTTCCAGTTTATTTCTGGGCGCAGGAGTCCGTTAAATATAGCGGAGAGAATGCAGCATTTTTCAATGCTGAGGAATTATTTACCAAAGCTCAGTTTGCAGCCGCAAAACAAGAGTTTCGGGTTTTTATCAATGGTTGCAGCGCACAAAAGCGCAATGAGCACGACCCCTATTTAGTCAAGGCCTATTACTATGAAGGCATGGCGGCGCTCAAGCTCTACCACAACGATGCTATTCCTTTGCTGGAGCAATTCAACAAGACCTACCCTGAGAATAATTTCAAGAACGAAATCGCTATTGGCGTAGGCTCTTATCATTTTCAGTCCGAAGACTACCTCAATGCGCAAGTTGCTTTTGCACAAATCAATTTGTCAGGTTTAAGTGCAGAGCAAAAAGAAGAGGTCTTATTTAAATTAGGCTATTCCGCTTACCAAAACGAAGACCAAGACGCTGCTTACTTGGCGTTCAAGGAAATCAAGAGTGGCAGCACGCAATATGCCAAACCAGCTTTGTATTTCTATGCGCACATCAGTTATGTGCGTTCGGCGCTACAAGAGGCTTTAGAAGGTTTTCAGGCGCTGCAAAAGGACTCCACTTTTTGCAGTGTGGTTCCGTATTACATCGCTCAAATTCTCTACAAGCAGCAAAAATACCAAGACGTAATTGATTTTGCGCCTACTGTATTGAACTGCGGCTTTGTCAATAATGAATTTGATATTCAACATATTATAGGTAATGCCTATTATCAAATGGGTAAATACGAGTTGTCTTTGCCATTTTTGGAGCGTTACCACCAAAATGCCCGTGGCACCCGCGACGACTACTACGAGTTGGGTTTTGCCTATTACAAGACCAAACAATACGAGAAGGCGATTAAAAATTTCGACCGCGTTACGCGCAGTAAAGACAGCCTTTGCCATATTGCCATGTATCAAATTGGAGATGCTTATTTACAACTC
The DNA here is from genome assembly GCA_044346375.1 of Crocinitomicaceae bacterium. GTDB lineage: Bacteria > Bacteroidota > Bacteroidia > Flavobacteriales_D > Crocinitomicaceae > UBA952. The sequence continues at coordinate 953 of JBIIZI010000032.1, read as the reverse complement.
AATAAATTCTTGCCAGCGCGCAGTGCCTTTGAACGGGCCGCTGAGATGAACTTCCTACCTCAAATTCAAGAAGACGCCTTGTTTCAGTTTGCTGTTATATCTTTCAAAGTAGATATCAATCCTTACGATGAATCTGTACGCGCTTTTGAAAACTACCTGAGTCAGTACCCTGATTCCAAAAGAAAACGAGATGTTTACCAATACTTGGTAAATGTCTATACCAACACCTCTAACTTTGCCAAAGCCCTTGAATCCATCGAAAAATTACCTTCAAAAGATGCGCAGCTCAAAAAGGTATATCAAACCGTTGCATTTAATTACGGTGTAGAGCTATTTCAAAAAGGTCAGCTCTCCGAGTCTTATAATGCATTTAAGCGCGTAGATACCTATCCAATGGATCCGCAGATGGTGGCGCTTTCTCGTTACTGGATGGCAGATATCTCATTTAGAAAAAAAGAATTGTCAGCGGCGATCAATATGTACCGTGATTTCATCAATTCACCGGCGTCCAATTCTTTGCCAGAAAAAGTAGATGCCTATTACAACATTGGTTACGCGTATTTAGAGCAGGGTAAACGCGATGAAGCTATTCAGTCTTTTCGCACCTATTTACAACTCAATCCGAACAAAGAGAACAAAGTTGTTGATGCCACATTCAGAATTGCTGACGCTTATTACGTGAACAAACAAAATTTACAAGCGATTCAATATTATCAGCAAGCTTATAATCTGAATTCCGCACTCAACGACAAAGCCCTCTTTTACTTGGCAAAAGCCCAAGGTTTCAATGGCCAGCTCAACGAAAAAGCACAAACCTTAAGTAAACTTCTTAAAGAAGAGCCGGTTTCAAAATACCGCATGAATGCACAATATGAGTTGGCAAGAACCTACATTTCTCAGCTCAATTACGATGCAGCCCTAAGCACATATCAAGCCTTTTTAGCGGAGTTTCC
>JBIIZI010000174.1:0-4490 GCA_044346375.1 Crocinitomicaceae bacterium | reverse complement strand
AGGTCACATTCAAATAAACCAAGGAATCGCAGCCCAATTGATTGCTTAAAGTAGTTTGAAAGGTTCCGGCCGAGGTGATATTCTGCCCATAAAATGAATAACTCGAACCAACGCACAAGCTAAGGGAACTCGATGTTGTATCAGGTTGAAGTACGGATACAACAATGGCATCTTGCGCACTGCAACCTAAATTGTCAATGACATTCAGCACGTAAGTACCTGCATTCTGAGCATAAATAGCAGCAGAAGTAGCTCCGTTAGACCACAAATACGAACCGGCAGACCCTGTTGCTTGTAAAAAAGAAGAATCGCCAAGACAATGAAATACATCTGGCCCAAGATTTAAGGTAGGTTGCTGAATGGTCACTACAATGGAATCTCTTGCCAAACCGCAACCACTTGGCACATCTAGCCAATAGGTGCCTGCTGCATTGATGGTAATGCTAGAAGTGCTCGCACCATTGCTCCAAGAATAACTGTTGTAAGTAGAATCTGGCTGCAATGTCAGGGCGGTTCCTGCGCAAATGAGGGTGTCGGGTCCTAAATTTGGCGGTAAACCAGGAGATGGCGGCGCATAATTGTAGATCAACATACCATTCGCACCTGCGGTTGCACCAAAACTTGAACCTGCACATGCAGGGCCGGTATGTAAAACACTACCCGGAATACCTCCAGTAACAAGTGGAGTTACGTTAGCGGGAAGCGTTGCTTGTTGAAAGACAATAGCTCCGCCACCACCTCCGCCACCTGGGCCATGGCAAGCCGAAGACCACAGCGTACTGAAAATATTGCCACCATTGCCACCTTTGACATTGACATTAAGGTTTGAGCTGATATTTTGTGAGAGTAAATAGACGCAGCCGCCTGCCCCACCTCCGCCTGCGCCTTCAGAATCGGTGTTGCCAATGACATTTGCTCCGGTTGCAACTATTTGTTGGTTGTTTCCAATAACGGTGGGCGTAATAATAAAAACTATTCCTCCTCCGTTTGAACCTGCTGTGGCATTCATCCCGTTGTCTTTGTAGCCACCGCCGCCACCGCCGCCAAGATAGGCTCTGAACGTGCTGTAGTCGAGTAAATAACCACCCATACCAAATGCGGTGTTTACAGGGCAAGAGCCAGAAAACTGATTGCCGCCACGGCCGCCAATGCCACCATTTGAACCACCACCTGCACCGGGGTTGCCAGAATTGGAACCACCGCCTCCATTGGCCAGCGGCGCTCTATTGCCGTCTAGATTAGGCGAAGCAACGGCAATGCCCTCCCCTTTTTTACCTGCATTTGTTCCAGGGCTAGCAAAGTTAGGGTCGTTACACATGAACCAACCTGTGGTTACGGCGCCGCCAACAAATCCTTTGCCACTGACATCTATGATATTATTGAAGGTAAGACTCGTAGTAGCTTCAATTGCGACCACGCCACCGGTTGTGCCATTCCAGGGGCTTGAAGTAACCATTGCATTAATGGTTGCTTGATTGTAAACGGGCACGCGTATGAGCTGTACCTTTCCTGAAACGGAGAATGGCTTACAAAGATTGGAGACAAAGGTGATGGTATTGCCAGAAATTGAAGCGATATTGGTGAATTCAAAGTTGCCTGCAGAACCCAAAGCAACTACTTGCCCAAAACTCGCTGTATTGGTTTGGTTGATGGTAGCGCCCTTCATTTGTATCAATAACACGCGGTCGCCTACTGAAAAACCCACTGCGCTGCTCACCGTAACGCTATTGGTGGTCATATTCGTAACGGCAGTGTAGGTATTGACAATGCCACCGATAGATTGTGCGTTTAGTTTTGAACTAAACACGAGCAAGAACAGTACTGAAAATAGGTGAAGATGAGCGCGTTGTCTATTCTTTGACATGAGAAAATGCTTATAATTGCTTTCATTTCAAAGATAAGCAATCAAAGGCAAATCGTTCTAAAAAACGACAAAGTTTTACCTTAAGAGCAAGACATGACCACTGATACGGATCAGTTCATCGGTATTGAGCGCCTTGAAATCGATGACGTATGTGTAGGTTCCTTCAGGTGCAGCATAAATATCAATTTTGCCGTCCCAGCCGCCATTCGGGTCGTAGGATTCAAAAATAGGCTCTCCCCAACGGTTGAAAATGGTCATGTGGAAATTTTGAGCAGCAAAGCCAGAGGTAAAAACGGGTGTAAAAAGGTTGTTGAGTGCATCGCCGTCTGGTGTAAAAGTATTTGGCACATAGTAGATGATACCGCCTTTGATTTGAATTTGCACTTGACTTTGAGCTGTACAACCTTCTGTACTTTCTACATTGAGTGTAACTGTATAAGTTTGGTCTTCTACAAACGGATAAGTGTAAGCGAATTCGTTTTGGCTGTTTTCAGTGGTGGTGCCATCGCCAAAATCCCAAATACTTGTGGCCGCATTTTGTGCATACGACGTAAATGAAACCGTCGGATTGTCATTGGTAAGAACAAGCGGGCTGGCCTCAAAATTGGCACTTGGTTGCGGGTAAACGGTTACCGTAGAACTTGCGGTGTCTAGGCAATTAAATATATTGGCCCCAACAACTGTATATGTTGTGGTTTGGGAAGGCGTAAGTTGTAAAGTGGCACCACTCAATGAAGCATCGGTCCAAGTGTAGTTGGTAGCACCACTCACCGAAATTTGTGCACCAAAACCGGGGCATACACCTTGGTCTGGCGTTATTTGCAATTGGGGTACCGGATGCACGGTAATACTCAGGCTTGTGCTGTCTTGACAACCGTTATTTGTAGTGCCGACCACCTGATAACTTCCTGAAAGTGGCTGAACAATGCTTTGACTCACCAAGCCTGCTCCTAAATTAACGGGGCCGCTCCAGGCATAAGTAGCCGCACCACTTGCCGTTAGCAATAAGGTGTCATAAGCACACATTGTTAGCTGATTTGCGCTTAGATTCATGATTGGCAATGGAGCTACTGTAATGGTGAAATTGTCGGAATAATTACAAAGAAAAGCATCGACGCCCGTTACTTGGTAAGATGTTGTTTGGATTGGGTTCACGGTTAAATTCGGACTGACTACAGGCAAGGTTGTGCTCTGTTGCAACCAAGCATAGGTCACATTGCTGAAATTACTTTGTGGCACCAACGCAACTTGCTCACCAAAACAAATCAGGGTATCGCTGACGCTAAAAACAGGTGTTTGCGATATAGCAATTTGAATGTTGGTAATGGAATCACAACCAGAAGCAGTTTGCGAAGAATCGATGTAAATTCCGGTTTGGGTGTAGCTAATGCCATTGAACACAAATGGGCCTCCATTGCAAAGCGTATCCTGAATTGAAGTGAGATAAGCCGGTAAAACGGTGACGTCAATTTGGTCGCTAGCTGAACACCCCATAGGGCTGGTGTTGTCGGTAACTGTTAGTGTGTAGGTCTGAACAATAGGCCCTCCTGTATTCACATTAGAAAGTTGCACTATTGGGTTGGAAATGTTTGTGGCGCTGAGCCCGTTGGACGGAGACCAACTATAATTCAATCCGGACTGAGAAGCCGCGCCAATTGCCATGCTTTCAGAAGAGCAAAGTGTTATATTTTGACCAGCATTGACATTTGGAGTTGCCCCTATTGTCAGGTTCAGTGAAACAATTGAATCGCAACCATTAATGGTATTCAGGGTATCGTTATAAATTCCTGATTGCGTTAATACCTGCCCATTGAAGACATATTGCCCCGAACAAGAATTCAATGTATTGGTAACGTTGTATTCAGGCTGGATAGTGACCACAATTTGATCTGTGGTTGGACACAAACCAGGGGCACTTGCCAAGGATGTGGTCACGGTGTAGGTTTGTGTAATTGGTGCACCTGTTGTATTTGGCAGCGTTACAATCGGATTTGCCACCGATGTTGAAGAAAGACCCGTTGCTGGTGTCCAGGAATAGTTGTTTAATGGATTAGGAGTTGTGCCAATAGTGACGGGCGTATTGGAACAAGTGGTGACGTCTACTCCTGCATTGGATTGCGCTTGATCGGTATAAATAATGACATTTCGGATGGAATGTTGATCAAACTGCCCACCTGTACTGGCCGTAAACCCCATATACCCCGTGTAATTGATACCAAAATTGGTAGTGAGGAGTTGTACGTTATTTACAAAAACAGTAATGACGCCGTTATTGTAGGTGATTTTTACAGCTTGGTAATTTGCATTGCGCAAATAATTAAGAGAGCCAAAAGAATTCTGGATTTTAGGCGTGGCTGGCAAACACTCGTTGTAACCAATTCCATTGAAAATTTGTATCTCTGGATTGGTACCTCCTTGGCCGCAATTGTCGTAGGTATCAATGACAACCTTGAGGCCGTTTGCCGTTCCTGGAATGCCAATACCGCCACCATTTACAAAACCAGACGGCGGAACACTTAAAAAACAAAAGGCCAAACCGTCCGCAGCATTACCTCCCCAAATGCGGTAGTCGAACTCAACGGTCCATTTTTGGCAAATCGCTAAATTGAGCGGGGTATTATAAAAA
>JBIIZI010000031.1:0-15905 GCA_044346375.1 Crocinitomicaceae bacterium | reverse complement strand
CTGATAATGGATCTGACCAAGGTAAAAATAAGCCTGAACGTTTTGAGGGTACTTGCTCACAACAGCCGCCAGGCCTTGAACTTGCAATTCGAAGGTCTCTGCACTGAAGGCTTCTTCAATAGCTTTATTGATTTTTTTGTCGGCAGTAGTGCAGGGGCTAGTTTGACCAAAAGAAACAGTGGTGTCAAGGAGCAAAAAAAACAAACAAAGGTGTGTAACAAATTTCATCACCTGAGTTTAACGAACTTGGGCTAAAAAGTTACATTTTTTGAAGGGTTTCTATGCAAAACGCGCAATCGGTAGCAGAGAAATCAAGATGCGTAACCATTCGGATCATGCCGGGGCCAAAAGCCATGCATAAAATCCCTTTTTGTTTCAATTGTTCGATGAAGAGGTCGCGTTGAGCAGCATCTTTGAGAATAGCTACTACTATGTTGGTTTGCACCGGCACCACCTCTTTGATCCAAGTGCAAGAGGTCAGTGCTTGCTCGAGTTGCTTGGCGTGCAAATGGTCGATATGAATGCGCTCTATATTGTTTTGTAGTGCATACAAGCCACCTGCAGCAATAATGCCAGCCTGGCGCATGCCACCGCCCATTACTTTTCTTACGCGGCGCGCTTTTTCAATGAAGGCCACACTTCCTAGGAGTAAAGAGCCCACTGGAGCGCCCAAGCCCTTTGAGAGGCAAACAGATATGCTGTCGTAATAAGCGCCATAAGTAGCAGCTTCGAGTCCATTGAGCGCTAATGCATTGAAAACTCTTGCTCCATCCAGATGCAAGGGTAGGTTTAATGCTTTGCACAGGCTACTTATTTTGGCAAGTTCAGCTACGTCGTATACAGCGCCGCCACCGCGGTTAGCGGTGTCCTCTAAAGAAACAAGCTGGGTGAGCGGAAAGTGTACATCGTGCGCAGGATTGATCCAATTGGAAATAGCCTCCGCTGTAATTCTGCCGCGGTCACCGGGCAACAAGCGCACGGACGCACCCGAGTTTTTGGCAATGCCTCCGCCTTCGTATTTGTAGATATGGCTTTCTTCGTGGCAAATGACTTCTCCACCAGGTTGCACATGCACATTGATAGCAATTTGATTGGTTTGTGTTCCGGAACTACAAAAAAGCGCAGCTTCTTTGCCAAAAAGTTTAGCCCCATAGGCTTCGAGTTCTAAAACTGTTGGGTCTTCTTTAAAAACGTCGTCTCCGACTGGCGCATTTGCCATGGCGTGGCGCATTTCAGAAGAGGGTAGGGTTACGGTGTCGCTGCGTAAATCAATCATTTGCTTACTTTTGACAAAAATACAAGAACCTATGGATTTTGTACTCATGCTTTTTGCTTTGCTCATTTTTATTGTTGCTCCTTTTCTAGGAGCACTAGCAACTTTTTTCACGGGTTTTGGTCTGAACACCATTTTAGTCCCGGTGTTTATGATTTATTGGCAGGATGCGCCATTGGCTGTTTTGATGGCAGGCATCGTTCACCTTTGTAACAATATCTTAAAGGTTGCGCTTACGTCGCGGTCCATTAATTGGAACTTATTGCTAAATTTTGGTATTCCAGCGCTCATTTTTGCCTTTATAGGGGCGCTGCTCCTCAATGCGGTCAATGATACGTATGGCCCACAACTAAAACCTGTTTTTGGTTGCATTCTCCTTTTATTTGCCTTATTAGAATTGTTTAATTGGAAATTACCCATTCAAGGCCCTTGGGCCATGCGTTTTGGAGGAAGTTTGAGTGGCTTTTTTGGTGGTTTTTCTGGGCATCAGGGCGCACTAAGGGCGTTGTTTTTATCGAAACTCAAACTGGAGCCGATCGTTTTTGTGGCAACTACTGCCGTTATTTCGTTATTGATTGACCTCACAAGAGTGAGCGTTTATTTTACGGGGGCTGGTTTTTCTAGTTATCATTCGAACTACTTTGTGTTTTTTGGCATACCAGCTGCATTGGCAGGTACCTTAGTTGGTAGAAAGTATATACAAAAGTTCAATCATGCCAAAATGTCCGCAATTGTAGGGGTTGCATTATTTGCGATGGGTTTATCCTTGATATTTGGCTGGATCTAAGCTTTAGTCGACTTTCGGAAACAACTGCTTCTTGACGCCGTATTGATCAATGACGTATTCTTCTAGTTTTTCACCTTTGTTGGAGTAGGTGCAGCTGTAATTGAGCTTACCATCTGAATAGAAGGTTTGATGCCGCCCAACAGGAAGATCCAAAGCAAACTTTTCAGTTTGCAGCACTTGACCCAATTCGTTGTAGGTGATGAATTCACCGTTTTTCTTGCCGTCTTTCCAGTTTTCGGTACGGGCTACTTTTCCACTATCGAAATAGTATTTCCAGTTACCTTGTTTTTTACCTGCTTTGAAGAATATTTCACTTTCTTTTTGGCCGTTGTTGTTATAAGTGATTTGAGGCCCCTCACTAAAGCCATCTTTGTAATGACTTAGCTTGCGTACTTTGCCATTCGAGAAATAACTGCGCTGAGGGCCGTCTAGAATACCGTTTTTATAATGTTTGTACATGAGGGTGTCGGACATCATGTTGGCATTAAATTGAATTGATGGCCCATGTAGTTTGCCGTTTTGGTACCAAATTTCAAATTGTACCCGATTGGTAGAATCGTAATATATGTAAGTGGCACCTTGCTCAACACCAATTTGGTAACTCTGAATGGCTTGGATGCAGCCACTTTTGTAAAAGGAGGTGTCGGTGCCTTGACGCCTACCATTGACAAAATTCAACTTTTCTTCGATGATGAAATTGGGATAACAACTCACGCAGTTACCGGTGTAAGGCGTTGCGTAATCTTTGCGCAATAAATACAAATTGTGGTCTTCGTCAAAGGCAATACTTTCATGGCAATATTTGACGTTTTTTGTGGGGCAAACCTGCCGTGTACTCTTGCACGGTTCAGGTATTTGCGCCACAACTAACTTTGCGCATAAAAATGACAAGACAAATACAAATAGTTTGATTTTCATTTTGCAAGATGCTATTTTTTTGGCAATTTCAGCAGTGATTCGCGCATAAGTGCTGGTATTTCAATACTTTTTTGTTGGTTAGAATTGAAGCCAACTAGCGTACTACTACCTGTTGTTTTGAGTTGCCCATTTACAAGGATTTCGTAGCTCAGGGTAAAACTCTTGTTGCCAATTTTGTTACAAAACATATGGACTTCAGGGTTATCTGCTAAAAAAATGGGTTGGTGATACTGTACTTCGTTGTGCACCAATACCACCCCGTTTTCCATCCAATCCCAGTTTGGGCCCACTAATAAATTGAAATAGTGGATGCGTGTCATTTCAAAATAACTAAGGTAAATAGCGTTATTGACGTGCCCGAGGATGTCGATATCTGTAAGGCGGACTTGAATTTTGGCTGGTTTGATCACTTGTCGAGTTTTTGAAATAAGGAGTTATTGGAGATGTATTCCGGTACGAGTTGTTTCATGATGCTTACGCTGCCTTCGTTTTCTTGAGAACTTGCCGTGGTCAAAAGCTGCTCAATGCGATCGTTTTGAGCTGCGTCGATAGGTCTTGTTTTGGCAATCAAAATTTGTGGATGATATGTTGGAATGGTGTTCTCGGCATTTGCGAGTACTTCTTCATAGCGTTTTTCACCAGGACGCAGACCCGTAATTTTGATGTCGATGTCGGTATATGGCCTCAGACCCGAAAGTTGAATCATTTTTTTAGCAAGATCGAGTATTTTCACGGGCGCACCCATATCAAAAACGAAAATTTCACCGCCGTTGCCCATAGTGGCTGCTTCAAGCACGAGTTGACAAGCTTCCGGAATAGTCATGAAGAACCTCGTGATGTGTTCATCTGTGAGGGTAATCGGACCTCCTTCAGCAATTTGCTTTTCAAATATAGGAATGACCGAACCGTTGGAACCAAGCACATTGCCAAAGCGTGTGGTGATGTAAGCCGTAGGGTGGGCTGCGTTGAGTTCTGTCACCAACATTTCGGCGATGCGTTTGGAGGCGCCCATTACGTTGGTCGGATTCACTGCTTTGTCTGTGGAAATCATGATGAACTGATCTGCTTTGAATCTTGCTGCCAATTCAGCAATGCGTTTGGTGCCGCCAATGTTGTTTCGGATGGCTTCTGCGGGGTTTGCCTCCATTAAAGGTACATGTTTGTAGGCTGCCGCATGAAAAACGATTTGTGGCTCGTACAGAGCGAAGAGACGTTCCATGCGCTGTTCATCGCAGATGTCGCCGATGACGTATTCAATTTGCACAGTTGTATCGGTTTTCTGGAAACGCTGTTCAAGGTCAAAAAGTGCAGATTCTGCTTGGTCTAATAAAATGAGCTTCCCAACTTTTTGCTGCAAAAGCGCTGCGGCAAGGCCACTGCCAATGCTGCCAGCCGCTCCTGTAACGAGTACAGTTTTGTTCAAAAAGTGGGCTGCTAACTTCGGATTCTCTACCGAAATAACGGCTCTCCCTAATAAACTATTGATGTCAATTTTTTTGAGGCTACTCACTTCAAATGAGCCATTGACCCAAGCGCGTGCTTCTGGTACCCTTTTGATTTGCATTCCGAGGTCCAGTGCAATTTCAGTGAGTTCTTTGAGCTTATTTGTTTCGATGTTCTGTACAGCGATAATTAAGGTGCTGATTTGATGCTTTTCTTTGAGTTGTTGGAGTGCAGAAAGAGGATAAACACGCGTGCCCTCTATGCGCTTACTCTGAAGGCTGGTTGCGTCATCCAAGAAACCAACAACATGCTGAAGGTTTGCGGTGTCTTTTTCAATCAAACGCTTGGTGAGTTGGCCCGAAACACCAGCGCCAAATATGAGAATAGCTTCTTCTTTACCTTTGTCTTTGGTGTATTCAAGGTACAGCAGTTTGACGACAAAACGTCCTGAAATGACAAAGGCTGTACTGAAAATGAACTCCATGACCAGTACAGAGTTGGGGAATAAATAGAAGCCGTCTAACTGATAGAAGCGCACCATGCTTCCTAATATGAAGAGCAAGGAGGTTGTTATTTCAGCAATGAATATGCGTTTGGAGTCAGCGGTAGAGGTGTGCCTTACAATGCCCTGTTGAATTTGAAAAAGCGCAAATACAACCAATTTGACGACAATAAAAAACCAAAGTGATTTAGAAAGAATAGCCCATTCGGTCTCTATTAAAGAAAAATCCGCCTTGAGGTCAAAGCGGATTAAATAGGCAAAAAATAAGGCAAAAAGATGGATGAGTAAGTCAAAAATGACAATCACCCATCTTGGTGTATTTTTTTTGAGTTGAAGCACACGCAAAGATAGCAAATAATGCTAATCCCTCACGAGGTGTACAAGCCCTTGTTTTTCGATTTCGTCACCGGCATTGGTAATGGTTCGGGCCACGTAAAAGTAAACACCTTCTTCCATTTCATTGCCTTTTTCATCTGTGCCGTCCCATTGGAATGCAGGGTCTGTGAATTCGCGAATGGTATTGCCCCAGCGGTTCACGATGATACATTCATAGGTTTTGAGACCACCATAAAACAACATTTGAAAATAATCGTTGTTGCCATCTGCATTTGGTGTAAAGACGTTCGGGAATTCGATGTCGCAGAAATAGAAAGCAACAGAAGCGGTATCGATAAGCGTTCCGCACATGTTGGTAGTTGAAATAATGTAATCGCCTGGAGTAGTGACTTGGATGGTAGGCGTTGTGGCGCCTGTGCTCCAGAGGTAACTGACGTTCTGTGGTTGCTGAATACCGGCAAGTGTTGCGGTTTCACCTATACAAAGTGTGGTGTCAATGACCGCCGTGAAAGGATCTGCAACAAAGGTTAGGCTGAAGGTTTGGTTGAAGCTACAAACGGTGTCTTGTAGGTTGATCAAGTAAATACCAGCGGTATCAGCAGTAATGAGCGGATTTTGCCCACTTGGGTTGCTGAAGGTGATTTCACTCGCATTAGATGACCAATTACTTCCTGTGTAAGACAACACGCCAAATACTTGAAGGGTGAGGTTACACAACACGGTATCGGACATTGGCGAAATAGGCGCAGGGATGCTATCTACCATGATTTGTGTGCTGTCGGCACAACCAATTTGGTCAATAACGGTTACCCAATAAGAGCCAGAGTTGAGGTTGGTAAATGCACCTGTTGGGCTCGTACCTACTAAAGTTGTGCCTTGGTGCAAAACATAAACATAGGGTGTCACGCCTAAAGTGGAGCTCGTCGTAATGGTGCCGTCTTGTAAACTACAAAATTCAAGTGTACTTGTTGTTTGGCCAAGAAGTGGATTGGTAGACGGGTAAATGGTGGCACTGGTTGTATCGTGGCAGCCGTTGACATCCTCTACATAAATTTGGTAAACACCGGGTACCAAATTGCTGAAAATTGGGCTCGCAGAAAATGTACTGCCGTTGGTAAGACTATACTGATAAGCGGGGGTTCCGCCCGTAATAGTAAGGTCAATGACACCATTGTCTAAACCGCAGGTGGTGGTCGTGACTACCATGTTGCTGATATCCACGGAGTCTACACCGATTAGGGCAGCTTGAACGGTGTCTGAACAGTTGTTTTGGTCGACTAAAATAACGGTGTAATTATCAATGCCCAGACCTGTGAAGGTACCGCTTGGTTGAAAATTGAGACCGTTGTTAATGCTGTAGGTGTAGCCACCTGCACCGCCTGATGCACTTGCATCTAAAATACCGTTGCTACTACCGCATGTTGGGTTGGTTTCAAGTACGTTGTCAATTTGTGGATAAGAGATAGTAAGTGTGATGGTATCGTAGCAAGTATTGGTGCTGTCGGTCATCATTACGATGTAACTCGTGGTGCCGGTTGGCGATACTGGCGTTGGGTTGTTTCCTGAATAGACACCTGTTGGATAAGAATAGTTGTCGTGTAACCAAGTAATGGTGTAGTTCGGGATGGAAGCAGAAATTGAAATGTTGTCGAGGCCCCAGTGGTCGTAGGGTGCGCCGGATACGGCTAATTGTGTCCAACGAAATTTAGTTGTTGCTGTTTGCGCCGCTAATGGAATATTTTCACAATACTGATTCCATGAGGTCATGTAGGAGTCATAGCCGCCATTAGGACTCCAGTAGTTCATGGTGGTCCAGGTGGCGCCGTTGTCGATGGAATATTGTAGATACACACCTTCACTGGCTAAGTCTGGGCCTTCACAAGGGGATGCTTGCGCTTGTATGGCATAACGCATTTCAAAACAAACCGTACCGCCAGCGGATACATCTAGCGGAACTGTTGCCATAACGCGTGGCGCTACAGATTGGTTTCCCATCCACATGAAGTCGGAACCGTCAAGTGAAGGAACGCCACAAGTGTTGTTGGCTATGGTAACGACTTGTGAGAAGTCCCAACCGACAGGTTGCCCTGCATTGAAGTTTTCGCCAAAAGCCAAAACGCTTGTTCCGGATCCGTTCACGCTTAACACAGTGGAGCCATTACAAGGAACGATGGTATCTTGGGCTATTGCCTGTACAGTACATTGCGCTTGTAAATTTTGACCAATGCCAAAAGAGAGTGCAAGTCCAAGGATGAGGTGCTTGAATTTCATGGAGTAGTAGTTTTGTTTGGGTTACTGAACCGTAACGTGTAGAATGTTGTAATCGGTCAGTTGCGTTTTGGTGAGGTGCGCAGGCATGTGATCGAAAATAGTAAGACCCATGTTGTTGCGATCTAGGCATACGCCTTGTATAGTTTGGTTTGGTTGCAAAGTTTGGGTGTAGAGGTATTCATCGTGGCCACAAGTTGCGCAGTTGTTGTCGTAATACAATTCGAAACTATACGAAACCGTTTTGACTTCGTTGGTGGTGTTTGTGATGGTGAGTGCAATTAAATCTGCTTGGTAACCTTCAGAAGGCACATCGCAGTGCAGAGGCGCGGTGGTAATTTTGATACCAGCCTGATTGACAGATTTTTGAGCAAAAAGTGCGCTGCTTCCGATAAGCAAGCTAAAAATTGTAGTGTAAAGTTTCATAGAGAAAGTTTAGTTTTGTGCATTGACGCAAAGCAACAATCTTTAGTTGCATGCGGTGTAAAAATAATTCAAAAAATCGAATCTTGAAAGAAATCGAACGCAAGTTTCTAGTAGCCAATGACTCCTGGAAAACCGCTAAATGTATTGGACAGCGCGAACTAAAGCAAGCTTACCTGTTGCGCGATTCCGATCGCTCTGTACGCATTAGAGTCACGGATAACATGGCGCTGTTTACAATCAAGCTCGGCACAGGACTTACGCGCAGCGAATTTGAATACGAAATTCCAATTGATGAAGCCAATGAAATGATCGACGAGGCAAAGCTTCCTTGTTTACACAAAACGCGTTTTTACATCCAAAATGGCAATGACACCTGGGAGCTAGATGTGTTTCATGGCGCGCTAGAAGGGCTATTGGTTGCCGAATTAGAACTCACAGAAGAAGCACAGTTTTTTGAAAAACCGAATTGGTTAGGTGAAGAAGTTACTTTTGATCCGGCTTACCTGAATTCAAACCTGATCGACCGCTTATAGGCGTTAAAACGCTTCTTTTTGCAAGGGTTCTTTTAACAAATCAATGCAAGTGCAACCCAATTCAATACTAAAGAACGCCTCAAATTCAGCGAGCTCAGTCCATTTAGGCCATAGGGTATCATCTTCAGTAACGCTACTGAATTCCTGACTTGCAATTTGCTTTGCGTATTGCTTTAAAATGAGTTCGTCGTCCCAAAATTCCTCTTCTATCAAGTATGTGCTGCCCTCTGCATGCTCGTCCATAATGAGTTGAGTATCGATTGTTTTGGCCCATTCAATAAAAGTTTGGTTGGGTCTGACAAAAATAAATCCGCGGTTCACTATATTCATAAAGTAAGGATTTGGGCGTTTTCAAATTTGAACCATTTGGTTCGTTTTTTAGGTTGTGAATACAAAACATACCGGCAATCAGGGCGGGTAGTAGTGCCGCTGTACCAAAGGAGCCATTTTTTGTAATCTATAGTGCGCTCACTTCCAATAAATAATATTTGCTTTTCAGCAATGATCATTAAATTGTGATCCACACTGGAAATACTCCCTTTCAGCAAAGGAATACTTGCATTGTTTTTTCCGGCCTGATCGAGCCAGTTATAAAATGCTTCGAGGCACGCGCTACTATCTTTAAAATACCAAGTGCAGACTTGAAAAGAAGTTGAACTTGAGTCTTTTAACAGATAGCGTTGTATATTAGCGGTGAATCTATTGAGAAACCTATGCGCACCCAGGCTGTCAATGCTGAGTTCTGCAATTTGCAACGACGCGGAGTCATTGGCATAAAAATTGAGAAAAGGCCCTAGCGTGTCTTTTGCTTTTTTTGCATCGTTTTGGGGCTTGTCAGCGTTGGAGTGGGGGCGGATTGAATCTAATGAAACAGTCTTCTTTGTGCCCTCTTGCCCACAAGCAAACAGGACGATACTAAAAAGTCCAAAAAGATAGACGAGAAGTTTGGTTAGCGCACGCATCTTTTAATTAATTTTGAAACAAATTTAACAACTATGAAACAATTCGCACTTTTTATGCTCTTGGCTTTAATAGCTACTTCTTGCGGAACCAAAATACCTTACACTACGGCTATCCGAGATGAATTCACCCTAGACTCTGAAGCCAAACTGCGTCAGGTCCAGTTTTATACCTCCCACACCATCATTCTCAACCAAGTCAACAAGCAGTCTAGCGAACTTACTACCCAAAATGGCGCCTTGGTTTCGAGTTCTAATTCTCAGTCTGAATCTGTGATCATTCCAGCCGGCACGCGTTGTATTTTTGAAAACTTCGGTGACGCAGGGCAGTTGTTGGTTCGCTTTGAAACCGGCGATCAGCGCTACATTCCTTTTACAACCAAATCAGACGGCGCAAGTGTCCGTCGTTTTTATCTAGATGCCGATTGGTCGGCAGCAGGAGGTGCACGCATCAGTTACGGTGGCAATGACTACAAAGTAGATCTCACCAGAGGCGCCCCAAGAGCAGCACATCTCTTAATTGTCAAGAAAAAACTCGAGCGCACCAAACGCAAAGAACGCGTAGTTCGCGGTTTAAAAGTATAAGTTCAATGCCAGACACCAACACCATCTCTTACCAAACTCAAAACTTCGGTAACGAAGAGCTCATTCAGATTTACAAACAATTGGCTTTGCCTCGCCTCATTGAGGAAAAGATGCTCATTTTGTTGCGTCAAGGTAAAATCAGCAAATGGTTTTCTGGTTGGGGTCAAGAGGCCGTCTCAGTAGGTTGTGCCTATGCCATGGCCGAACACGAATACATTTTGCCTATGCACCGCAATTTGGGGGTTTTTACAACGCGCCAAATTCCTTTGCAACGCTTGTTTGCACAGTTTCAAGGCAAAGCCGATGGCTATACTAAAGGCCGCGACCGCAGCTTTCATTTCGGAACCCAAGACCACAAATTAGTGGGTATGATCTCCCATCTAGGGCCTCAGTTGGGCATCGCCGATGGCATTGCGTTGTCTTCTAAAATTCGCCAAACAACCGACACCACCCTTGTTTTTACAGGAGACGGCGGTGCATCTGAAGGCGATTTTCACGAAGCACTCAATGTAGCCGCTGTCTGGCAACTGCCTGTCATTTTTGCCATAGAAAACAACCGTTGGGGCTTGAGTACGCCTTCTTCAGAGCAATTCCGTTGCAAACAATTTATCGACAAAGGCATCGGCTACGGTATGGACGCCATCCAGGTCGATGGCAATAATATTTTAGAGGTCATAGAAGCGGTGCGCAATATCCGCAGCCAAATTCAAGAAAATCCGCGTCCGTTCATTTTAGAACTGATGACCTTCAGAATGCGTGGTCATGAAGAGGCGTCGGGCACCAAATATTACCCAGAGGGCCTACAAGCCGAATGGGAGCCCAAAGATCCTGTCACCAATTTTGAAGCGTTCTTGCGCGAGCAAAACATACTCGATCAAGCTGCAATTGACCAAATCAAACACCAATTCAAAGAAGACATTCAAGAGGCTTTCGATGCAGCCAACGCCGCTCCAAAAATTGTCCCTGATCTTGCTCAAGAATTAGCCGATGTCTACGCACCACATACATTTATTGCTGCTGAACCTGGTGCAAATTCCGAAGAAGTTCGTTTCATAGATGCCATCCAAGATGGCTTGCGTACTGCCATGCAAAAGCACCACAATTTGGTGCTCATGGGTCAAGATATCGCAGAATATGGCGGGGCTTTTAAAGTGACAGAAGGCTTCGTTGAACTTTTCGGCAAAGACCGCGTGCGCAATACACCACTTTGTGAATCAGCCATAATTGGTGCAGGGCTAGGGCTCAGCATCGCTGGCATGAAAGCAATGGTCGAAATGCAATTTGCCGATTTCGTAAGTGTTGGTTTCAATCAAATTGTCAATAACCTCGCCAAGTTGCATTGGCGCTGGGGGCAAAACGCCGACGTAGTTGTGCGCATGCCTACGGGTGCAGGTACGGCTGCTGGTCCTTTTCATTCGCAAAGCAATGAGGCTTGGTTTGCACATACGCCAGGTTTAAAAGTCGTATATCCTTCAAATCCACACGATGCCAAAGGTCTATTATTGGCTGCTTTTGAAGATCCTAACCCTGTTTTATTCTTCGAGCACAAGTTCTTATACCGTAGTTTAAAAGGCGATGTGCCAACAGGTTATTACAACACTCCTATCGGAAAAGCAGCAAGTGTTCAGCACGGTACCGACCTCACCATTATTACCTACGGTTTGGGCGTCCATTGGGCGCTAGATGCCGCCGCACAACGTCCACAAAACTCCTTCGAGATCCTCGATCTCAGAACCCTTTTGCCACTCGATTTAGAAGCGATCATTGCTGCGGCGTCCAAAACCGGAAAAGTTTTGGTCTTGCACGAAGACACCATCACAGCCGGAATCGGTGGAGAGCTCGTTGCTTTGGTCAATGAACATTGCTTTGATCAACTAGATGCACCCGTATTGCGCGTAGCTTCTATAGATACGCCTGTTCCTTTTGCCGCCGACCTTGAACAGCAGTTCTTGGCACAAAGCAGATTGCTCCCAACCATCGACAAACTTTTGGCCTACTGAGCACCTTGAAAAACAAACCGCTACTGAACTATTTCTTGCTGTTATTGCTCAGCATGAGCATACTTCGCTTGGCTTTTTCATGGCAAAACATGGCATTTTTCAAGCAACTCGACCTACAACTATTCTTGGTCGGCGCTTATTTTGATGCCATTACAATTGCGCTGTTCTCTATGCCGCTCTTTTTATTGGTGAATCCATTGCGCCACAAATTCAATTCAAAAGTCAAAGTCATTTTAGGTTGGCTCACCAAATGCTATTTAGGTGTCATTGCTTTGGTCATCCTGATACTCAATACCTGGGACATCGCTTATTTTTCCTATACCCAAAAGCGTTCAGGCTTTAGCTATTTTTTACATTTATTAACCGGAACCGAAACCAGTTCGCTCGCGGGTGAGTTCTTGAAAGAATTTTGGTGGTTGCCCTTGCTTTTCTTTGTTTTGGCATTTATTTTATGGCGTACGCTCCTTCGATTTGGAACCAACGAAAAATCGCCAGCGAGCAAATGGGCCTGGGTTCAATTTATCAGCATTTTAATGCTTGCAATTGTACTAGGGAGGGGCGGTGTACAATTGCGTCCAATAGGCATTGTGGATGCCACAGCCTTCAGTAGTCTAGAACAAGCCCCAATTGTGCTCAATACAGCCTTTACCGTATTGAAAACCACCGATGAAGGAAGCTCACAATTGCTGCATTTTCACGATCAACACGAACTAGCCAAACTGCTTCCTTCAAGAGCGGGCAAGCCGCCCTTTGTTTTGCCCAAAAACACGAATGTCGTGGTCATCATTATTGAAAGTTTCGGAACAAATTATGCAGGCCCTAACAGTCCGAAATCCTATACGCCTTTTTTAGATTCACTCGTTCAGAAAGGCTTGTTTTTTGATTACGCCATTGCCAATGGCCGCACCTCCATGGATGCCGTACCTGCCATTTTAGCCGGAATACCATCTTGGCTTCCTGAATCCTATATTTTATCGCCTTTTTGTAGCAATCAGCTCAATAGTTTGCCGCAAATACTCAAAGACAAAGGCTACCAAACCTCCTTCTATCATGGTGCCAAAGAAGGCTCCATGAGTTTCAAGAGTTTTACCAAGGCAATTGGTGTCGACACCTACAAAGGATTGGAGTCCTATCCGAATCAGGCTCATTTCGACGGCAATTGGGGAGTCTGGGACCACCACATGCTTTCTTATTTTGGAAAAGAATTAGCCCGTCAACACCAACCATTCTTTAGTTCTATTTTTACCCTAAGTTCGCATCATCCGTATACCGTTCCAGCTTCTTATGAAGGGCAATTAAAGAGCGGTCCAGAACCCCTTTGCAAAACAATTTCGTACACCGATAAAGCCTTGAGCCGCTTTTTCAAACGTTATCAAAACGAAGCTTGGTTTAAGAATACCTTATTTGTCATTACCGCTGATCACGTCGGACCTACGCGTCAAAAACAATTCCAAACCCTCGATTGGCGCTACCGCATTCCAATTGCATTTTATCACCCATCACAAGCGCTTCCAAAGCCTTCCAAAGGCGTTGTTTTTCAACAAATCGACATCATGCCAACCGTCCTCGATATGCTAGGCTTGCCAAAATCTGTGTTCCAATTAGGATCTTCTTGTTTTGAAGAAAGCCAAAGCCAAAAGATGGTCTACGACAACGGCAATTTGCTATCGTTTATTTATAACGGCACCAATCTCTTGCCAATCGCCTGGACGCCAAATGTCGCGCGCAACTACACCCCGGAGCAAGCGCAAATCAGCCAAAAAATGAGTGCGCTTTTTCAACATTATAGCAATAGTTTGATCGAAAACCGTTGCAGTAAGCAAACCATCAAGCCCCGCTTCCCATAGAATTGCTTATCTTTGTGCTTTCAAAGAAAGCATCCTATGGCCGAAAAAAAAGTCACTCGTCAAGAAGATTACGCAACCTGGTACAACGATCTCGTTTATAAAGCCGACCTCGCCGAACACTCAGATGTCCGCGGCTGTATGGTCATCAAGCCTTATGGCTATGCCATTTGGGAAAACATGCGTGACGTCCTAGATGCCAAATTCAAAGAAACCGGCCATTCCAATGCCTATTTTCCGCTTTTTATTCCGAAAAGTTATTTAAGTAAAGAAGCGGCACACGTCGATGGCTTTGCCAAAGAATGTGCTGTAGTTACACACTATCGCCTTAAAAATGCCGAAGATGGCAGTGGCGTTATTGTCGATCCAGATGCCAAATTGCAAGAAGAACTCATCGTGCGTCCTACTTCAGAAACCATCATCTGGAACTCCTACAAAAACTGGATCCAATCTTACCGCGACCTTCCCATCCTGATCAACCAATGGGCTAACGTCGTACGCTGGGAAATGCGCACGCGTTTGTTCTTGCGCACCTCAGAATTTTTATGGCAAGAAGGCCATACCGCCCATGCCACCAAAACTGAAGCCATTGCAGAAGCAGAACAAATGCTAGATGTCTACGCCGATTTCGCCGAAAACTACATGGCTATGCCTGTACTCAAAGGCCGCAAAACCGCTAGTGAGCGTTTTGCAGGAGCCGAAGACACCCTTTGTATAGAAGCACTCATGCAAGATGGCAAGGCCCTGCAGGCCGGAACAAGCCACTTTTTAGGGCAGAATTTTGCCAAAGCTTTCGACGTTAAATTTGCCGACAAAGAAGGCAAACTCGACTACGTATGGGCTACCTCATGGGGTGTTTCCACGCGTTTAATGGGTGCGCTCATCATGACCCACTCAGACGACGAAGGCTTAGTTGTGCCACCAGCACTTGCTCCAATTCAAGTAGTAGCAGTGCCCATTTACCGCACAGAAGAAGAACGCGAGCAAATCACTGCTAAGTTCAAGCAATTGGCAGCCGAACTAAAAGCAAAAGGCATCCGTTTCAAATACGACGACGACGACAACCGTCGCCCAGGATGGAAATTTGCCGAATACGAAACTAAAGGTGTTCCAGTGCGTTTGGCTATGGGCCCAAGAGACCTCGAAAACGGTAAAATTGAAGTTGCACGCCGCGATACCAAAACCAAAGAAACCCTAGATTTTGACAACTTGGTGGTCGCCATTGAAGCACTCCTCCAAAACATCCAACAAAATCTTCTCCAACGCGCCACCGATTTCCGCGCAGCCAATACCCACACCATAGACTCCTACGATGCTTTCAAAGTAGAAATTGAAAAAGGTGGTTTCTTTTTAGCTCACTGGGACGGCACGCCAGAAACCGAAGAACGCATCAAGCAAGAGACAAAAGCAACCATTCGTTGCATTCCTTTTGATCAAGCGCCAGAAACCGGCGTATGCATGGTCACAGGTAAGCCTTCTGCTGGTCGGGTTGTGTTTGCTAAAGCTTATTAATGGCTGTATTTGCTTTTAAAGATTTTGTTGTCCATCAAGACAACTCTCCCTTAAAAGTCAATACCGATGCCATCTTATTAGGTGCAGCCATTCCTTTTGTTCCCGAGCGCGCCTCCGTTTTAGAGGTTGGCACAGGCAATGGCGTCATTGCTTTGTTGCTCGCTTTGCGTTTTCCAACTGCGGTAATTACCGGCATAGACCCACATTTAGGTGCCTTTACCGATGCACAACAGAATTTTCAGGAGTCTCCTTATTTGGAGCGTTTACGCGCATACAATTGTTCTTTAGCGGAGCTTCCAGTTGTAGATCAATTCAACATCATTGTATCGAATCCGCCGTACTTTATTGATAGTCTTAGTGCTGAAAATCCTAAAGGACAACAAGCGAAGCATGTAACAGCCGGAGCATATTTTGAGCTTTTAGAAGATATGAAGTCAAGATTGACAAAAGATGGTCAATTATGGCTTATTCTACCTCCACAAGTTGCAAGGCAAACCATTCATTTTTTTACAATTCGAG
>JBIIZI010000173.1:0-4523 GCA_044346375.1 Crocinitomicaceae bacterium | reverse complement strand
GCCATCAATGCCCTAACAATCAATGCAGCTGCAGCCGTCGAACTTCAAGAAACCCATGGCAAAATCGCTTTAGGTAGAAAATCTCCGCTCATCCTCACCAAAGAGTTGCCTTCTTTGGCTTATTTAGCTTATGCCTACACCGAAAAACACATTCAACGTGTTTTTATTTGATTAACTTTGAATACATGCGTACGGCTCTCTTTTTTCTTGCATTTTTCTGCTCCATTTTCGGCCATGCACAACAGCTAGAGCTCGATAAAGAACTATTATGGGAAATTTCAAGCCCGAAGTCTGCGGTTAAATCCTATATTTTTGGCACCTTACATGCCAATGACCGTAACTTATTTGAACTTTCAGATAGCGTCTATATTGCTTTTGACAAAGCTCAAAAAATTGTCTTAGAAACAGACATTCATGCACTTTTCTCGGTTATGGATACCCGCAAAACCTTACCCGAAACGCGTTTCGACGACAAAGGAAAATCCTACACTAGCCAAGACTTCAGCTCCAAAACAATTTATGGCAATGAAGATGGCATGCCCCAATTTCTCGATGCCTACTTTGAAATCTTAGGGCTACAACTCAATAAAGAAATGGTAGCGCTAGAAAAAGTAGAAGAACAATATGCGCTTTCCAACGAATTCAAACTAAGCGAAAGCCGCATCCTAGACAACCAAATCAATTCATTTACCCAAGAAAAACTCACAGAACTCTATTTGCGCGGCGACGTCGATGCTTTGCAGCGCTTCATGAAATCCTACCTCTCAGTACAAGAAAATCTCTACAATGAAGTCATTGTAAAGCGCAACCAACAAATGCTAGACAAACTACTCGGTTTACTCAAAACGCAAACGCCTTTCTTTTGCGCAGTTGGAGCGGGTCATTTAGGAGGTGAAGACGGTATTTTACAATTGCTCCGAGCCCGTGGCTACAAAGTGCGGCCTGTTCGCTGGACAATCGCAGAAAAGGCCCCTGCCAGCAAAGTTTTGCTTAAGAAACAAACTGAATATATCTATGCCGATGCCAATTCTGGTTTAGTGGCCAAATTTCCAGGCAAACCATTTGTCGAAACCCTCCCCGATGGTAACTTAAGGCTCATTTACCGCGAGTTAGGCCAAGGGAACACCTATGAAATCACTCTTTTTCTCCTTGATTCTACCATTTCTAGCGAAGAGATTGCCAGTATATACATCAATCCGCCTGATGGCGCCACCATGACCAAAAAAATGCTCGACAACGGCTCCATGATTTATCAAGGACTCTCGGACACCTACCCCGAAGGGCTCAATTTTGTTCAAATCCAATTTGGATCCGCATATTACGCCGTCATCAAATGTTACGGTGGCAACAAATTTATGCACTCCAATAGGCCCTTTTTCTTTTTTGAAAAAGTTTGGTTTGACTAAACCATTTTGTCTTTGCTATGAAATTTCTTGATCAATTAGCCATCAAAATCTTAGACAAAGGGCTTTCTGCTAAGTCGCTTACCGTCATTCTTCCATCGGAAAGAGCTAAGCGCTACCTTATAAACGCCCTATTCAATGCCAACGAAGGGCCCCTGATTTCGCCCAACATTTTTACGATAGACCAATGGGTAGAAGCCTTAAGCAACAAAACCATTCTACATCAGACCAGCATTTTACTTTCGCTGTATCAAGTCTATGAAACAACCCTCCAAGAAAATGCACTCTCTTTTGAAGACTACCTTACTTGGGGCCCTATTCTGCTTTCCGATTTCGACGACGTCGATCGTTATTTAGTAGATCACCAACAACTTTATCAAAACCTTGCATCTATCAAAGCCCTTGAAAGCTGGCAAATTGATGAAGAAGGCTACTCTGCTTCACAGCAAAAATTCATGCAGTTCTGGGAACTCATTCCACAACTTCATGCGGGCTTACAAGCAAAAAATAAAGCACAAAATGCCTGTTCTAAAGCACAAGCATATCGCCAATTAGCCGAGAATCCCGCTCAGTATTTTGCTAAAGACCAGTACTATGTCTTTGCCGGTTTCAATGCACTTTCCGCTGCCGAACAACGCATTATTAAGTACCTCATCGATCAAAAACAAGGCGAATTCATTATAGATTCAGACGCTTATTATTTGGAGAATAAATACCATGAGGCAGGGCATTTCCAAAGAAAAAACCTACAATTTTTTGGCCTTAAAAATCCTCAAGAACTCACAAAAAGGTTGCAAACAGAAGCGTATGATATCAAAGTGATTGAATGCGCTCAACACATAGGTCAGGTCAAGGTTTTGGCCACCGAATTGATAGAAAACCCCGTGCCAGACTGGAGTGAAGTATTGGTATTACTTGCCGACGAAGCCCTTGTTCATGCGGCCATACGCAACATTCCCAAAATTGTGGGGCAAGCAAACATTACACTAGGCTTACCACTCGATCAAACGCCAATAAGAACCTGGATTGACCTCTGCTTTCAACTGCAAGAAAACCAGCTCAAATTCAAAACAAAAGCACTCTACCATAAAGACTTTCAGCGTTTTTGCCACCACGCTTTCGTCTCTTTAGCCTTTGACCAACTTCAACTCAAACAGTTGGCAGCTGCAGAAAAACAAACCATCAAATACAACCGTGTTTTTCAACGTGTCGATCAACTCAAACTAGACCAACAAATTCTCGATATTTTAACGCTCCTCAGTACAAACTGGGGTACAGACTGGAAACTTGCACTCCTGCAACTGCGCAAACTTAATAGTTTATTGCTACAACTTATTGCTGAAGGCAATGACTTTGAAAAAACAGCCATTTTGTCCTTCGAGCAAGCCTGTCGTCAGTTTGACCAATTAACCGATGCTGCCCTTCCAAAAATGAACCTGAGCAGCTTTAAAAAGCTCTTCTACCAACACTGGACCCGCGCCAATTTAGCCTACCTTGGTAGCCCAACCACTGGTTTGCAAATCACAGGGCTCCTAGAAACCCGTTTGCTCGACTTTGAGCGCGTTTATATACTCGGCATGAACGAAGGCAAATTACCGCCAACTAACCCGATTCAGAGCATCATCCCGATGGACCTCCGATCGGCATTTGGCATGCCAAATAACCGCGACAAACAAGGGCTCTTTGCCCAACACTTTTACAGACTCCTGCACCACGCACGCTCCTTTGTATTTACCTATACCTCTACCAGCGAGGTTTTAGGTAGTCATGAGCGCAGTAGGTATTTATTACAGTTGCAAATGGAGTGGCTACAACAAAACAAGAACGTAACTTGGAAGGAATACTTCTATCAAATTCCGAGTGCCACACGACATCAAGAACACACCCTGATTCCTAAAACAAGCGACATTCAAGCACGCATAAAGACATATCTTGCAGGGAATGTATCTGCCTCAGCCCTTCGCAAATACGTGACCTGTCCGCTTGACTTTTATTATCGCTATGTTGTAGAGTTCGGTGAAGAAGACGAAGTAGAAGAAGATATTGCCACAAGCACCTTTGGCTCGCTTATCCACAGCTGTTTGGAAGAACTCTACACCCCCTATGCCCACCGTGACAAAGAAGGCAAGATAGTTACCCCTGCACCCGGGCCCATAAATGAACGACACATCGCCAAAATGCTCACCGACTTCCCTGAAGTACTGCGCAAGTATTTTATGAAGTATTTTGATAACAACGAAGCGCTTTTTCAGCGCGGTAAAAATCTATTGAGTTTTGAAATGGCCCTCGACCTTACCAAGCAAATGCTGCTAAAGGAGCTTGCTTATGTAAAAGGACTCAAAGAACCGTTGGTTATTGAACAACTAGAAGCCAAATTTGAACTCAATTATTCTGTTCAATTGCCGCAAGAAACCATACCTATACATTTTGTCGGTTACATAGACCGCATAGACCGAATTGGAGCAAATCATTACCGCGTCATCGACTACAAATCTGGAAAAGTAAAAGATATAGATGTCAAAATGAGCCAAAAGGACGATGCCTATACCAACATTACAAAACCTAAACATGCTTTGCAACTTTGTTTGTATAGTTTGTTTTTCAAGGAATACTACGGACACTTGCCTGCAGAAGCGCGCATTGAATCCTTGATCAATCGGGACGACGAATTTGCGCTTTCACTCGATAAGAATACCAATTTGACACCTGTACCCGTTTTATTTGATGCAGGGTTGCAGACACTCCTTGAAAATATGCTCAATGAAACACTTCCGTTTGAGCACGATCAAGCCGCAACGTACTGTCAGTTTTGCACATAAAAAAACCTGGAACGGAATTCCAGGTTTCTCTGCAAGATAATTAAAACCAAATTGAACAATGACTTGCTCTTTTTAACGAGACGCGTCAGTTCTATAAATGGTTGCTTAGTATAATTCTAATTTTAACGCTGAGCGGTAATCTTTGATTTCTTCACGGTTGATTTTGTGCTCTGCGTTTTTCAACAGATTCAAGAAATAAAGTAGGTTGTCTTTGTCTTCGATTTCGATTGGGTACTCGTTCCCTTCTTCGTCTTCTTCGTATTGAGCCTCTACATCAAAACATTCGTTTTCTTGAAGGAAC
>JBIIZI010000172.1:0-4539 GCA_044346375.1 Crocinitomicaceae bacterium | reverse complement strand
TTTTGCCATCAAAGGCAGTGTAGCTCAAGTAAAAAAGACCCTCAATTCGAACCAATCTTGGATCTTCCATCCCCATCGCTTCATGAATTGTTTGGCCAATGAGTATCGGTTTGTTTGAGCGCTTTTCAATCAGCAAAGGTGTTTGAAACCGACAATAACCGATTGTTGATATATGATTTAATGCAACCGCCCTGTAAAACATATGGATGACACCGTTATGCATAATTACCGCAGGATTCAACACACCCAATGCTTCAAAGGCTAGCGCAGTTGGCTCGAGCACAACACCTGCGCGTTTAAATTCAATCATAAATTGGCAATGCCGCACTTAAAAATGATTCGATGAATGATCTAAAATGAGCTCCTTTGAAAGCACTTTATCTTTTTGAATCAGTGGCGCTTGTGTTTGATTCGTTAGCCACCTCGACATCAATTGGTCTAGCGCTAAATGAATAGTGCTTTTTGCAAGGGGAGAGGTAATGCCAATTTGATCAGTAACCTTATCCCAAAGTGGACTATAGCTTTTTGGAGCCTCAACATTGGTTTCTGGTGCGTTTTGAGCCACACCACCAATTAGTTCTGCTATAATTTTAACTGGGGTAAAGGCATTTGATAATTTGGAGATTCCTTCGTTTAATTGAAACTCTTGTTCTTTTTGCAAGGCATAGAGTAAATTGAGTCGGTCTTGAATGGCATGTGTTGTTTTCATGGTGCTATAGATTTACAAAGCATTAGATACTATCTTGATACATGCGTCTGAGCAATTGCGTCTCAAATAAGGTACGCATGCGCTTGGCTAAATAGAGTTGTACCATTAAGGTAAGCAAGCCTATTGCTGCAGCAACTGCTGCAAAACCTTTTGCTTTATCATCTACAACATCGGAAATATAAAAAGCCAAAGCCATACAAGAAAGCAAGGTGAATAACAGCATAAAACCCCAAAGCATAAATTGCAAAACAAGGTGTGCACTCATTTGCACAGTTCTTTTTAAAACCTCGAGTTTTGCAATCTCGGTTGTCGTTTTTAGGTATTGTTTGAATTGATCTGCAAATTCATTAATCGGATGGTCGACGTTCATGGTTTGATTTTTTAAATGGTTAAAAAAACCAGCGCGAACGCTGGTTTTCATAGGGCAATAGACATCATACAGCCACCTTTCCTTGGATTTACGCGTCCCGATTGTGTGCTAACTCACGGCAGCTGTATTTTGCTTTTACCATGCTAATCTTTTTGAGCAAAGAGTTCCTTCTCAGCATTAAAGCCTAAATTGTGAGTAAGGTCTGTAGCCATTTTCTTAGCGCTTCCAGAGATTTTATGACGAGTAACACTGCCTTTATCAGGGGCAAAGAGTACGCCCATTAGTGCGCCTACTGCGGCACTGGCAATTGCAACGGTCACATAAGTTGAAGTGTTTGATTTTTGTGTTTCCATGATCGATGATTTTAAATAAATGAGTACTAATTCTTTCTTAAAACAAATTTATATTTAATTCAAAACAAAGTATTTACACTATTTTATATTAAGTTTACATTTAAATCAGTAGGCTGTCCAAGCAGCATCTGCAACCAAAACAGCTCCATTGATCATTGACGAGCTTTCACTTGCTAAAAACAGCGCTATTTCTGCAATTTCTTTGGGCTTCCCAACCCTCGGATTGAGTTTTTGACCAAGCGCAAGTAGCTCGTTCATATCTTTCGAAACTTTTGAGTAATCAATGTCGTCGGCGATATGCGTCTCGATGGCTCCTGGAGCAATTGCATTACAGCGTATGCCATGCGCTGCATACATATATCCTGTATTTTTAGTGAGGCCGTTCAGCGCAAATTTACTTGTCGTATAGGCAGCACCTGCGCGGGCACCCTGCAGACCACCAATGGAAGAAATGTTAATGATATTGCCGTGTTTGTGATGCAAAAAATGAGGAATCAACAAACGCATCAACATAAACGGACCTTTTACATTGATATTCATGATCCGATCCCATTGAGAATTTGTTACATCGGCAACGGCTTCAAAGTTATCTATGACACCTGCGTTGTTTACTAAAATATCGATGTGGCCATTTGCTTTGATTGCGTTGCCAATTAACATTTCTAACTCGCGTTCTTTGGTGATGTCGCACTGCACAATTTGCAAATGCAAACCTTTGTGAGGCGCCTCTTTGTGAAGTGCTTGCAGTGTGGCTGCATCGTTATCTGCGGCAATAACAACACAACCCTCTTCTAAAAAGCGATAACAAACAGCGCGTCCTATGCCAGACGCAGCTCCTGTGACCAATGCCACTTTTGATTCTAATTTCCCCATTTTCTAGATGTTGGTTATAATGAATAGTGTGTGAATTATTAATTACAAAGTTGTTGCTAAATGAAAGGTTTAGCATTACGGACTTATCGCTAAAGTTTGCATAATTCACACCTTCTAAATTTTCAAGAATACTTGAATGAATTACAAATTACGAGTTGCTGGAAGCTGCTATATTGCCCTATGAAAATTCCTCCATTCGAAAAAGGCCTCACCAACGCGCAAGCCCAACAACAACGAGTAAAGTTTGGCGCCAACGCACTTGAAAAATCAAAAACAGCCATTTGGCAAAGAATTGTAAAAAGCATGCGTGAACCCATGATGCTTTTGCTCATCGCTTGCGCTATCATTTACATGCTACTTGGTGATTTTTGGTCCGGATGTATCTTCCTCGGTTGGACCTCTCTGGTCTTGTTGAGTTCTTTTTACAGAACATACCGTTCGGCGAATGTATTAGCTGCACTTGAAGCATTTGCCCAGCCCAGTAGTATGGTGCTTAGAAATGGAAAACAACAACAAATCAAACGGCAAGATGTAGTGGTGCTAGACAGCGTCCTTTTAAAAGAAGGTACGAGAATTCCTGCCGATGGACATTTGGTGAGTGGCACCTATCTTAAAATCGATGAATCCTTATTAACAGGAGAAGCAGTCGCTATTGAAAAAACTAAAATTGGAGCGCAGCTATTCAGCGGAACCATGGTAGTTCAAGGGGAGGGGATCATGCAAGTAAGTGCGGTAGGTAAAAAGGCTGAGATTGGAAAAATCAGTGTCTTACTTGAAAAGAACAAAACAAACCAAAGCAGCCCCTTGCAAAAATCCATTCAACGGTTTATCCGAAGTGCTTTTCTACTCGCTATGAGCCTT
This sequence comes from Crocinitomicaceae bacterium, assembly GCA_044346375.1. Lineage (GTDB taxonomy): Bacteria > Bacteroidota > Bacteroidia > Flavobacteriales_D > Crocinitomicaceae > UBA952. Next base: position 1,373 of record JBIIZI010000172.1, on the reverse strand, counting down.
GCGGTACTCATTACGGTTATTTTCGCGCTTACAAGAGGCACTTTACTGCAAGCTATTCTCAATGGGCTTTCTACAGCTATGGCTATATTGCCCGAAGAATTCCCGATGGTTCTGACACTATTTTTCAGTTTGGCTGCCTGGCGCCTCGCTCAAAAAAATGTCCTGACTTCTCGAATTGCTGTGCTTGAGGCACTCGGTTCTATCTCTGTTCTTTGTACAGACAAAACAGGTACGCTCACACAGAATCAAATGACTGTAAAGCGTAGTTTGGCATACCAATTTAAAGATGGCTTCTGGACAAATGTTCAAACCACAAAAGAAGTGAATGAGCTCATACAAACCGCAAGCTTAGCCACACCGCTTTTTAGCCACGATGCTATGGAAGATGCCATTCGCAAAAAGTATCCACGAGAAAAACCCAAAAGATTTGAACTTGTACACTCTTATCCGATGAGCAGTTCTTGTTTTGCAATGACGCACTTGTATGCCATGAATACAGACGCCTATAATGTATTCAGCAAAGGCGCCCCCGAAACCATTTTAAAACAATGTAAAATCGAAACCGACTTTCAACAAACAATTCTGGAACAACTCAATCTAATGGCAAGCGCTGGTCAAAGATTGCTGGGTTTTGCAAGAGCGAAATACCATTCTCAGCAGATACCAGCATCCATCGATGATTTTGAATTTGAATTGGTTGGATTTATAGGTTTTGAGGACCCAATTAGACCTGGTGTCAAAGCTGCAATACAAAAACTTCAAAAAGCGGGGGTTCGCCTCATGATGATGACCGGCGACTACCCCCTCACAGCCAACTCCATTGCCCTCAAAGCTGGCTTTCTCGAACCTCTTGAGTTGATCAATGGACAGGAATTAGAAAAATCAGGGAAAACGCTCAGTTATGAAAACGCGATGCGCACCTCTATTTTCGCACGGATTCTTCCTGCTCAAAAATTAGCCGTAGTGCGTTTGTTACAAGAAAAGGGCGCTGTGGTTGCCATGATTGGAGATGGCATCAATGATGCCCCAGCGCTTCAAGCGGCAGATGTAGGGATTGCAATGGGTAAAAAAGGTGCTGATGTAGCTAGAGAAGCCGCTTCGTTGGTATTGCTAAAGGATCAATTTACGGAAGTTGTCCAGGCTATTGAAATGGGCCGACACCTCCTAAATAAAATACAGACTGCTTTACGGTATATTGTCGCGATTCATATTCCTATCATTGGCTTGTGTATTTTACCTGCTTTGTTTAGCAAGATGCCTATATTTTTATTGCCATTTCACATTGCCTTTTTGGAGCTGATCATTGATCCGGCTTGTGCTTTGGCATTTGAAAGTGCCCCTAAAGAGCTAGACCTCATGAACAAGCCGCCGCA
>JBIIZI010000030.1:0-16020 GCA_044346375.1 Crocinitomicaceae bacterium | reverse complement strand
GGTTACCAAAACTACATAGATAAGCTAGCCGCTTTTATGTTGCATTAATGAACGCCAAGAACAAGCACTTTTTTGTGCTGCTTTTGGCCATTCCATTGGGCTTCTAGATAATAGACGCCTTCGCACACTTGGAGTTGAATGGCTTGATCTTGGTAGGTCCATTCTCCAACAACTTTTCCTTGCGCATCGTACATAATGAGTTGCGCATCTGCATTTAAGTTGCTAAAGAAAAGTTGCCCTGTAGTTGGATTTGGAAACACACTAAAATCTAACGACCCAATTTCATTAAGTTGGGCACAGCTCTCCAAAATAACAGTGAGTTCGGCAGTTCCTGTACAACCCGTATTTGGATCGGTTGAGGTAGCGGTTAGTGTAAGCGGGCCTAAACTCAATCCTGTTGGATCAAACGTAAGACCTGAAACACCTAAACCATTAATGATGGCATCTTGAGGCGTTACTACCATTGGAACTGCGCCATCTTCTACACACAATACCATATCGGTATCGGCAATAGAAAGCCCTACAACAGGTGTACTTTGAATTGTAATTTGTTGTGAAAAAGTACTGGTGCCCGCCGCATTTGTAACCGTTAGCGTAACCGTATAGGTGCCTGGCGCAAATACATTGCTCGGGTTTTGTTCAATGGAAGTAAAGCCATCGCCGAAATCCCAAGCCCAAGAAGTAGGCAAGTTCTGAGAAAGATCTGTAAAGGTTACTGCAGTTCCGCTGCACAAAGTACTCGGTGCTTGAAATTGTGCAACTGGAGCAACCGTTGGACCTGCTTCGTTATAGTATATTGAGAAATCATCGAAGTAAAAACCATCTTTGCGCGTTCCGCCGTCAGACCTCAATTGGAAACGCACTTTGATCACTTGTCCGATGTAATCGCTGAGTTGAATTTCTTCTTGAATCCAAGTACTTTGCACACCTTCCCAAACTGGTTGGTTATTTGGCTGAACGCTACCATTTGCCGAGTTGCCCGCTACAGTGTAGAGTCCGCATTGGCCAACCCAAGTAGCACCGTTATCTGTTGAGACCTGCAATTGAACGTAGTCGTAATCTGCTTCGATATCCCACTTAGCCCAAAAATTGAGTTTGGCAGCAATTGCATTTGTAAGATCAATAGTTGGGACGTATGTATAGGTGGTATTTGCATTATTGACGTAATTACCGGTTGGGGTGTCTGTAAACGAGCGCGGCGCAGAAACAAAAGTGGAGGTTGTGGTGTTCCAATTTCCTGTCCAATTGGTGGCGGTTGTTGCATTTTCAGTTACCTGAAGAGTAAACGCTCCATAGGTTTTGATGATGGTATCTTTATGGATCCAATAACCGTTGTCGGTTTGCAAAATATACTTGATTTGATCACCAAATTGAATGGCCGGATTCAAAGTATAGCTAATGGCGCCAAGTCCGTTTTGCTGAAGTGCTAAATTATGAACAACAGCGCTTCCGACCGAGACAATATTCTGTAAAGGAACAATACTGACCGTAACCGGACCATTTTCTCTGCCTAATCTTCTGGCTTGATGATTAAAGTTACCACTTAAAGTAGCGATGTTACTCGGATCTTGGTCGGTAGTGACAATGTAGATACCTGCTACGTGTGCAAGTACAAGATTCGGATACACCATTTCTTGACATGTTGAAACAATTTGAGAGGAAGGTTGCCAGAATGCGGTCCCGACCTCAGGGGTATGCACAAACATGGTGTCTTTAACGCCTACACCAATATCTACTTTATACATGTAGTCATCGGAGTCTCCGGACGCAGGATACAAAGCAGAACTTTTGATAGCTCCGTAACCATTAAAGGTTACCATTTTATTGGTGTATTCTTGGAAGTAATCGTGGTGATCTGCAAATTCAGCAGTTGTTGTGCCTATTGGAAAAAGAATATCTTCTGCATAAGTATGCGCATTGAAGGCCGTGACAAATTTGTTGTTCTGAACCAACCAACGCATGGCTTGTGTTTCGGGTTCAGAAAAGGCAGCTGTTCCGCAATAAGTATCGTTAGATTGAGTAAAGGAGGTGCCTGTTGTACCCCAACCGTAGCTGTAGTTTCTATTCAAATCAACTCCGTAAGACCCGCCTGAATTGAGGCGGCGGTTTTTACGCCACATCCCACCACCATTTGGATTGGTAGTTTGATTGTGGACATAACCATCCGGGTTGATACACGGCACAAAATACAACTGCATGTGATCAACCAAATAGCTGATTTCTGGGTTCGTTCCGTAGTTTTCTAATATGTACCACATAAAAAAGATGGTTTCCATTAAGGCCATTGGTTCGCGCGCATGGTGGATTGCGGTATACAAAACTTTTGGCTCTCCGCTTTCATCGACATTTGGATTGTCAGAAATGCGCACATGGTAAAGTGGTCTGTTTTGAGCCGTTAAGAACGTAGAAATTGGCGCTTTTGCCGTAATTAAATTGGGATAAGTAGCCAACATTTCGTCTAGCTCAGCCAACATTTCTTCGTATTTTAAATAGCCGCCCATAGTACCCAAATTAAAATGGGTTGGTGTTGTCGGATTAAAACCTGAACCACCTGCCCCAGAACCTGAGCAACTCAAATTTTTCAGGTTGCCCTCGTCTTTTGAAGCTGGCTTAGCTAATTCTTGAATATAATATGCTTGTACATCTTCGATCAATACCTCATAATTGTATGCATAGGTGTCCATAATTTGACGCTCTTCTTTTGAAAAATCCGAGATGAAAAACACCCCCTCTTTGTGGATGCCGTGATCGATAGTTACACCCAAATTAGAGAGCTTTAACAATTCTTGCTCATTGGCAAAAATTTTCAAACGAGAATAGTCTTGAGCTACTGCCTTTGAGGCATTGAAAGAGATAAAAACTAAAAGAAGAAATGTAAAGAGTTTCATAACCGCGTTTTTGAGAACACAAATAAACAGCAATTTTCAACCAAACGCAATATTTTTATGAAGACTTTGGCAACCTTCTCGCTTTTAGATAGTTTATTATTTTGAGATTGCACCTGTTTGTGTTAAATTTACTCAACGCCATGAACCTAATACGTGTCATATTTTTATTCAGCCTATTTCAAACGGCATTTGCCCAAGAAATCTGGATGTACCCCAACCATGGCCAATGGGACGACCGTATTTTATATAACTTACCGCTTTCTTCAGGACGCCTCTATGTTGAACAAGAAGGGCTTACTTATTTTCTGTCCAATGCCACTTTTCACGAACACGATTCTAAAGATGCACATGAACACCACGAAGGAGGGACGGCATATCACGCCATTACACACCGCTTTGTCCATGCTCAAAACACAACATTTACTGCAAACGACAGCAGTGCCCACTACCACAACTATTTCCTAGGCAACGATCAAAGCAAATGGAAATCCAAGATCCGTGGAACATCAGCCATATCCGCTGCTCAATACTTTGAAAACGGTGCGCTGCGCTACCTCATTACCGACAAACAATTTGCCTTTCACCTCCAACTTCTTCCAAATTCAGATATCCACCAATTTGATTTCGAAATTCAGGGTGCTGATTCTATTTTTATCGATACGAAAGGCTTACTACACCTCACGCATCGTTTTGGCGAGATCACCTATAGTGCTCCTCTTGCCTGGAATATCCTCTCTGAAACCCAAAAGATTGAAGTCCCTATCCAATTTGTAATTAGCAACAATATCATCTCTTTTCAAGTAGGTGCCTCCTACGATCCAAATCTGGCGCTATTCATTGACCCAAGTCTTACCTTTTCTACCTTCACGGGCTCACCCGTAGACAACTGGGGCTTTACCGCCACGCCAGACGTCAACGGTAATCTTTTTGGTGGTGGCATTGTCTTTGGTTCCGGCTACCCTAGTTCTGCTGGTGCCTACGATCTTACGTACAATTCCGGAACAGGCTCCTTTCCAATGGATGTCGGCATCACCAAATTCAACTCCAACGGGACCGCATTGCTCTACTCTACCTATCTTGGTGGTTCTGGCAACGAAACACCACACAGTATTGTAAGTGCACCCAATGGCGAGCTTTATATCTACGGCGTGACCTCCTCTACTAACTTTCCGATGGCAGGGCAACCCTATGACAATTCATTCAATGGTGGTCCTTATCAGCTTCAGAACTCTCTTGAATTCAATGGTTCTGATATCTACATTGCACGTTTAAATCCGAACGGTACAGCATTGTTATCCTCTACTTACGTAGGAGGCACGAGTACCGATGGGCTCAATGCAGCAAGTTTATTTTACAATTACGGAGACCAATTTAGAGGAGAAATTGTACTAGATGCAAGCCAAAACGTCTATATTTCCAGCACCACCACTTCTACAAATTTCCCAACAATAAACGCATTTCAAGGACTACTCAACGGCGCGCAAGACGCTGTCATTTTTAAGATGAATGCGGGGCTTTCTCAAATGCTCTGGAGCACCTACTTTGGTGGTAGCGGAGCAGAATCTGGCAATTCTATCACAACTGGCACTAACGGTAGCGTTTACATTGCTGGAGGCACCACATCAAGTTCTCTAGCCATCACTGGAGGCCATGACCTCACCTTCAATGGTGGTAGTTCTGATGGTTACGCCCTGCGTGTCAATTCGGCAAGTGGCGCATTGCAATCTGGCACCTATATGGGGCAGTCTGAATACGACCAAACCTATTTTATTCGAACAGACATAGACAACGCCGTTTACGTCTACGGACAATCAGAATCTTCTTGGGCCATAACACCGGGCTGCTATGGCAATGCCAACTCAGGGCAGTTTTTGCGCAAATACAGTACCAATCTTGCAAATACAAATTGGACCACAATGATAGGCGCTGGAACGGGCCAAGTTGAGCTATCGCCAACTGCATTTTTGATATCAGATTGCTATGATATTTACTTGGCAGGTTGGGGTGGGCAGCTCAATCAGCTCTACGGTCAAGCGTCGTTTTCAACCACCAACAACTTCCCCGTTACACTCGACGCTTACCAACTCAACACCAACGGTTCTAATTTCTATATTGCCGTGCTAGACCAAGACGCAAGCGCACTCAAATACGCCACCTTTATGGGCGGTATCACTAGTAGCTCCAATCACGTCGATGGTGGCACCTCTCGCTTTGACAACCAAGGCCGAATTTACCATGCTGTTTGCGGTGCATGTGGCGGTAATGATTTTGGATTCACTAGCACACCAGGCTCATGGTCACCAACCAACCAAAGCACTAATTGTAATTTAGCTTGTTTCAAATTTGAATTGAGTACCATTGAGGCCATTGCAGCGCAACCTGCTCCACTCATTTGTATTCCACAAAACGTTTTTTTTGACAATAATTCACAAAACGCCAATTCGTTCTTCTGGGACTTTGGAGATGGAAACACCTCTAACGCCTATGAGCCTATACATGCGTACACAACGCCAGGCACCTATGATGTCTTACTTGTCGCTTTTGATTCAACGGGTTGTTTCACGCCAGATTCTGTAACCATTACATTAGTCATCGGGGGCTTTACAGCAGGTGCTGTACAACCTACCGCAAGTATCTGCCCTGGCGACTCCTATCAATTAGAAGCCTACGGCGGAAGCACCTATACTTGGTCACCTGCAAATGTTTTAGACAATCCAAGCAGTCCAAGCCCTACTGCTACTATTTTCACAACAACTACATTTTCTGTCATTGTTGCCGATTCATGTGGTTCAGATACCCTTCAATTAACACTCAACGTGAGTGCCCCAACTATCTCGCTTCCCAACGATACCACCATCTGTATTGGAGAAAGCGTCGATATTTCAGCCATAGGCACCGGAACCATAAGTTGGACGCCAGGTAACTTTCTCAACACTACAAGTGGCGCCAATGTGCTCTCTACTCCTTCTAACGACATCACTTACACCGCCACAGCCACCTCTGCCAATGGCTGTACTGCCCAAGACTCCATTAGCATTACGGTTTTCAATAATCCACCTGTTCCACAACTCATAGACAGCGTTTCGCTCTGTTACGGCACCTCCATGCCCCTTACAGCATCCGGAGGCACGAGCTACTTTTGGTATCCAAGTAATAACTTAATTGGCGCAACTAATCAAACGGTTCAAATCAATCCGCTCATTGGTCAATACTACTTTGTTGATGTCACCAATAGTTGCGGAACCGAGTCTGATTCCGTGTGGGTATCCATACTCACAGCCCAAATTTGGGCCGGCAACGACACTATTGTATGTCCAGGGCGCCCCGCCAACCTATGGGCGAGCGGCGCACTCTATTATGAATGGAGTCCGAGCGCAAACGGCTCAAGTGCCAACGGAGCACAAGTTTCTGTTCTGCCTCCATACAATACAACTTACATGGTCATTGGAACAGATGCGCAAGGCTGTCAAGACTCCGCTTATGTACAAGTCAATGTTTACCAACCCGCCTTTGTGAGTGCTGGCCCTGACATCTATGCCATCCAGGGCGATATCATCCAACTTACCGCTGACCCTTCTGGGCCTGGCGCATTTTTATGGACACCACAAGATGAAGTCTCTTGCCCAACTTGTCAGTATACAGAAGTAACGCCCAATCAGAACGCCATTTATTCTGTTTATTTTACCGATCAAAACGGGTGCACAGCGCAAAGCCAAGTCAATATCTTCTTTGACCCCTTCTTTTATGTACCAAACACATTTACCCCTGATGGCGATATGTTCAATCAGTATTTCAGAGTTGTTGGCGGCAATTTTCTGGAGGTTGAAGTCAGCATCTATAACCGCTGGGGAGAACTCATTTATGAATTCACCGACCTCAAAGACTACTGGGACGGCACATACAACTTCCGTCCTTGCCAAGATGGCACCTACACCTGGAAAATCAAATACACCGACTACCTCAATCGAAAAGAAGTCCTGACTGGTCATGTCAATTTGCTGCGCTAAAGCAGATTTAACGTAACTTTGAACTATGTCAGTTCAAGTCCAAGCTTTCGCATTTAACGCCTTTCAAGAAAACACTTTTGTCGTCTCCGATGGACAAGATGCCGTCATTTTTGACCCCGGTTGCTATACTCGTCAAGAAGAAGCAGAACTCTTCGATTACATCAATACCAATGGCCTTGAAGTAAAAGCCATCCTTTTTACGCATGCACACATCGATCATATTTTAGGTGCTTCATTCTGCCAACAAGCTTTTGCAGCTCCTGCCTACCTGCATCCTTCAGACCACTCCACCTGGACCTCCGTCAAGAGCTACGCTCATGTGTATGGATTTGAAAATTATAAAGAAACGGAGGTGCCAACGCACCTGCTCGCGGACCAACAAGAATTACAGTTTGGCCAACTCTCGTTCAAAGTTTACTACACCCCTGGGCACGCACCGGGCCATGTTATTTTCCATCACGACAGCGGTTTTGTGATCAATGGTGACGTCTTGTTCAAAGGTAGTTTTGGACGCGTTGACTTACCGGGTGGCCATCTCGAAACCCTGAAAAAGAGCATTTTTGAAGTCATGTTCAAATTTCCTGAGCAAACGGTCGTTTATTGTGGTCACGGACCATCTACCACAATTGGTCAAGAAAAACAAACCAATTATATCCTCGAATTCTAGTATGCGCATTGGCATCAATACCAGATCCTTACTTGGCCAAAAAATGGAAGGCTTTGGTAATTATACGCTAGAAATTGTCAAGCGACTCACCATTGCTTACCCCGAACACACTTTTATTTGTTACTTTGACCGTCCGGTAGATCCACAATTTAATTTTGGGTCTAATGTCATTTGCAAAAGTGTTTTTCCGCCAACCAGACATCCTTTCTTGTATGTTATTTGGTTTCAATGGCGCTTAAAAAGAGCCATTCAAAAAGACCAACTCGATGTTTTTTGGTCACCTGATGGCATGTTTCCACTTGGCAGCAAAACACCAGTTCTGGCCACCATCCACGACCTCAATTTTGAACACTTTCCGCAAGACCTCCCTAAATGGGTAGCTTGGTACTACAAAAAGTACTTTCCTCGTTTCGCGAAAGCTGCACATCACATTATTACAGTATCGGAAACTACCAAACAAGACATCATATCCAATTATCAACTACCTGCAGAAAAGATCAGCGTCATCTATAATGGTGTCAATACAAAATATAAACCGCTTACAGTTCAAGAAAAAGAAACTGTTCAACAACAATTAGGTTTCAAAGATCCATACTTCCTGTTTGTAGGGTCGCTACACCCTAGAAAAAACATTCATCGCTTGCTGCAAGCTTTTCAATTGTTTGCACAATCAGAATCCACGTATCAACTTGTTATTGTAGGAGCCGCCATGTGGAAAGACCAAACCTTTGAAATTGAATCAGTGCTTGCCAAGCGCATTCATTTCAAAGGACACATCCAGACTGAATCTCTCGCTGCAATAATGGCTGCTGCGTCCGCATTTGTTTATGTACCCTATTTTGAAGGGTTTGGCATGCCCTTAGCCGAGGCTATGGCCGCCCAAACACCAATCATTGCAGGAAACAAAAGTTGTTTGCCTGAAATAGCTGCCGATGCAGCGCTTTATGTGGACCCCTTTGATGTGGAAGCGATCGCCAAAGCAATGGAACAATTAAAAAATGATGTAGCTTTGCAAACCCAATTGGTAGAAAGCGGAAAGCAACGCGTTTTGGCCTTCGATTGGGACCACGCTGCCGAAAAAGTTTGGCAAGAAATACAACAATTGGTCTCGTAGTTCAACGGATAGAATAAGCGTTTCCTAAACGTTTGATCCAGGTTCGATTCCTGGCGAGACCACTTTTTACTTCTCCAGTAACGTTACCAACAACTTATCGATGCGAGGGCCGTCTTTATCAATGACCTCAAGTTGCAATTGATCAACAATAAGGGTGTCACCTACTTCTGGAATTTCATTTTTATGTGAAATGAACAAGCCGGCAACGGTGGCATAGGTATTTTGTTCGTCCGTAACGAGCACATCGAAATACTTTTCAAAATCAAAAATGGAATACTGACCGTCTACCAACCAAGATTCGTCAGATCTTTGTACAATTTTATATTCATCTTGGTAGTGCTCAGTGGATTCACCAACGAGGGCGTCAAGCATGTCGTCCATAGTGATGATTCCTTGCACTGAACCGTATTCGTCTACCACGATTCCGTAGTGATTGCCTTCATTCTTAAAAGACTCTAATACTTGATATGCGCTTGTGTTTTCATTGAAGTAAATAGGCTCTTTGATGTAATTGACAACCTTGAAATCTTGTTCGGTATGGCCTCCAAAAAGATCCTTAAGTAAGATAATCCCCGTAATATCGTCGATGTCGTTGCTTGTTGAAACCGGATAAGCCGAATGTTTTTCCTCATCAATTTTCTGACGGATTTCTTGCCAAGATTCTTCCTCTTTGAAAAAGACAACTTCGCTGCGATGGGTCATTAAAGACTTGACTTTGCGGTCACCAAGTTCAAAAACGCGCTCTACAATGGAATGTTCGATATCTTGTATTTCACCTCCTTGGGCACTTTCCTTTAAAATCGATTTGATTTCTTCCTCTGACACAGCTTGATCAGTGGAGTCGTTTAGCCCTAAAAGGCGCACAATTAAATTATTTGTAGACGTAAGCAACCAAACAAATGGACCTGTAAGCAAGGCTAAAATTTGCATGGGGCCAGCCATAAATGTAATTATTTTTTCAGGGAAGGCCATGCCGACGCGCTTTGGAACAAGCTCTCCAAGCACAATCGAAAAATAAGTGATGGTCACGACAATAAAGCCCGTGGCTAATTCTTGACTATATGGTTTGAGCGCGCTCACTTTGTCAAGTAAAGCCATGAAATCATTGGTTAGGTTTTCACCAGAGTAGACCCCTAATAAAATACCGATGAGGGTGATGCCAATTTGAACTGTTGAAAGAAACCGTGTAGGGTGTTCGGAAAGTTCAAGTGCCTTGCGCGCTTTTTTATTTCCTCGTTTACTGGCTTTTTCTAGCTTGTATTTTTTGGAGCTCACCAACGCCATTTCTGACATCGAAAAAACACCATTGATCAGTACTAGTAGAATGATAATGAGTAATTCCATAGTGCGAAATTACACAAATTAACTCGGGGTTCTCTAGGTATACCTTGATTCTTATAAATCGAGCTTATAAACATCGCAAAGTGTCTCATTATCTTTGAGCGTAACTTTCAAATCTCGGATCATGCCGTCGTGTATATCATAAACCCAACCATGAACATGTACTTCTTGACCGCGCTCCCATGCAGCTTGCACTATTGATGTTTTACCCAAATCTAAAACCTGTTCGAATACATTCAATTCTACAAAACGGTCAAAACGTGCAGCTTCGTCGGTAATGGCATCTAGCTCTGGGCGGTGCAAACGATACACATCTTTGATATGACGGATCCAGTTGTCTATGAGCCCTACATGTTTATTGGTCATGGCAGTTTGAACCCCACCACAGCCGTAATGACCACAAACGATGATGTGTTTCACTTGCAACACATTGACGGCGTAGTCCAATACTGAAAGCATATTCATGTCTGAATGCACAACCATATTGGCAATGTTGCGGTGTACAAAAACCTCACCTGGCTCGGCACCAATGATTTCATTGGCCGGGACGCGGCTATCTGCACAACCTATCCAGAGTACAGGAGGCTTTTGTCCTCTCGACAGTTTCTTAAAGTAGTCAGGGTCTTTAGCTAGTTTTCCTGCGACCCATTTCTTATTGTTATCGAGTAATTGGTTGTAAAAGTTTTCCATTATAAATTGATAAAAATGATTTCAGGACGCCCTTCTTGTTCGGCGTTAAATTTAAATTCTTGTAATGCTTCTAGTACGTCTAGGTCGATGCTCTTCGTGCGGCTTGCATCGATGGTGATGCGCTGTAATTTATGTGCTTCAAGAGCTTCGAGTATACCGCCCTTATTTAAGAAAGTCACTTCCTCAGACAAAATAAGTTTGAACCCTTCTATTGAATCTTCTTTGGTGAAATGATTTTGGTAATTCCTTTTGAGTATATAAAAAATGGCCACTAGAATACCAATTGCAATTCCTTTCAGTAGATCTGTCAATAATACCGCGAGAATGGTTGTTACAAAAGGAATAAATTGAGCCAATCCTTTCTGATACATTTCTACGAATACTGACCACTTTGCAAGTTTGTAACCTACCAAAACCAAAACTGCAGCCAAAGCGGCCAAAGGAATCATATTGAGTATGCTGCCCAAAAACAAAATAGATACAACCAAAAGAAGCCCATGAATAAATGCCGCAAATTTTGATTGGCCACCAGCGGCGATATTTGCTGAACTTCTGACAATAACTTGTGTAATTGGCAATCCGCCTATGAGGCCGCTGACCAAATTACCAACTCCTTGTGCTTTGAGCTCTCTATGCGGATTTGTTTTGTGTTTTTTAGGGTCTAGTTTGTCAGTGGCTTCCACACTCAATAAAGTCTCTAGACTTCCAACAATAGCCAGCGTAACGGCAATTACCCAAACCTTTGAATTGCCAAGTTGCGTCCAATCGGGGGTATGAAATATACTTTTGATTTGTTTCCATGAATGCAGATCAGGAACTTGTACAAGATGTTTTCCTGTTAAGCGCATATCTCCAATGAAGAATTGGTTGGCAACGATACCAAATAGCACAACCACCAGTGCTCCGGGTATGTAGGTAGACCAACGTTGTTTTTTAATCCATTTTGTATCAAAGCCAAGTAACAAGAAGACTGCTACCAAACCAATGCCTACCGCGCCAGGTTCAAAGGCATTTAAAGCATAAAATAACTCGCTAAAAGTATTGTGTCCGTCGAATTGCCAGAAAGATTCATCTCCAAAGAAATCTTTATCATAACCCAATAAATGAGGGATTTCTTTTAAAATAAGGGTGATTCCAATTGCAGCAAGCATTCCTTTAATGACAGCAGTGGGTACATAATTGGCAAGCATCCCAAAGCCTATAAAAGCCAGTGCAAATTGAATCAGACCGGCCAAGACGAGCGCCAATAAAAAAGAATCGAAAGAACCGAGTTCTTGAATTGCTGTTAAAACAATTGTTATGAGCCCTGCTGCCGGACCTGAAACCCCGAGTCTGGAATTAGATAATAGCGCAACTACAGTGCCCCCGATTATACCCGCCAATACGCCTGTCATTACGGAAGGTAATCCTTCTTGTCCTAAAACTGAAGTAGACGCAAGGCCAATACCCAGACAAAGAGGCAGCGCCACTAAAAAAACAACTAAACCAGCCGGAAGATCTTGCTTCCAACTTTTGAGAAATTTAAACATATGATTTGATGAATGAAGATTAGCGATAAGTTCCTTAATCAACAAGCACATGGGGGCCTAAAAGATCTATTGATAAACCCAAGAAAAACGGCAGCATTATAAGCCTTGAAGTTAGCCTTTGAAAGGCCAAGGTCTTCAGAACAATCCGTATTCGAATCGTCATTTCCGCTGTAGAAATCAGCTAGAAATTTGAATTCAAACTCCTCATCAGATTCTTCGTTGTCTGTACTTTCCTCTATTGCGAGTTCTTGCAAGTCATATTTAAGTATAGGCAAAACACTTGCTGATACCGCTTTTAGCATAAAAAGCAGCACAAAAATGTATAGGATCAACTTACCCAACTTTGCCATATGACAAATATAAGTAAAGTTTATACCTATGATAAAGATTTATTCAGAAAGAAAAGGTCCCGGATTAAATGACGTTCAGTTCTTTGCCCACTTTGATAAATGCGGCAATAGCCTTATCGAGATCTGCTTGGGTGTGGGCTGCAGAAATTTGGGTCCGTATACGCGCTTGACCTTTAGCCACTACTGGATAAAAGAAGCCGATAGCATAAACACCTTCAGAGAGCAAACGATTGGCAAATTCTTGCGACAACGAAGCATCGTATAACATTATTGGGACAATTGGAGAGCCTCCGGGTTTGATGTCAAAACCTGCCGCCACAATGCGTTCTTTGAAATAGGCCGTATTGGCTTCTAAGCGGTCGCGCAGTTCGGTGGTTGCACTGAGCAATTCAAATACTTTAATAGATGCACCAACTATTGCAGGCGACAGCGAGTTAGAAAATAAATAAGGACGTGAGCGTTGGCGCAGCATTTCAATCACTTCTTTCTTTCCGGTAGTATAGCCGCCCATTGCGCCACCGAGCGCTTTACCTAGTGTACCTGTAATAATGTCAACTTGATCCATGACGCCAAAATGTTCTGGAACACCACGACCTGTTTTACCAATAAAACCTGCAGAATGGCATTCATCGGTCATAACCATTGCATCATACTTTGCAGCCAATGCACAAATTTCATCCATTTTTGCGAGGTCTCCGTCCATAGAGAAAACGCCATCTGTGACAATAATGCGGTGACGTTGAGCTTGCGCTGCTTTTAATTGAGACTCTAGGTCAGCCATGTCAGAATGCTTGTAGCGGTAACGCGCTGCCTTACATAAACGAATTCCGTCAATGATTGAGGCATGATTGAGCTCATCGGAAATAATGGCGTCTTCTTCTGTAAAAAGAGGTTCAAAAACACCACCATTTGCGTCAAATGCAGCAGCGTAAAGGATGGTATCTTCAGTTCCGTAAAATTCAGCGATTTTCTTTTCAAGTGTTTTATGGATATCCTGAGTACCGCATATGAAACGCACCGAAGACATCCCGTAGCCATGAGTGTCCAAGGCATCTTTGGCCGCCTCAACAACTTCAGGATGTGAAGACAACCCTAAGTAATTGTTCGCACACATAATGACAACCTCTTCACCGGTGCTAACAGTTACGTTAGCTCCTTGAGGACTCGTAATTATGCGTTCTTTCTTCAATAAGCCATTAGCTTCAATTTGTGCTAGTTCTGCTGCGAGATGTCCTTGAATTTTACCGTACATTAGGATTTAATTTTTTTTGAAATCAATTGATATAATAACTTGGCTTCTTTCTCATTGAGTTTTCTGCCGAAGCGAACTTTCTGATGAAAATAATCAAACTCGAATCTTTCACCGCCATTTATCCAAGGAGAGCTTTCCCATATCGCCTGAAAACTCCCTTCTTTCGGAATTTCAAATTTAAAATTTTTGATATTATCAAAATAATAGGGTACTGTTTTGCCAAAATTCAAGAAGGATTTCTTAAGATAAAAGGCATCTGCGTTTATTTTGATGTACTCTTGACCGCGTAAATTCCAGAAAAAACTCATGGTTACGCGCCAGGCGTAATAAAGCCAGAAAACCAAAAAGATCCAAAGGATCAACTTTTCTTGTTCTTTGAGTTTCATGACATTTAAGGCCCACATGACTGTAGCACCTATGGCATACCACATACCAAGCCATGCTCCCATAATAGCGGAAATCCAAGCGTTTTTGGAAGGATCAATAACAATTGTTGTTTTGTCCTTTTGATCATTGAAACTTATTCTATTTCCTATCCACTTCACTGTACAAAAATAAACGAAAAAAGCCCCGCTTTTCAGCGAGGCTTTTAGATTTTCTATTTTTTAGAAATGCCAGAGGTCGTGTTCCCAATCTCTGATGCTTTCTTTTACTCTTTCTGATTCATACAAGGCATCTACACCAAATTTGTAATCTTCGACTTCACGGTCAAATTTGTCAGATACACGGTAGATAGTAGAAGAGAACTTGCGTTTCCAGAATAGGTCATCGAATGACATCCATTGCGCATCGTTTTTATCGTTGTAAACATAGTAGTTCACGATAACGTTGCGCAGCTCGTCAAAGTACAACCAGAACATCTCGCGTTCTTCTACACGGCCTTCATATAATTCAAATTCATTTGATGAACCACTGAAAAGATATGGCTTACCAATGTTATCATAAACCAACAGTTCACCTCTTACTGCTGTTTCACCTTCTTCAGGTTCAACGTAAGTATAGCGTGCCACTGGGGCAATCGAGATAATGCGCTTGTCGAGAATTGATCGCTCTTTGTCAAAATACCAATCTTCTTTGATGTGGTAAGCTACAATATTGTTAGAAGGAACCCACATCGAAATCGCATCTTTTCTTACAGGAGAATTCACGGATGAGAAATCCCACCATTCCTGAAGTTTTTCTTGATCGATACCCATCAATTCTTCATAATCTGAATCAGAACGCAAACTGTCTAGATATTCAGTTAAGGTCTGGTCAGTTTTGATGATGTCCATGGTGTCTTCAGAATTAGGACGGTAAATTCTTAATTTCGGACCTAATCCGCCTGAAGCTAATAAACCATTGATATCGCCGCGGTACTTTTTTACCTCAAAATAGTCATTTTGACCTTGGCGCTGAATTGGATACTTTAAGCTGTAGCCATCTTCTGCATCTGGGTAAAACTCGCTGGACACACGATAAACAGTGAGGTCACCGAGGAAAATGTGACGCATGATGATTGTCCAAAGCGACCATCTTGACTGACTTTTGTTCCAAGTTGGATCATCGATTTCACTTGGGTTTCCTGGACGATAAGCCGAACCAGTAGATAAAGTGCCGTCAAAAGCATCGTAAGGAAGAAAAATGTCGTGGTTCATTTTTTCACGTGCGTCTATTCTAGAAAACACGCGCTTTTGCCAAGCTACATCGTTCGCTCTCACGTGTTCGTACTCAACTTTTGCACGAACAGGTACTTCATCCTGAATTGCTACTCCATCAACTACACCACCAGGTAGCGTGTTGTATGGACCACGTTGTGGACGATCTTGTGCTTGAACTGCAAATGTCAAAACACTTAGTAATACCAACAATACATTTTTCATAATCCTTGTATTTTAATCAATTATGGCGTCACTTTCAAGACACCGGATGCAATCTCGGGACTACCACCAGTTCTCTTGTAAGTTACATCTATGGCTACACGCTTTCCTGCTTTAATTTTAGCAATTGCTGCAGCTGGTACGCGGTCACCAGAGAATGTGATTTCTTCGTTTCCTAAGATCACAGATCCTCCGATTACTTGGAAACTAACACCCGTAAACGGACTGTCTGCACCAAGTGAAACTACAGCTTTAAAACCAGTTGTTTTAGAAATGGTTGTACCTTGTAACTGTGCTTTCGGGAAAGGTTTCACTTTATATTT
>JBIIZI010000169.1:0-4594 GCA_044346375.1 Crocinitomicaceae bacterium | reverse complement strand
TAGATAATCGTGGAATATTTCTCGACAAGTGAACCTTTTGTAAAGCTACTCAGGTAGGCGTCTCCATACATGTTTGAAAGTTGTAGCGCAGCACCAAGAAGTATTGAAAAAATGAAAAACAAGGCCATGCGGAAGTCGGCAAAAAGCTTGAAAGCATCTAGGCCGAGCTGGGAGGTAAGTGATTTTTTCTCTGTTGTTTTGCCTTGAGGCAGACAAGCGGGAAGTGTAAAGGCATAAAGGCCTAGAAGCAATGCGCCTGCACCTGCGATGTAAAATTGATTTGCACTGGCCTTACTGTCACTTAAATTGGTGAGCCACATAGCGGCAATAAAGCCGATGGTACCCCAAACACGGATTTTAGGAAAGTCTTTTTGCACCTCAAAATTGTTCATTTTCAAGATGCGGTAAGAAACAGAATTGGATAGTGAAATGGTGGGCATATAGGCCAACATTCCTCCAAACACAATCCAATAAAGGAGCTCGTATTCTTCCATTTGTTGAAGAGTAGGGAAACTGGCTTGTAAGGAAGATAAGTTGGGGATGAGTAGCATGAACCCCGCATAAGTGAGGTGTAAGATCCCGTAGAGTCTTTCGGCGCGCATCCATTTGTCGGCAATAATGCCAATGATGGAGGGCATGAGGATAGAAGAAAGCGCTAAGGTTGAAAAGATAGCGCCAAATTGAGGAAAACTCCAGCCTTTGCCTTCAGTGCAGTAGGTACCGATGGTGGTGAGCCAGGCTCCCCAAACAAAAAATTGTAAAAAACTGAGAAGGGTTAATCTAGTTTTGATGGCGTCGGTTAAGTTCATCGCGAATTTTTGAGGCAAGTTCGTAATCTTCGTTGTCGAGGGCCTCAGTAAGTTGGTGTTCTAGCTCTTCTGTTGCGTAGATATCCCATTCGTTTGGCGCATGCTCGTCTTGGTCAAAGATATCATTTTCATCGTCAAAATCATATGGCTCGTTCATGTCGCTTGCCGAAAAACCGCTTACTTCGTCTAGAATACTATTGAGTGTATATATTTTGGCATTGAAACGAACCCCAATAGCAATGGCGTCTGAGGTGCGAGAATCTATTTCGGTGATTACGCCGTCTTTTATGCAAATGAGTTTGGAAAAGAAGACACCTTCTTTGAACTTATAAATGAGAATTTCTTTGATTTCAACTGCAAATGCCAAACTGAAAGCGCGGAAGAGGTCGTGGGTGAGTGGCCGAGAAGGCTTCATTTTTTCGAGCTCTACTGCAATAGCTTGAGCCTCATAACCACCTATAACGATAGGGAGTTTGCGCTGCCCGTCAATTTCTTTAAGGGTAAGCACATACGAGCCAGATTGAATATGGCTGGGTTCTATACCCGTAATTTCGAGGCGTGTCTTCTGCATTCGGGTGGCTTATACGTTCATCAAAAGTTAATGTTGCGCTGCCTTGAAGCGCTTAACGGCTTCTGTAAAGCGCGGCAACACTTCAAATGCATCGCCAACAATACCGTAGTCAGCAGCTTTAAAGAATGGTGCTTCGGCATCGGTATTGATGACAACAATTACTTTGGAACCGTTGACGCCAGCGAGGTGTTGGATGGCACCAGAAATACCGGCAGCTATGTAAAGGTTAGGACGAATGGCAACACCCGTTTGCCCAACGTGTTCGTGGTGAGGGCGCCATCCGATATCGGCAACTGGGCGTGAGCAAGCGGTGGCTGCGCCAAGGGCTGTGGCTAAATCTTCGACCATTCCCCAGTTTTCAGGTCCTTTGAGCCCGCGGCCCGCAGAAACAACGAGTTCGGCCTCAGGGAGTGGAATTGCGCCTTCTGGTTTTTTGGTCGCCTTAACTGTAATTGCGCTGCTACCTGCTTGGCTGTCAAAGGCCTCTACACCGCAATTTGAGCCATTTTGTTCTGGCTGAATGCTGTTCGGTAAAAGGGAAATGATGCGCACACTGCTATTGACACTTACATAACCAAAAGCTTTTCCGGAAAACACATTGACTTTAATGCTGCCATTGGCTTGTGGAAGCGCAACGGCACCCGCTACAAGACCCGCTTTGAGGCGAACTGATAGGCGCGGCGCAACGGCTTTACCGATAAGGTCATGAGAGAAAATAATGGTGCTAGCGCCCACTTTTTGAGCAGCAGCAGCAACCATTTTGACGAGTTGGCTTGGGTCTTGGCCATCTACGGAGTTGTCTTGAAGAACGGTAGTGGCTCCATAGGCACCAAGGCTAGCGAGTTGGTCTGCACTGGCTGTTCCGTTGGTGATAACGGCGACATCAGCACCTAATTTTTTAGCGTAAGTGACGGTTTCCAAAGCTGCTTTGGACAAACCATTTGCTGAATTGATGTATACGAGATTCATGGGTGTAAAGCTTAAATGACTTTGGCTTCGTTGTGTAAAAGAGCAACGAGTTCGTCGAGGTTGTTTGGATCGATGAGTTTAACTGAAGACTTTGCTGCAGGCATGCTGTAGCTGCTGTAGGTTGTAAGTGCTTCTAGCGCTGCAGGAGCCACTACATTGAGTGGTTTGGTGCGTGCTGCCATAATGCCGCGCATGTTCGGGATGCGTTGCTCAGCCATTCCTTTAGCACAACTAATGACAGCCGGCGCTTGGACTTCAATTTCTTGCACACCGCCAACGATTTCGCGCTCGCAGCTGATAGTGCTGCCATTTGTATCTAGTTTGGTAGCGATAGAAACATAAGGTAGCTCAAGGGCTTCGGCAATCATGCCTGCAACCTGAGAACCATTGTAGTCGATGGTTTCTTTACCGGTAAGGATGAGGTCAAAACCTTTGCCTTTAGCGTACTCAGCAATTTGCATTGCTGTAAAGTAGGCGTCTGTGGCAGGAGCGTCGATGCGCACGGCGTCGTCGGCACCGATAGCGAGTGCTTTGCGGATAACTGCGTCGTCGGAGGCAGTGCCAACGGTAATGATGGTAACGTTGCCACCTTGTGCTTCTTTGAGCTCGAGGGCACGAACCAAGGCGTACCATTCGTCGTAGGGGTTGACAATATATTGAACGCCGTTTTCGTCAAATTGGGTATCGCCGTTGGTGAAAGCAATTTTAGACGTGGTGTCTGGCGCTTTGGATATACAAACAAGGATGTTCATGTGTGTTGATTTAATGCGGGGCAAAGTTAAGTAAAATTGCAAAAAGCAATGCTGAAAAGAACGTCAATAACGCGACTTTTTTAAGTTCTGGATCGAGGCTAGCTGGCGTTTGGTTGTCTAGGACCCTTTTGAGGTGCAAAACAAAGCCTATGGAAGGCAATAACGCGCCAAAAAGCCAGTAGTTGTAGGTGTTAAAAGCCAGTAAATAAACTGTGAAGAACCAAGTAGCCAAACCAGAACTCACTAGGAAAACGTGATAGAGCTTGGCGCGTTCAAAGCCTAATTGAACCACCATGGTGCGCTTTTGCATTTTAGCGTCGTTGGCGATGTCTCTTAAATTGTTGAGGTTTAGAACGGCCGTACTCCAAGCTCCAATGCTGATGGCAGGAAACAAGACCAACCATTCGAATCCTTCGCCATAAAGACCAAAAACGCCAATGACGCTCACCAGTCCAAAGAAAATAAAGACCATGATATCGCCCAAACCACGGTAGCCATAGGCGTTCTTCCCGACGGTATAGGTAATGGCTGCTGCAATACATGCAATTGCAAGAAATACGTAAGTATAAATTGCAGTCTGACTCAGATTGGCAACGCTCGTTCGGATCAGAAGTAGGGCGCTCACTATGGAAATAATACCGACAATCCAAATCCCTTTTTTCATCTGAGCAGCACTTAGCTGGCCACTTTGTATAGCACGTGCAGGGCCAACCCGCTCCGCGTTGTCGGTTCCTTTTTGGCTATCGCCAAGGTCGTTGGCAAAGTTAGAAAGCACTTGAAAGCCAATAGTGGTGAGTAGCGCTAGGCTAAAAATGAGGCCGTCAAAAACGTCGAGCAGAGCCGCAAGTGCAGTACCAACAATAATTCCGGAGAGTGAAAGCGGAAGCGTTCTGAGACGCGCCGCGTGAAGCCAGGCTTTGATCATGTATCTTTAACAATTGAATCCAAATATAGTTGAATAAGACTATTGTCTGTCCGTAATTTTTTTGTCGACAATCTTGGAAATCGGTAATTTTAGTAAAATTTAAACAAAGATGTCTAAAATCACTTCAATTTCGTTGGCGCCACATTATGAGTCTATTTTAAGTCGCGCATTGGCAAATGGTCGTTTTAAAGATGCAACTGAGGTTTTGAGTGCCGCTCTTCAATTGCTTGATGATGAAGAGCAAAAAGTTAGCGCCCTAAACAAGGCAATCGATGACGGCCTGGCAAGTGGTTGGGTTTCAGATTTCGATTCAGAAGCGTATTTGAAGGAGATAAAATCGGTCTAAAGGTTTCCAAGCATATTATTTTCTACAAAATTGATAAGCAAAACCTCTATGTAATCCGTGTTTTGCATGAATCCATGAATTTAAAAACCGCTTTTTAGCCTCTTTTAAATATTGGTACCGTACTGCAGGGCTCACCGTACATGATACTTTTAACGTAAGGTTGGAGGAAGCGCACTAAATAGGACATCGCAAAGGCAGGATCTTGGATATCAGAACACCCTT
>JBIIZI010000170.1:0-4594 GCA_044346375.1 Crocinitomicaceae bacterium | reverse complement strand
TTCTTAAAGAAGAGCCGGTTTCAAAATACCGCATGAATGCACAATATGAGTTGGCAAGAACCTACATTTCTCAGCTCAATTACGATGCAGCCCTAAGCACATATCAAGCCTTTTTAGCGGAGTTTCCAAAAACGCCATATTTGCTAGATGTCAAGCTAGATATGGCCGATATTTATTACAAAAAATGGGACTACACCAAGTCCGAAGCCGCCTATCTCGAAATTCTAGCGAGTTATGAGCAGCAAAGAGAAGTCTGTAAGAAGGTAGTGATGAATTTGATCGATGTCTACAACGCCCAGAAAAAACCTGATATGGCCTCTGAAGTCATTGACCGTTACCCTTGTGCTAACATTTCTACCGAAGAAAAAGAGAACATCTTTTTTACACCTGCATTGGCCGCATACGAAGACACCAATTTTATTGAAGCAGTTGAGAAATTCGAAATTTACCTCAACAAATTTCCTTCAGGCCGCTATGTCAATGAAACCTACTTTTATTTAGGTAATAGTTTACTAAAAACCAAAGATTCAAGCGCAGCCATTGCGCAATTTGAAAAGTATCTCGGCACTTCTGTAACCACTTATGCCGAATATGCCGCCACCAAAACTGCTGCTTATTATTATGTCAAAAAGAACTACAATAAGGCCCTACAGTTCTATCAAAAAATGGAAACCCTCGCCTCTAAACCAACGGGTACCTTCGAAGCGAAGTTAGGCGTCATGCGTTGTTCGTTTATGGAGAACAATTACCAGTTGGCCAAAGAAAATGCCGCATTTGTTCTTGAAAATGCCGCGCTTACACCACAATTAAAGGTAGAAGCAGAATATGCGACAGGTTTGGCCAATTACCACCTCAAGCAATATGAAGCTGCCAAACCGTCGCTTGAATGGTTGGTGAAAAACACGACCACCTCCATGGGTTCGGAAGCAAAATATTTGTTAGCCGATATTTATTATGGTCAGCAAATGTATGACGAAGCAGAAAGCGAGGTAAAGGCTTTACTCAAGATGAAACCGAGTTACAATTATTGGGTGGCCAAGGGGCTTTTGTTACAAACGCGTGTACACATTGGCCGCGAAGATTTATTTCAAGCAGAGCAAACTCTAAAATCTGTTTTGGATTTTTATCCTGATCAGCAAGACGGCATTTTGGCCGAAGCATCGGACCTCTGGGATGAGCTAATGCAGCTCAAAAACCCGCCGGTAAATGAAGAACCGCAACAAGAAATGAAAATTGAAATCAACAACGAAGAGTAAGCCATGAAAGGACTGATCAGCACATTCGTATTTCTGCTTACTGGGCTCCAAATTTGGGCGCAGCAAGGAGAGAACTTTACTTTATATACCATTACGAATCAACAAGTGGAGCCCGCGAGTCGCATTTTGGAGCATCCGAAAATCATCGATTCTGTCAAGGCAACTGCTGTAAAAGATTATCCACTCTTGTTTTTTCAGGCAGAGACTAAAATCTTGCTAGACACCATTGAAGCAGCAACTGTTGAGACCTCCGAAAAACTCTCTAAGTTGTATCCGTTTTATGTGAAGGCCGGAATTGGCTCTGTGGTCATGCCAATTGGCGAAATCTACTACACTTCGGATCGTTCTAGAAACCTGCATTACGGCGCACATGTGAAGCACCTGAGCTCCTTTGGAGACATCAGAGACCGCTCCAAAACGCTCTATGCACCTGCGCAATACGACCGCACAGCTGCTAATGCTTATTTTAGACACAACGAACGCAATGGTCAGTTTAAACTAGATGCCAATTACAACAATAACGGTTTTCATTATTATGGCATTCCAGATTCTAGTATTTCGGCTGATAGCATTGCGCAGCGTTTTCATTTAATGAAAGGAACTGCTGAGTATGTATGGCATAGAGGTGATTCAGCAAGGCTTAACTTGTCTTTTCAAGCCGACTACCAACACTTTTTAACGCTCCCAACCGACTCTACAAAAGTTTGGCGCAGTAAAGAAGACAATTTTGCTTTCAAGACGCGCGGCTGGTACAATTATAAAAACGAGCATTTTTATGCCGATTTAGGTGTGCGCTACAACAGCTACAAACGCGGTATCTTGGATAGCGTTTACAACATTGGCGACACCGGTTTTGTGGTCAACAATACCATCATTGATTTTAAACCTGGCGTTTGGACTCAAGCTTTAAGCGACCGATTAAAAGTAGAACTTGGCGTTACAATTACGACCGATGTGAGTGCCTCTGGTGCTGATTTCTTTGTGTATCCGAATGCAGAGTTCAAATACGCAATGTTCAACAATATTTTTATCCCTTATATTGGATTAAGAGGTGGGCTCAAGCAAAATACTTTACAAGGGCTCACGCAAGTGAATCCGTTTATTCGTACCAATATTGCGCTGCGAAACGAGCACAATCCTTACGATATTTACGGCGGTTTCAAAGGTTCTTTGAGCAAAACATTGAGTTTTAACGTCGGTGTTCACTTCTTACACATCGAAAACAAAGCTTTCTTTGTGACCGATACGCTAGGAATTTACGACAATTACCTTACCGTTACTTACGATACGTTGAATCAAACAACATTCGAAGGTTCCATGACTTACCAAGCGGGTGAAAAACTGAAAATAGACGTAATGGGCCGCTATAATTTGTATCAGCTCTACCACAATGCTTATGCGTGGAACTTGCCAGTGTTGCAATTTACGGCAAGAGGCGCTTATAATTTATACGATAAATTTTACGCTCAAATTGATGCAAATGTCGAGACGGGAAGAAAAGCGCTTGTTCGTTCAGGTACACTAGATGCACAAGTAGAAGATACGCAAACATATGTTGATTTGGGTGCCATTGTCGATGTCAATTTAGGTTTGGAATACCGCTACACACCACGCGTTTCCTTGTTCTTACAAGCAAATAACTTGGCAGCACAACGCTACAACCGTTGGTATAGCTACCCAGTACAACCGATCCAAGTAATGGGCGGTATCACTGCCCGTTTCTGATGCGTACCCAAGGTTTTGTACTCACCGAAATAGGAGAAGCACAACGCGCTTTTTCTTTACAAGAAATTGAAATAGGGCCTTTGCAGCCCGATGAGGTGCTCATCGCATCCGAAGCTTTTGGACTCAATTATGCCGATGTCATGGCGCGTTTGGGTTTGTATAGGGAGGCGCCCCCATTGCCTTGTGTGCTTGGTTATGAACTTGTTGGGCGCGTGACCGAAGTTGGTGCAAATGTAGATCCTAGTTTAGTAGGTCAGCGCGTTTTGGCCTTTACTCGCTTTGGGGCCTACGCCAAACATGCCAAGACCACCGCAAATGCAATTGTACCCATAGACGACATGCCGGCTCAAGAGGCGCTGCCTTTTGCCACCCAAGGGGTTACAGCTCACTATATGGCTGAGGTGTTGTCGCCGATTCAAGCACACGATCATGTGTTGGTGCATGCAGCAGCCGGAGGAGTAGGGAGTTTCTTGGTGCAATTGGCCAAGTTAAAAGGCGCAACTGTCTATGGCAAAATTGGAAGCGATTCTAAGAAAGCATATCTACAGTCTTTAGGGGCCGATTTTGTCATCAATTATAAAAAAGAAGATTACTTTAAAACCCTTGAGCACTATTTAGGCGCACAAAAACTTTCCGTTTCTTTTAATGCGGTAGGAGGGCGAACATCCAAACAAGACCTCAAGCTGATGGGGCCCGGTGGCAGGCTCTTTCTATTTGGTGGCGCTGATTTGGCCACGCGCAAAGGGCTTATTGGCAAATTATCTTTTCTTTGGGAAATGGGCTTTGTGCTGCCTGTTGGCCTCATGATGCAATCCAAAAGCCTGCTTGGCGTAAACATGCTTAAAATTGCCGATCAGCAACCTTTAGTGATACAGCAGAGTATGCAAGCGATGCTAACGCGCTACAAAAATGGCGAAATCCAATTGCCGCAAATTACCAATTATAGTTCTTCGGACTTTGTACTGGCACATGAGGCGCTTGGAAAGGGGCAAACAACAGGAAAGATCGTTGTGAGTTGGGCTTAAGCCTTTGCTTTAAATAAACCCTTCACAAATCTGAGGATGGGTTTGCGGAATAAAAACAACAAGATGAGGTAGGGAATGAGCATGAGGTAGAGTATGCCACCGTTAATGTTACCCGCAAAACTGTTTTCGTCTAGGCCATGGCCTTGTTCGGCGAGCAATTTGCACTGTGAGCATTGTGCAACGATTTCTTGTGTTCCGACAATGAGCAAGAAAACAAGGAGAAAAATACTACGCTTCATGGCTATAATTTACGTTACAAATTTACGCAACAAACAATCCAAATCAAAATCTTAATTTTGTGGTATGCGCATTTTCTTTTTACTAGCTCTATGTAGTTTGTTATTTGTTGCTTGTGGCAACCCCGAATCAGCCTCAGGTAAAAAACAAACCCTCGACCAACTCCTCGTGGCTCATCCAGATTCCGTCGAATTATTGATCGAAAAAGGCAATATTTTGATGGATTCCCTCGCTTTTGACAAAGCGCTCACTTATGGTGCAAAAGCCTATCGCCTCGATTCCAACAATACCGAAGCACGCGTGCTGTATGCAGAGTGTCTGATCAATAAACCCAACCGCAGTGCCGACGAT
>JBIIZI010000029.1:0-16195 GCA_044346375.1 Crocinitomicaceae bacterium | reverse complement strand
CATGGTTACGAAATCAGAACTTTCTACGACGTTCCTGAAAATCTCCTTTTCTATGAATATTACCACTTGGGATGGTAATATCGAGTAATATTTGAAACAAACCTTCCAAATGACCAAACTCCACTTTTCCTTTCAAGCCTTCCTAACGGTTTTACTTGTATTATTTGCCGAAGGGAGCTTTTGTCATGGCTTTAGCTCACTTACGAGTAACAATTTTTTTGCTGACAATACCTTTTATGCTTATCGAACAAACTTACTTTTGGGTTTGAAGTTTTATTGGAAGTAAGAATACTTCCTTATTTTCAAATTTAGATGATCCGTTTGCGGCGTAAATTCACTATTTTTACCGCATATTATGCGGCGATAAATGTATATTCATGAAATAAAAAGTTGGACGGATTTTACATGGAATAATGACAAGTTATCACCGATACTTGCCGCTGTACGTTATCTTCAAGGGCGATTGTTAGGAAAAATGGAAAGCTTGGGTTTTGATTTTACCGATCAGGCTACTTTAGAATCGCTTATTTTAGATGTTGTTGATACGTCGAGAATTGAGGGCGAAATATTAAATACTGAACACGTACGTTCCTCCATTGCAAAAAAATTAGGTCTCGAACATTCAGAATTTATTCGGACACCCCGACATATTGACGGAATTGTAGATGTAATTCTTGACGCAACACAAAATTTCGAGCGGCCATTAACCAAAGAGCGACTACTTGGCTGGCATCATTCCCTTTTCCAAAGTGGCTATAGTGGCTTCACACCTATCGATATTGCGCAATATCGAATAGGCGGAATGAAAGTTGTATCCGGTCATTTTGGGAAAGAAAAAATCCATTTTATTGCACCTTCGGCAGACAAAGTATCACATGAAATGGATAGTTTTCTTGAGTGGCTCAATACCGATCAAGAATATGACCTCGTCCTCAAAGCACTTATTGCTCATTTTTGGTTTGTGACTATTCATCCTTTTGATGACGGAAATGGAAGAATTGCAAGAGCAATTTTAGATATGGTTCTGACGAGGAGTGATCAAAGCAAAATTCGCTTCTATAGTTTATCGAATCAGATTTTTAAGGAACATAAGGACTATAATAAAATTATTGAAACCACTCAAAAAGGCGACCGTGATATTACATTATATCTTGAATGGTTTTTAGGATGTTTTCAAAGAGCTCTATTGGCTAGTGAGCAAAATTTAGAATTAATTTTGGACAAAGCACAATTTTGGGATATTCATCGTGCAACAACTGTGAATGTCAGGCAACGGTTTGTGCTCAATTTTATGTACGATCATTATACAAAAGAACTGGGCTATCTAAGAACCTCAACTTATGCCAAACTAGTCAAAACATCCAATGATACAGCACTTAGAGATTTACAGGATTTAGTTGCAAAAGGAATGATGCATACCGAGGGAACCGGAAAGAAAACCAATTATTTAGTAATGAGTCCAAAAAATATCAGGATTCCTAAAATTATTGAAGCAAAAAAAATAAAATGATAAAAAAACTTCTCTACCTCACACTTGGGCTTACCCTACTCACCAAACTCTACGCCCAACAAGTCAAACCCATCTTTAAAGAAGGGCAAGCGCAAATTGTACCCGAATTTAGTACGCCATCAGAATGGATCAAGGAAGAGTTATGGGTGCAGACCAACTTTGACAGCGATGCCAATGGCAAGCTAGATCGCATGCACGTATTCTTGACGCGCCCGGTGCAGACCAATACACAAGGCCTCAAATTGCCCGTGATCTATATGTCTAGTCCGTACTTTGCCGGTACAGGCGGCGATTCAAAAAGCTATTTTTGGGATGTCAAGCACGAAATCGGTCAAACACCTCCACCGCATGAACACGCCGTAGCCAAACGCAAAGAAAACCGACCTTTAGACGCTTACTTTCAAGATTTCACTTGGGTCAAAAGAGGTTATATCACTGTTTACTCATCATCGCCTGGTACAGGTTTTTCTGACGGCGTACCAACAATTGGTGGTGAAAACGAAAAACTCGCCCCTGCGGCAGTTATTGATTGGCTCTGCGGCCGAGCTGTCGGCTACACCACACGCAACGGAATGGATACCGTAAGCGCTTTTTGGTCTACAGGAAAAGTGGGCATGATGGGCACTTCCTACAACGGCACCTTGTGCTTGGCTGCTGCATGCACCGGCGTAAAAGGTTTGGAAGCAATTATTCCGAATGCGCCCGTTAGTTCTTGGTATTTGTATTACCGCTCCAACGGATTGGTGCGTTCACCAGGTGGTTATTTGGGCGAAGATACCGATATCTTATACGATTTTGTACATAGTGGCGACCCTCAAAACCGAGCGCACAACGACGCTATTGTTCGCGACAAAATTTTAGTGCCCGGCCAAGACCGCATCACTGGCGACTATAACGATTTTTGGGCGTCCAGAGACTACCTCACCCAAATGGACAGCATGAAAGCAGCGTTGTTCATGTGTCATGGTTTTGAGGATTGGAACGTGATGGCAGAACACAGCTTTCGTTTTTACGAACAAGCCAAAAAAATGGGTCTGCCCGCAAAAATTTACTACAACCAATTAGGGCATGGGTATCCACCGCCTCTTTGGATGATGAACAAATGGTTTACTAAATATCTTCATGGCGTAAATAACGGCATCGAAAGACTTGCCGACGCTTGGATTGTTCCAAAAGGTGAAGAAGAAGCGCACCCACAAAGTGCATTTCCGGATCCCAAAGCCAAAGCCTTGCGTTTGTATCCGCAGTCAACAACAGCAAATACAGGTACGCTTGCAACTGTAAAAGGTGAGGCAAAATCTTTGACCTTTACCGACGATGCCAGCCTCACAGCCCTGCAACTCATTTCGCCTAAAAATGCCGACAACAGACTCTTGTTTTGGGGCAAAACCTTAGAACAACCCTTACACCTTTCCGGCACTAGCCGTATTCATGTGCAGGTAGCGAGTAGTAAAGCCGCTGCCAACCTTTCGGTCTACCTTATTGCAGTGCCAAAAAACTACGACCCTAAGAAAATCAAAATGGAAGATATACTTGTCAACCGTGCGTGGGCCGATCCTCAAAACCATAGTTCTCTAGAAAAAGGAGAAGCACTGCAGCCTGGCAAATTCTACGACCTCACGTTCAATTTCCAACCCGATGATCAAGTTATTGCGCGTGGATACCAACTAGGGCTACTCATCTTTTCCAGCGACAAAGAGTTTACACTCCAACCAAAAAAAGGAACTCAATTGACCTTAAACCTCAGCGAAACGTGGATTGAAGTGATGGCGGTGGAATAACGAAGTAAATTAGTTCTTCACAAAGCCTTTTCTCGCCAACTTATCGTCAACGGTGTGCAACATATAGAAGCCTGCCGGGAGTATTGATACATCAAAAGTATTGTTACCGAAGCTTCTGAATTCGTAAGATTTTCCACTTAAATCCGTTACTTGAACGACGTCGAATGAGGCTTCACTTAAAATATGCATCTCATTTTGAACCGGGTTTTCAAAAATAATGTCAAGCCCTAATTCATCAAGACCAGCGCCAGGGCCAAATTTGACTACATTACCCAATAGCACAGTACAGCTCGAGTCGTAAACTTGGTAATTGATGAGGCCTTTAGTGATGTCGTCGTAGCCGTCAATAAGGTAAGCTTCAATTTGAGCGGAATCGAGATCACAGAAACAGTTGCTGAAAAGCGAATAGTTCATGTTGGTGTTGTTATTGACTGCAAAATTGATGTTGCCACATATTTCGTTGTCATAGATGGACGGGCTGTCTTGCACGCTTGATACATTAGAAATGAGTAGGCCACCCATATTGTTGTTGATTTGATTATTGTGGATAACGGCATCTACACACGCTTCAATGGCAAGTTCGTTGTAGAAAAATTCGTTGTTCAGGATTTCACAGTAATAGGCCTGTTGAATGGCGGCGGCGTTGTCCGAAAAAACGCAATTTTCTACTCTTCCGTTATTAGGGTAATTGATCGCCAAACCGTTGTTCAGAAATTCGCAATTAGAAATAACGATAGAATCTACCGAATTGGCCAAAAAGGAAAGGCCAATTTGGTTGTCGACGAAACTACAATTACTCATAGCAAAAGCACTGGCATACAGATACAATGAGGTAGTGTTGTCTTTAAAAAGGCAGTTATTGATGTTGAAATTGGCCCAGCCGTAAACCCCTACTTCATTATCAATGAATTCACAACCGGACAAATTGAGGTTGGTACCTACGGTAACTGCTTGAAAGCAACGGATGAATTTGCTGTTGGTATAGGAAAGCGTTGTAGGAATCGTTTCGTACGATAAAGGGAAATAGGCATTTGAAATCTCGATGCGATCTGCATTCAAAATGCCGCCTTGTGAGCTCGTACAAACAAAACCTTGCCAAGCTACAGTACTTGTGGTATCGTATAATGCGTGAATTTTAATAGGTTGCGCATCTGTACCAATACAGTTAATGGTACCGCGCGTCTCGATGTAGATGTTGGAATTGTTCTGATTGTTGATACGGATTTCTACACCTGGCTGGATATTGAGCGTAACTCCAGGGAAAACCACCACTGGGCCATTCACAATATAAGGGCTACCCGCCAAAGACCAAGTTGCATTTTGATAGATACCACCTGATACATTGGTTTGTGCGAAGGTCAGAAGTGAGCTAAAAGTAAAAAGGAGACCAGAAAGAATTGATTTCATGATAAAAGTTTAACTTGAAACAAAACCAGGCCTTATTTGTTTCTCAAAGGAAATTAAATGAATTAATAACAAGCATTAGCTTTCAGCGCACGCATGAACCCGAAAATTTGCCTCTCCAAAGTACTTTTTCTTTTCTTGTTTTTTACTACCTTCTTAAACGTCAAAGCACAAGGTAGTTTTACACCAAATTGCGACCCGACAGGAAATTGGATTTTGTTTGCCAATTACGATGGTGGCAATCTCAATATTGTGGTGGACCAAAACATTCCAAATCTTAAAATTGGCATCTGCACCTATGAACCAGTGAATGTCACGTTTAGCGGCCCATTTGTCAATACGGTAACGGAAGTGTTGTATGCAGGCTTCAACTCTGCGCAAAACAATAACAATTGTAGCTTCCCTATCACCACCTCAAGCTTTACAGGCATCAATCCTGCGATTCTTACAGTGAACGTTGCGCCTCCCGTCACTATTATTAGTCCGCCAAATCCTAATTATTTTAACATTCCAAATGGTTGGAACAACGGCATTATTTGCCTCTACAGCTGCAACGTAGACGCCAACCAAGGCGGCTGCAATACAGTAGATCAAGTATTGGCCTATTTTCAAAACCAATTTGGCGGCGTGCTCCGGGGCCTCAATGTACAGTATCCTTGTTGGGATAGCGGTACCAACTACACCGTAAGCGCCCAAACCGGCAACTGTTGCGGCGCCTGTGTACCAAACGCGGTGAGTCTCAATGAGACTGTTTGCAACGATCAATTTCCCTACATATGGAATGGCCTTTCCTTCAACGGCCCCGGCACTCAAAGCGTAACACTCACCAATGCCTCAGGCTGTGATTCTGTAGTGACCCTAGATTTAAGCGTTAGCTCCAACGCAATTGGTACGGATATACAAACAGCCTGCGGAAGTTTTACTTGGATAGACGGCAACACGTACACGAGCTCGACCAATACGCCCATCTATACAATTGTTGCAGGAAACAGCAATGGCTGCGATAGCACTGTCAATTTGAACTTAACAATCAACCAAGCGAGCTCAAATACAATCAATATAAATTCTTGCGGGCCATATTTCGCAGCAAATGGACAAACTTACACGGAAAGCACCTCGTTTGCTTATACCATTGCCAATGCCAGCGGTTGCGACAGCAATATTACGGTCAATTTAACGGTATCTGCAGAACCAATTGCGGCATTTACCAGCACCCCAGAACTCATCGAATACGGCCTCTCAGAAATCCAGATGCTAGACCAATCTACCGGACAAATTGATACCTGGAGCTGGACCTATACTACAGCAAATGGAAGCATACAAACGAGTTCTTTACAAAACCCAATTTTCAATATCCCCAATAACGCAAGTGGAAATCAAATCTTCCAATTAGCAGTGAGTACTGCACAAGGTTGCACCAGTGAAATCACCAGTATACTAAATATCTTAGAAGACGCGGCGCTATATATCCCGAATACCTTTAGTCCAGACGGCAATGCTTTCAACAACGTTTTTAAGGTAGAGGGCAGAAACATTGATGCCAATCGCTTTGAACTCACCATTTACAACCGTTGGGGCGAACTCATCTTCACTAGCCTTGACCCCGCTGTCGGCTGGGATGGCGCCATTGCCAATAAAGGTATAGCGCCAATTGGTACATATACCTATCAGGTCTCGTATCGATTTAGCAATTCAAATGAAAGCCAAACGGTTAATGGTCATTTGAATTTGATCCGGTAAACGGACTTTTTCCCAACTAACCATATTTGCCAAATTGGACACATAAAGTGGCTATATGCTTGAATTATAAATCTTCATTTTTCTGTAATGAAAGGTCTATGATTCTCATTTCTTTTTTTCGTCCTTGCCCATAAATTCATTGATGGCGGCACCAAGCTTCTCCATGTCCTGGTTCAATTCAAATTTGAAAGATTCCCACTTTGTTTTGGAATCAAACTTGAAATTGTCAAGGCGCATTTTTAGGTCCGTATTTTTCCTATTCAAATCATCTACTTTTTTCTCATAGTCTGCTTTTGCTTCCTCTTTTTGGGTTTTCACTCTTGCCTTAAATTCTGCTATTTTCAACTCATTTGCGGCAATTTTTTCTTCGGATGTTTTTCTGTATTCAGTCATTTCTTTCTCGTATTCTTGTTTAGCAATTCTCAATTCCTTTTTAGATTGTTTCTCTTTGTCTTGTGCTTTTTCAAGATCTTCTGCAGGTGTTGCACAACTCGTAAAGAGCGAACCTACTATTAGCATCGCTGCCAAACTCATTTTCATATCACTAACCATGTCATTCATTTTTTAAACATAACACCATTGTTATGCCATGACAAAGGTCTTTAAACACTGTTTGCTTTTATTGCATTTTAATGATGGGAAATTGTAAGTTTCTTGCTTATCTTATTCATAATATAGTTTAATGTTTAGTCGTAATTAAATAAGAAGTATTGGCACGACCTTTGAATTTCAAAGTCAAATTTTAAAAAATGAAACAACTCTTATTGATTACAGCATTTGCTGCTGGTGTGGCAAGTTGCACGGTGGTAAAGCCGCATCAGGTGGCGGTGAAAAGTAGATTAGGCAAGATTGACGAGAAGGTCCGAATGCCCGGGCCAGTAGGCTACAATCCCTTTTTCACAAAAGTGGTAAAGGTCAATGTCCGCACCATGAATTTGTCTATCAAGGAAAATCTCCCTTCCAAAGAAGGTTTAACAATTCTTTCCGAGAGCTCTATTTTGTATCACATCAAAGCAGAAGATGTACCTAGAATTATCAAAGAAACCGGGCTCAATTACGAAGAAAACCTCATTTTGCCGGTGTTCAGATCTGCCGCTTCTGATGTGTGTTCGCGTTATTACGCCAAAGACATGCACAGTGCCAAGCGCAACGAAATTGAGCAAGAAATTAGAAAAAGACTCGCAGAAGTTTGCGAAGAAAAAGGATTTGTTATAGAAGCTGTTCTATTGAAAAGTATTAGCCTTCCGCAAGGTTTAACCCGCTCCATTGAAGCCAAACTAGAGGCAGAACAAGAAGCGCTCAGAATGGAATTTGTACTCGACCGCCAGAAAAAAGAAATGGACCGTCAGCTTATTGAAGCGGAAGGCGCTAAGAAAAATGCAATCATTCAGGCTGAAGCCAAAGCACAAACCGCTATTCTCGAAGCCGAAGGACGCGCCAAAAGTATTGAAATTGAGGCTAAAGCCAACAAAGCAGCCAATGACATGCTCAATTCGAGTTTAACGCCAAACGTTTTGAAAATGAACCAAATTCAGGCCTTCATGAAGCTCTCGACCTCTCCAAATACCAAAACAATCATTACTGACGGCAAAGGTGGCGTGATCAATATGTTAGATGATAAGTGACCGAATGGCCTCGGCTAATTTTTCTTTGTTTTGAGGGCCAACACCCAGAGAAATATAGCGAATGACGCCCTCCTGATCGATGACAACGGAGGTGGGAAAACCATCCACACCAAATTGATTGGCCACCTCCTTTGCATCGGGTACAACTTGATAATTAAACGGTGTTTTCTTCAAAAACTTCTTCATTTGCTCGGTGTTGTTCAGAC
This sequence comes from Crocinitomicaceae bacterium, assembly GCA_044346375.1. Classification (GTDB taxonomy): domain Bacteria; phylum Bacteroidota; class Bacteroidia; order Flavobacteriales_D; family Crocinitomicaceae; genus UBA952. Next base: position 7,929 of record JBIIZI010000029.1, on the reverse strand, counting down.
CCAATGCCATAAAAACAACCCCTTTCTTTTGGAACTCCATTACCAACTCATTGAGTTCCGGAATTTCAGAAACGCAAGGTTTGCACTCCACAAACCAAAAGTTTAATACGACAACCTTGCCTTTTAAATCTTCGAGTTTTAAGCTATTGGCCTTCAAATCCTTTACTTCAAAAGGAGGTGCTGGTAAATTTAATAATGGCGAAGTAGCTATTTCAGTCGGGCCACCCATGTCTGGGCCACCATTCGCTTGCATTTGCTGCATCATTTTCAATTCTTCTGGCGTGGCTCTGCGCAGAACCAACGCCTTCACATTGGAAGCGTCATCTAAATAAGGTTCTGGCATATACTCCATGCTCATCATCATTTGTTGAAATGCTTGTTCAGTTAGGCGCTCAAAATTTTCGTTATAAATAGGCATTTCTGCCGGATTCAGCAACAGTGGTGTACCTGGTTTGATTTCATTCGGACCAGCGATATGCAAGCCTTCTAATCCTTTGGCAGTAGTATTTTGAGCTAAAATACTCCAAGATGAAAGACTTATTGAGATAGCGAAAAAGAGTAGTTTTTTCATAAGTTAATAATTGAATAACAGTTATTTGTTTGCTGAGTGTAACGAAATTAGGATAAATAATTTACCTTACATGAAGATACTCCAACCAACCCAGCTACTTCTTGTTGTTTTTAGTGTAATCAGCCCAGCCTTTTCACAGGAAATCCTTGTAGATCGCATCACAATTGCATGTGGCAACAACTATTTTGATGAAGACATCAATTTCAATAATCCCGCGCTTCTTGTGCGCGGAATTTTTTGCGAAGATGCCTATTACTGGACGCCCATTAGCGAGGGCGATGTCTTAAGCGAAATGGCCTACCTAGACGGAGAACCCTTCACAGGCACTTGCAGCGACTTAGATTCAAACGGATTACTTCTAGGTAAATACACTTTTAAAGATGGGCTCATACAGCGCCTGGAAGAATACCACCAAAACGGTCAAGCATATAAGGTGCTCAATTATTTAGATGGTACACCGCAAGGAAGCGCGTCGCGTTTTACGGCAAATGGCTTACTCAATAGTCATTTTTATTTTGAAAACGGCGCGCGTAGTGGCTATTATTACCTTACCCGCGACCGCACAGATTGGAACTTACCGCCTTGCATAGAATTTGGCAACTACATTGCTGGAGAGGCCATTACAATGACGAAACCTTGCTTTTCAGAGGGAGATTAGCCCACAACGAACGAGAGCCAAGGATAAAACCGTACTTTATTTAGAATTAATTGTCAAATACAAACGTCTTTTTAGGGGCATTTGATTTAGCCTTATTTGGATCTAAAAACAATTCTCTTCTTTTTTTAACCAACTTGGAGAATCTTAGATCTGAAGATCCTACTGGCTTCACCACAATAGCAGCGCCGTTATTAGCCTCTACTACATAATAATTCAATTTGCGATCTACGACTGTATCGCCAATTTTTAAAGATGAGTTAGCAGCGTTTGAGATGCCCAATTTAGATTTAAATGCTTCGGTATAATTATCCTCACTTGGACTTGATTTTTCTTGTACAATATCGGCGCTGACAGTCACTATAGCAGACTGAACAACGAGTAGATTTTTCTTTCTGAAATCAACGGTATAATTGGCATAGTACTGATTTGAATCCAATGGGAAATTTTTCATCATATTTATTTTAGCTTCAAGAACTAATGCATCGTGTTTGTTTCCGACAACTCCCATGAAATAATTAGCCTGAGCTGAACCAAAGGCCGTGTTAATGTATTTTACATTTTTGAGGTCGTTTGTTGGAGTTAAAACGCCATTGAAGGTTGTCATGCAGGAAGTAAAAAGGAGTGCTGCAATTGAAAATAAGACTAAATTTTTCATGTAAATGGAGGTATTTGGGAAGACGTTCCCTGAACTTTAGTAATAAAAGAAAAGGATCCGTATTCCATGCGGAACAAAGTTAGGTATCTATTTTTAAAAGCCTGATGTGAGGAAGCAATAAAAACAAAAAAACCCCTGAAATTCAGGGGCTTTTGTACCTCGGGCCGGGATCGAACCGGCACTCCCGAAAGAACAGGATTTTGAATCCAGCGCGTCTACCAGTTCCGCCACCGAGGCATTCTTTTCGACTTTCAGGGCCACAAAGATACAAACAAAAAAGTAACCAACCAACACTATATAAGTTTGATGTAAATTAAATATTAGCTATATTTAAAGAAAGCCAAAAGGGCACAAAATTCAGTATTCATTAAAACCTTGCACCATGAAACGCATCTTAAACAAATGGGACAAATACAAGTTAGGACGTCGCTTACACTACCTTCAAAAAAGACTGCATCGCGCCGAAGAAAATGGATACAAAGAAAAGATCAATAACTACAATCGCTTGATCCGCGACGTTCAGGAAAAATTAAAACACATTAAGGAATAGCTACAAATTGCCTATCTGTTTCAAGGAATATAAACCTCATCTTGATTGATCAGCTCAATCCATTCGTCTACGGTTTTTGCATCATCCATTTTGAAGTTTCCAGATTGCGTTCTGCGCAGTGCAATGAGTGTTGCTCCTGAATGGAGTCTGACGCCAAAATCACTGGCAATACTTCTGATGTACGTGCCTTTACTACACGTAATTTGAAAGTCTAGCTCAGGGAAGCGCGTGGTGTCTATGCTAAAATCAAGAATTTCGATTTGGCTTTGCTTCATTTCTACAGTCTTCCCTGCGCGGGCAAAATCGTAGGCGCGCTTGCCGTCTATTTGCTTTGCCGAGTATATTGGTGGTGTTTGGAGTTGAACACCCATAAAAGAAGCGCGCACGCTTTCGATGAGTGCAGCGTCGATATGCGCGGTTTCAAAATCTTGGTTGTATTCGGTTTCTAAATCGAAAGAGGGGGTAGTTTTACCCACTAAAAAAGTACCGGTATAGGTTTTGGTATCGTTGGTGAGCCCTTCAATGAGTTTGGTGTGTTTGCCCAAACAAAGCACGAGTAATCCGGTAGCTAAAGGGTCGAGCGTGCCTGCATGGCCAACTTTCACGTTTTTAACACCCAACTTTTTTTTGAGGTTCCAGCGGATTTTATTGACTACGTCAAAGGAAGTCCAGTGGTAGGGTTTGTCGACTAAAATGGTGAGGCCTTCTTGTATATCTAGCATTAGCCTGCCATTTGAAGGTCAACGCCCAAAGCGAGCAAAATAAGCAAGGCCGTACCAAGTGCAATACGGTACCAGCCAAAAGCACGGAAACCTTTCTTTTGTAGAAATGAGATGAACGATTTGATGGCGAGGTAGGCTACGATAAACGCCACTACATTGCCAACTAACAACAACAGCCATTCTTGGCCGCTCGACTGCAGGAGCAATTCTTTTTCGTCGTACATACTTTTAAGAGTGGCTGCGCACATTGTGGGGACCGCTAAAAAGAAGGAGAATTCTGCAGCTGCTTTGCGGGTGAGTTTTTGGCTAAGGCCGCCAATTATGGTTGCTGCCGAACGCGATACGCCGGGTATCATGGCGATGCTTTGGACCGTTCCAATAATGATGGCCGATTTGAAATCGAGTGGTTGCTCTTCTTTTTGGGTTTCGTTGTCTGCAAAAAAGCGGTCCACAAACAACAATACAATTCCGCCAATGAGCAAAGACCACGCTACCACGGCTACATTTTCTAGAAGCGCATCGATGTGTTTTTTTGCCAACAAACCGATGATGCCTGTTGGGATGAAAGCGGCGCCAAGCAACAAATAAAAACGAAAAGACTGAATGAATTTCTGAAAGTAAACCAACACCACAGAAAGAATGGCGCCAAACTGAATGGCGACCGTAAAGAGCTTAACGAAGTCATCGCTGGCATTGCCCATAAACGTTGAGGCAATAATCATGTGGCCGGTGGACGAAATAGGCAAAAACTCAGTCAGGCCTTCGATGATGGCCAAAAGAATAGCGTCGAGAAAAGTCATGGTTTAGGCTTCTGTTTGGTCTTTTTTGTTGCGCTTCATGATTGCATAGAAAATCACGATATAGCCGGCAACAATAAGTATTGGCGCTAAGGTAATGCGCACAAAACTGAACAACTCGTCTTCTTTAAATACTTTGGGGTCGTCAGAGCCCCCGCCGATCATGAGTAGAAAACCGAGTATGTTGATACCTAAGCCAATATAAAGCCATTTGTAATTGGCAGGGTCAAAACCAAAGTGTTTGATAGGGTCCTTCATAATTAATAAAGATCATCTAATTTCATACGAAGATACTTGTTTAAGGCAAACCACGTAGATAACATTGTAATAAAAACACCAATCACAAAGAGCAAACCTATGAGCAGCAAGAAGCTTTCAAGGGTGTAGGCAATTTGAATGGTTTCTAGCAAATTATTGAGACCGTAAAAAACAGTCAGTAACAAAGCCAAACCTATTAGAGAAGACAAAAGCCCTTGAAAAAGAGCCTGTCCCAAAAATGGTTTGCGGATATACATGGAGGTGGCGCCTACCAACTGCATGGTTTTGATGGTAAATCGTTTGGAATACAAAGCCAAGCGGATGGTGTTGTTGATCATGGCTACTGCAATAATGATCAAAAGGAGAGCAACTGCCAAAAACAAAATTGCAAACTGCTTGAAACCTAAATTGACGTTGGCTACACTCGATTTGTCGTAGTTGACTTCGTCAATTTCATCCTTGAAACGACTCATTAACTTCCTTTTGATACCTGCCATTCCGGATCGGCTGGCGTATTCCATTTTTGGCTTGATCCCAATAGTTGCTGGCAATGGGTTTTCGGCATCAAACAACGACAGCACTTCTTTTTCGACTTCACTTTCACCAGCAAATTCTTGGATGGCGCGCTCCGGTGAAATAAAGAAAACGTCCGAAAATTCTGGCCAAGATTTGAGTTGTTCTTCTATTTGCTTGATATCAGCATCGTTGAGTTCAGATTTGAAAAAGATATCGGCTTGGATGTTTTCTTTGGCTTGTTTTTCGATACTGCGCAAGCCGAAAATACCGCCCAATACCAAACCAATCATGAAAATAACCAAGGAAATTCCGATAACTGTAGAAACATAACCGGTACGAATACCGCGCTTGCTATAGATGTCTGCTTTATTTGCCATGATTCAAAAATAAGTGCAAGTTTGCAACCCAAAGACCCTGCTCCACTTTAGTTTTGAAGATTCGAATGTTTATTTAGTGCGGCGGATTCAATTTGGAATTGATCGTCCAGCCAATAACTGCTGCGCGCTGTTTGGCTTGGGCAGCTACCTCTCCTTCAAATAAACCGTCAATGGTTTGGTTAAAAAGCGCCAACCAGCGGTCAAAATGGGCTTTTTCGAGCGGCATTTTCATATGCTTTTCAGTGACATTTGTGGTGTAACCTGACTCAGACAAAAGTGCAAAACGCCAAAATTGCTCCATTTTAGGTAAATGAGACGCAAAATCTAGTGTCGCAAAGAATGGCGAAAGCAAGACGTCTTGAAGCAATTTATCATAGAACACCGAAACAAGTTGGTGGATGTCTTCAGCGTTTTCGAGTTGTTTCATAGACAAATTTACTCCGATTTTTTACGTACTTTAGTGACCTAATGTACAAACTATTATCATTCTTTTTAATAGGCTTTGCCTTACCGCATTTTGTTTCAGCCCAATCTTATACCGGGCAGCAAAAGCCAACTGTTCATACCCAAAATAAAGGCGCCAACTGCCCACCTCCCAACCACAGCACCTTTTTGGAACTCAACAACGTGCGAGCTATGGTGCACACCGCGGGCAATTTGTGGCAAATTCCCAATCAAAACTACTCCATGTACGAGGTTCCAAAGAACTCCGGTATCAATGCACTTTTTACCGCAGCGCTTTGGTTAGGTGGAACAGACGTAAACAACCAATTGAAACTAGCCGCCTTGCGCTACCGCAATGGTCAAGATTACTGGACCGGCCCACTCTCAAAAGTATTTGCCGAAACCACCTACGACAATTGCGCTAAATTCGACAAACATTTCGTATCGAGCCAAGATGAAATCAGAGAGTTCAATGCATGGTACGAAGCCGGTATCTACGACATGCAGAACGGCACCAACACACAAAGTGATCTTTTCCCGAACTACACCGTTCCTAAAATCATCAAAGAATGGCCTGCACACGGAGACGTATCGCAAGGTCAAGACTACTACCTCGCTCCTTTCTACGACTACAACAACGACGGCACTTACAACTGGCAAGACGGCGATTTTCCGTGGTACGACATCAAAAAAACAAAAGATTGCAGCACCGATCGCAAAATCTCACTTTACGGCGACCTCAATTATTGGTGGGTCATGAACGACAAGGGAAATATCCACACCGAAACTGGGGCCGACCCTATCGGAATGGAAATCAGGGCACAAGCCTTTGCTTTCGCCTCCAACGACGAAGTCAACAACATGACTTTCTACAATTACGAACTCATCAACCGCGGCACCCAAACACTCTACAACACCTATTTTGGCTTCTTTACCGACGGCGCGCTCGGCGATCCCTACGACGACTACGTGGGCTGCGATGTCAATAGAGGTTTAGGCTACTACTACAACGGCGACAACTACGACGGCGACAACTCGGGTTTCAAAGGCTACGGCTACTCACCTCCAGCAGTTGGAGTCGACTTCTTTGAAGGTCCTTACCAAGACAACGACGGCATTGACAACGCTTTTGGTATCTGGGACAACGAAGCGCTCAATGGCATAGGCTACGGCGATGGCGTTGTAGACAACGAACGTTTCGGTATGCGCCGCTTTTTATATTATTCAAATACCACCAACGGCGCCAACCCCAACCAAACCGACCCTATCTATTCGGGCGACTACTACAACTATCTGCGCGGTTTCTGGAAAGATGGCACTAAATTCGTTTATGGCGGCAGCGGCCACATCTCAGACCCAGAAGCCGATCCAAACACACCCTGCGACTTCATGTTCCCGGGCAATACCGACCCACTAGGTTGGGGCACCGGTGGCAATCCGCAAGCCAACTGGACCGAACAAACTGCCAACAACACCCCCAACGACCGCCGTTTTGTGCAGTCGGCCGGGCCTTTTATCTTGAAACCCGGAGCGGTCAATAACATAACAGTTGGTGTTGTTTGGGCACGCTCTAGTAACGGAGACCCCTTTGCTTCGGTAGAAACGCTGCGCAGGGCCGACGACAAAGCCCAAGCGCTCTTTGAAAACTGCTTTAAAGTGCTCGACGGGCCGCACGCACCCGACGTACAAATCCAAGAGTTGGCCAATGAAGTGATCATCATGTTGTCCAATCCAGTGAACTCCAATAACTACAAAGAACTATACGAAGAATTCGATCCTTTTATTGTAGCCTCAGACCCTAACGCCGACAAAACCTATAATTTCCAAGGTTACCAAATTTATCAGCTGTCCAACTCAAAGGTCTCGAGCTCTGAACTCCAAGACCCTGACCAAGCACGTTTGGTAGCGCAATGCGACATCAAAGATGGCATTGGCAAAATCATCAATTTTGAATTCAGTGACGAGCTTGGCGCTTCCATTCCAGTTCAACGCGTCAACGGCGAAGACAAAGGTATTCAGCATAGCTTCCGCGTTCAGACCGACCAATTTGCCCAAGGCGACAAAAAACTCGTGAATTTCAAGCGCTATTACTACATGGCCATTGCCTATGCGCACAACAATTTCAAAGATTATTCGCCCAACGACCCACTTTCACTAGACGGTCAAAAGAAACGCTACATAGCCAGCCGCAAGGCTGCAGTTGGCGAAGTCAAACCGATCGAAGTGATCCCGCACAACCCAATGCCCGAAGCAGGCGGAACAGCCCAACTCATCGCTTACGGTTCGTCGCCGCAAATTACCCGCCTCGACGGCTACGGCAATGGCAACAGAAGCTTAGAACTTACTGAAGCGAGCATGAACTCCATCTTAGCAGATGGCTA